>JAURDA010000018.1 GCA_030828165.1 Candidatus Poseidonia sp.
ACGTCGAAAACACGCCATTCCGCTGGGACGGCGGTGTTTCGGACGCCACGACCACGCTCTCGGTGGTTGACGCTACCGGTACCGTTGAGAACATGACTTGGGCTGCTTCGTCGACCCAAATCGACGCAGGCAGCAACGCTCACGTGACCTCGATCGGGAACACGTTGGACCCAAGCAAGATCAACGTCGCCAGCTCGGCGGTCATCGATGAAGCCAACTTGTTGAGCCTCGAAGCCACCCACTTGGGTGCTGCACCAGGCTACGAAGTTGGCCTGATGTTGATGTCCACGGATTCGGAGCGAGCATCCTACGTCTCGCCTTCCTTCCAACCCGAGGTCATGACCGTTGACGGTTCTGATGAAGACTGGAACGGTGGCAACGCCCTCAACCCCTCCGGCTACGCTATGCCCGGAAAGATGAGCGGTGACGGAACCGATGACTTCCTCGTGAGCTACATCCAGGGCGACGGCTTGTACTTCGGTATGACCGACACCGACCTGACGGCCTCCGACGTGTTGATCTACATCAGCACCGGAACCGGCGGTTCCGACGTTGGATACAACGGTCTTGGTGGCGCTCACAACTTGCCCTTCAGCGCAAACTACGTGCTCTGGGCCGACAGCGCCAGTTCCTACGACCTGTACAGCTACGGTTTCCTCGGCTGGAGTCCATCCAGCCTGAGCACGGCCAACATCGCCATGGACGCCTCAACGAGCCTCGTTGAATTCGGTGTCCCATGGAGTCGCCTTGGCGGCATGCCTGACGAAGTTGACATCGTTGCTGTTGTGCAAGCAGAGACCACCGCCGACATCGATGTGGTTCATCCATCGCAGACCTTGGACGCTGGAGCAACCCTCCAGAACCTCTCCAAGTACATGACGGTGGAGTTGACCCACGCCGACCTCGCTGACGGTGTGTTGACCGACGAAGTGCTCGTCTACCAATCCTACAAGGGTACGACCACGGCCTCCGGACAGAAGAACTACGACTTGATGGTGAAGACGCAAGCAGCCTGTGCCTATGACTGGGCTACGGTGGACGACATCTCCCTGTCAACCAACGTGGTCTTTGACGACGCTTACGTCGCAGGCACCGGTGACACGACGGACGTGCAAAGCACGATTGACATTGAGCGAGCCTGCCCTGTTATCGACACCGAAGGAACCGACCCAACCACGGACGGTCTTGTTGACTTCACCCGTGATGAGGACTCTGGCGCCGTGACGTTCAGCCTCACCAACTTGGCTGACGACGTGCAGGACCTCGAAGGTGACTTGACGTGGACCATGACCAAGGGAACCGTTGTTTCTCACGACAACGACCTCATCGGCACCCCGGTGTTGAACGGTCAGGACGTGACCATCCTGCCCAAGACCGACCAATTCGGTACCGTTGTCCTCTCCTTTGAGGTGACGGACAGCAACGGGCTCAGTGATGACCACAACATCACCTTCGAAGTGGCCAACATCAACGACGCACCGGTCATCTGTGCCGGTAACCCGGTCGCTGGTGAGGACTGTATGCCAATCTTCTCTGAGGACGAGGCAAACTACAACATCCTCCCTGAAGGCTTTGGTACCCACACCAAGTTCTTGGGTGACGTTTCCAACGCTACCCGGTCGTACATCCGTGACATGGCCAACGAGCAAATTCCAACCCGACAGGTGTACACCTGGACGGCGGAAGCGGTTGACCTCGGCACCACCGACGCCTGTTCGGCCTTCGACGTGGCCATCGCCAACAACGAGTTGACGATCACCGAGAACACGAACAACGAACTCGGTGGCAAGTGTACGGTGACGCTCGGTCTTTCCGACGACGGTGCTGAGAACCAAGAAGCCGACACCTACGACGTGGTGTTCTCGGTCGCTCCTGTGAACGACGCTCCAGTCATCTTGGATTGGAACCGAACCACTGAGACGGTGATGAAGGCTGACAACGGGTCCATCCCTGCTCTGCCCTGGTCCATCTCCTTGATGGAAGACGACGAGAGTGCAGCCAACTTGACCTACGACTTGTCGGCGATCAAGGCGGACGTTGACCACGACTTGGACGACCTCTACTGGACGGTTGAATCGACGGACCAATGTGTCTACACGAATTACTTCACGACGACCATCGTCGGCGATGACCTCGTGTTTGACCTCATCGAGGACGCTACGACCAACGCCAACGACTGGGAAATTGACTACTTGAACAACAACGGTATCCACCAGATTGGACCGTCCGGTTCAGAGTACTGTCAAATCCGCTTGGTCCTCCGTGACACCGCTACGGCGCCTACGGTCGAAGGTGAGTACAACACGTACGTCCCCAACTACGACCCGTCGGTGATGCCGATCGCTGCCTATGAGCAAGGCGTGGCCACCAAGGAAATCGGTGTTCGTGTCGAGAACGTCCGGGAGCAAGTCCCTGACTACTTCTTCGACGATGTGACCGGCTTCAACTTCAACGGCGTGACCAACGTCATGACCGGCACCTACGTGCCCGTGACCGTGACCGTTGGCGGCGGTGGAGACGAAGGTCCCTACCGATACGACCACATGCTGGCCATCACCTACCACACGGACGGCCACGACGACGTTGAGTTGACTCGCTACTACGCTGTGCCCGACTACGGTGCAAGCGTGAAGTACACCGAGGATGTCTACATCACCAAGGACTCGACCCATGTTTGGGTTGAGATGGACGTTGTGACCTGTCTGGCCAACCCATGCGACTTGGGTGTGACGGCTGCTGACCGCTTCCAAGCGGACGAGCCAGCCTCGCACTACGCCATCATCAACAACGTGCAGAGCACGGATGATTGGTCCAAGCCCGGTCAATACGGTAAGAACGCCACGAAGACCTCCGAGCGCCGACCCCTCCTCGAGGACAGCAACTGGTGTAACAACATCATGACCTCCTTGGAGACGGCCGATGTGTGTAACCACGCCAACCAGCCTGCGAGCACCTTCCTTGCGACCAGCCAGAACCTGCCAGACGTTGTCGAGACCATCGGCGCCAGCTCCGTGCCTTCGTTCGCCCCAAGCGTCATCGCTGTGGCGCTCGCTGGCCTCTTCGTGAGTGCGCTCTCCTTCTCCAGCCGACGTGCTGATGACGAAGAAGAAGTGGAAGCCATGGTCGACGACGATGCTGCCGTCAGCCCGGTGATCGCTACCATCCTGATGGTGGCCATCACCGTCGTGTTGTCCGGTGTCATCTACGTCTGGGCTTCCAGCCTGGCCGAGACCGATGTGAAGGGCGTTCCTCGTATGACGTTTGACATCGAGGACATCAACGGGTTTGACGCAGACCAGGGTCACTGGCGCATCACGGTTGAACAATCGCAGACGCCTCTTGCAACGCAAGCCGTTGAAGTCGCTGTAACCTACCTGAACGCAACGGGACAAATCGTGGTCTACACGGTGAACCTTGCCGACAGTGCCGGTGTTTACGGATTCAGTCCTGAAAACAGCGATGCCTTCGTGACGTTTGTCGATTCGGTACAAAAGGAGCAGATTTCGGAAACGGAGACACGGTCCATCTCCACGTTCAACACGGGAGACACTATCTTCGTCCGAACCCACGCTCCAGACGGTACGCCGCTGGTCGATGTTGACATCCAACTTTCGTACGCTCCGCTGAACGGCAAGGGATCCGTCCTGAAGAAGTACGGCGACTTGAGCTACGACAAGAAGGCCTGAGGCTCTCCGGTTCGCTTGCGATTCGGAGCACGACCCCCCGTTGACGGGGTACCTCGGAGGTGGGGGGACCTTGCGTCCCTCCCTTCCTTGGTGTGCTTGGGACGATGTTGCATGCGAAGGCTTTGAGGGAGTGAAGCGGTGGACTCACCATGGTAGAACAGAACCTGCGACCCGACGTTGTGGTCTTTGACTGCGACGGCGTCTTGGTTGATGCTGTCAGTTCATGGCGCACGCTGCACGATGCCTTCGGGACGGACAACGCCCTGAACTTGAACCGGTTCATCCGGGGCGAGATCAGCGACGTCGAGTTCATGCGCTCCGACATCCAGATGTGGAAAGCGGTGGTCAACCCGATTCATCGGGACGACCTCTTCCGAGCCTACGCCGGCGTTGCATTGATGCCAGGTGCCCGAGAAGTTGTTGCCAAACTGCAGGACGCAGGGGTGTTTGTCGCCATCGTTAGCGCAGGGGTTGACCTCTTCGTGAGCTCCATTGCGAGCATGCTCAAGGTCGACGATTGGATCGCCAACGGTTTCGTCTTTGACGAAGAGGGTTACTTGACCGATGAAGGCGTATGCCGTCTTCATGCCACGGGGAAAGGGGAGATCATCACCAAGTTGCTCAAGATGAACGACCTGGATGTCGCAAGATGCGTTTCCGTCGGTGATTCAGAGATGGACTTGTCCATGCACGTTGAGGGAAGTCGATTCATTGGATTCAACCCGAGTCGTGATTCGTCGGTCGAGGCCTTTGCGAGAGCAGCGGTTCCGGTGGTTGTTGAAAAGAACCTCCGAGCCATCCTGCCGTTGCTCGGTTTTGACGACGATTGATGCCCCGTTCAAGCGAACGGAATCGAAATCGACTTGTGACTCTTCAAGTTGATGATGGTCAACATGCACGGTTTCGGTTGGAACCCCAACATTCGCTGGTAGGATGTTTGGTCCTGCCACGTTGAGGAGCAAACCAAGGTCGTGCCTCTGAAGTCGACGCATTCGTGTCCGTGAACGTGGCCGGTGACGAAGATATCGGGGACCTCCCGAATCACCAAGCCGTCCTCCGGTTCGGGGGAAAGCGGGGTTTTGCCACCCCACTGCGGTGCGAGGTGGCGACGGCGGAGCATCTCTCGCATCGCCTCCACCGGGTCGGCGTAGGTTACGGTTCGGAGCCCTGCGACAAAGTCGTCGATGGATTTCCCATGGTAGGACAACAGTCGAACGCCGTGCAGCGAGAAGTCGCACGGGTTGCCAACAAACGTGGTGGTGTTGTAGTCCTGCTGAATGTCCTTCTCAAACGTGGGTTGGGGTTCCGCCGGGCGCACGGCATCGTGGTTTCCGGGGAGCATCAAACATTCCACCCACTCAGGCAGCAGTTCGAGCAAGCGGGCGAACTCGCTGTACTGAGCAAACAAATCGGGGATGGCCAACTCTTTGTCCTGGCCGGGATAGATGCCGACACCGTCGACACAATCGCCCGAGAGAATGAGGTACTTGATCGTCTTCGCCAGCGGGTCGGTGTGGAACCAGCGCACCATTTTGTGCCATTGTGCTTCAAGGAAAGTTTTGGAACCCACGTGGATGTCCGAAAGGAAGGCCACGCTCACCCCTTGTTCAGCACTTACTTTCTGATGTTTTGCCTCCAAAGGGAAATGGAGGTCGTCCACGTAAAACACGTCACCCGTCTGGCTAAAGGTGCCCGATACGCCCATCACGTCGTCGGGCATTAAACCGGCTTCGAGAATTTGCTCGTGGGCTCGGTCTCGGTCATCGCCGCTTCGTTTGGTGAGCAGGCACGTCATTTCTCCCGTTTCGTCCTCAAGACCCCAGATCAAGTGTCCGTTTTTCGTGTACCGAGGTTCATTCACCAACCCGATGGCAACGGCTTTGTTTTCGTAACCTTGGTAGCGGGAACTTTCCGCGAGAAGTCGGGCGATTTCCTGATGCTTCCTCGGGAGGTTTGAATTTTGGACAATGAGTTTCCGAATGCTTTGCAGGCGGTCGTTGAAACAGGCGGTGATGTCGGCCATTTTTCCTTCCGTGGTGGAGTTCCCGGTGATGTCGTAGTGAACGGAGATGTCCGATGAAGCATCGCTTGCGTGCATCGAAAAATCATCAACGTTCCAATCCGGTAAGTTGTTCCTCAGCATCAGGTCAACCGGTTGAGGAGCCTCGAGCGGTGCAACGGTACGGGCCAAGTCCGGGGCGACCGGTTCAACGGATTGTGGGGAGGTGGTCGTTTGCATCGGGCTCGGTGCATCGTCAGCGAGGTTCACCATCGCATCGAGCATATCAGCGGTCAACATGCCCCCTGAAAAATTCAGGGATTGAGCCGCAGCAATCACGCTCGCTGGGCGTTCAAGCTGGAGGAGACGTTCCCGTAACGACTGGGGCGCAAGCAACTTTTGTTGCCGCAAAAGGGCAGCAATGTTGGACCAAGGCTCACCCATGATTGCAATGAGGGACGACGCTTCAAAAGGTATGTGGGTCGTTTGGAAGGGGAAGGGTTTCACTCCTCGCCGTCAACCCACTCCACCTCGAGAGCCATGCCGTCCTCTTCACCGGTGGATTCCCACGCCTCGTCCTGCCAACTCGCTGGCTTGCCCTCCTCGCCTTGTTTTTCCAATTCCGCTTGGGCTGCTCGCTGAGCGTCCATTTCGGACTTGAGCCGAGCTTCTTCAGCATCGTGCGCCATCTTGACCTGCTCCTCCAAAAGGCGGTCAAAGGCCTCGTCCCAACAATTCATGGCCGTGAGGAGGGCAAAATGGACGAATCCGGATTTGTTTTCTTCTCGCGTCCCCCCGATTTGGGTGCGTTTGGCGTTGGCCCACGTTCGCGAAGCAATACCAACGTAGACCGTCCCAACCGGCTTTTTTGATCCTTGATTTGTCGGGCCAGCGATACCGGTGACGGAGATGGCAAAATCGGCGTTTGCTCGTCGCAGTGCACCTTGCGCCATTTGGATGGCCACCTGTGCGGAAACCGCTCCTTTGTTGGCGAGAGCTTCCGGGTCAACCCCGAGTTCTTCCACCTTGGCCTGGTTTGCGTAGGTCACAAAAGAGCGCTCAAACCATGAACTCGACCCTGCGATGTCGGTGAGCGTGCTGGCAAGCAGACCTCCCGTGCACGATTCCGCAAGGGTGACGGTTTTCCCGTGCTTTTTGAGGCGGCGACTCAAGCGAGCGGCAGCGGCCTGGATTGTGGCATCCATTGGTCCCTTCTCATGGCTTCTTCTCTTGAGGTTACCGCCCATGCGGATTCTTGAAAAAGGGTCTCCCACAGGGCAGCGTGGGTCTGTGGTCTAGCGGCTATGACACCTCCCTTACACGGAGTTGATCGAGGGTTCGAGTCCCTCCAGACCCACTACCAAAGCAGGGCCTCGATGGCTTCATCGCTTGCGAGAACCCTCGTGATACCGCTCGCTCGCTGAATGGCTTGCTGGTCAACATCGGTGTCAACCACCAAGAGATGGACCGCCCGCGACCACATGCCCTCCACCACCGGGGCGTTGCGATGGTCCACGCCCACCAACACGTCCTCCAGTTCACTGAAGGCGAGGGCAGCCGTTGCTTGTGGAAGTTCCTCAGCGTTAAGCAGCAGCCACCGCTTCCCTTGCAAGTCCTTTCGAATGTCGGGACCCAATTGGTGAAAGTGGATGATGTTCACGCCCTCACACCCTGTACCGTAAGAGGGCAATTGCTCCCCCAAAACCAAGCAGTTGTTCGCCATCGTCGTGGTCGGCAGAGCACTGAACGACGTTTCCAGAAAACCGTTCAACGGTCTCCGCAATTTCGGCCCACGGCCGCCCGTTGCAGGTCGCCTCCTCTTCTCGAAGCGTGTCGGCGCTGATGAGCAGCGTCTCAACGGCTCCCTCATCAACGGCCCGGGCCAGGCCGATTTCACCGTAGGCGACGGGACCGTTGGTTGAGAGGCGCTGCCATGCTTCCTCAAGCAGTTCGATTTCTTTGACCATCCGGTGTTCGCTCAACACCTTCCCGGCCAAGTTTTCTCGCAGCACCTCGTTTGCAGCCGCCCGGCCGCCCATGCTGGTCGCCACGGAGGTCATTCTGCGTCGATGGCCGGCGGCCTTGAGGTCGTCCATCATTCGGTCTCGATTCTTCCCCGGTCCGCAAAGCACCATCGGCATCTCGGGGTCGAGCTGCTGGGTAAGCCCGTCAACAACGCTGGCTCGGAAAGCGGTTGCAACGCCTTGGGATTGCCGGAGGTCGCCTCGTTTTCCTCCGCCTCGCATCGTCCATGTGGCGCTTTCTCGCAAGCCACGCCCGGTCACGAAATAGAGAATCATCTCGTCGCCTTCCACCACCAAAAGCGCCACTTGCCCTTGCTTCGCAGCGTCAACGCTCTCCTGGAGCAAGTCCCGGTCCAATTTGCTGAACCCGTGGGGCGTGCTGAGAACAAGTTCGTCCCGTAATTCCACCATGTGCGTGTGATGAAGGCCGACGTCAAAGGGTGCTTGTTCAATGACGCCGTGCACGCGCAGGGTTTCGGAAAACGCTTGATGTTCGGTGTGGTGAACTTGAAGTTGAATCCACATTTTCTTGCGTTCTGCTTGCTTGGCTCTCCCGCCTTCGTCACCTGAAGTGGTTTGGTCCCTTCGTTCGCCCAACATGCCCATGGACATCCCGGGTTTGATGAGCCGCTGGAGAACCCAAAGATCGTCAACCGTTCGAACACGAAGTCGCCATTCCTCGGGGCTTCGGGACAGTATCTCCATGCCCTCACCCAAACACGCCGAGGAGGTTCCCGTCTTCATCCATGTCCATGTCCAACGCTGCCGGTCGCTTCGGCAGGCCGGGCATCGTCATCATGTCACCGAGAACCGCCACGACAAACCCGGCACCCGCATTGAGTCTGAATTCTCGAATCGGTACGGTGAACCCGGAAGGGGCTCCCAAAAGCGAGGCGTCGTGCGAAAAGGAATACTGCGTCTTGGCCATGCAGATGGGGAGGTGTCCATAACCCCAGGAGCGGATGCGTTCCAGCTCCCGTTGCGCCTTGGGCGTCATCTCCACCCCGTCCGCTTTGTAGAGGCGGGTGGCGATGGCGGTCGCCTTGTCCAACAGGTCGGCGTTGTCCTCAAACAACGGGATGAACGGGCGACCGGCAGCGACGTGATTTTGCACGGAACGAACCACGGCCTCGGCGAGGTCTTTTCCACCTGCACCACCGTCTGCATGGACTTCGGTGATGCACACCGCTTGTGCTCCACTTTCGTGAGCGGCGTTGGTGATGGCCGCTAACTCGGCATCGGTGTCGGAAGCGAATTTGTTGATGGACACCACGACAGGCACGCCGAAGGCAGCCATGTTTCGTATGTGCCGGTCGAGGTTTGTTTTGGCCCCGAGGGCGGTGGCCTCAACGTTCTCGGCTTCCAAAGTGGCTTTGTCCGGGCGGATGCCGCCTCGGTCCCCAAACGCCCCTCCATGCAATTTCATCGAGCGTACCGTGACGTTCATGACGATGCAATCCGGTGCTTTGCCGGAGGTTGCGGCTTTGATGTGCATGAATTTCTCAGCGCCCATATCGGAGCCGAACCCGGCCTCGGTGACGACAAGGTCGGCGCTGGCCAGCGCCATACGGTCGGCGATGATGCTGGAGTTGCCGTGGGCGATGTTCGCAAAAGGCCCACCGTGAATGAAGGCAGGGTTTCCTTCCAGGGTTTGGGTGATGTTTGGGAGGAAGGCTTGCCTCAGCAGCAGGGCCATGGCACCTGCGGCTCCGATGTCTTCGGCTTTGACCGGGTGGCCTTCGGTTGAAGTTCCCACCACGATTTGCCCGAGGCGTCGGCGCAGGTCGGCGTAATCGTTGGCGAGCACGAGGATGGCCATCACTTCGCTGGCCGCCGTGATGTCAAAGCGATCTTCTCGAACCAGCCCGTTGGCCGGTCCACCTTTGCCCACCGTCACGTTGCGAAGGGCTCGGTCGTTCATGTCAATCACCCTCGGCCACGTGATGCGGGACGGGTCGATTTTGGAGGCGTTTCCGTGCTTGAGGTGGTTGTCGAGAAGGGCGGACAGCAGGTTGTGCGCCGAGGTGACGGCGTGCAGGTCACCGGTCAAATGGAGGTTGATGTCTTCCATCGGGAGCACTTGAGCGTGCCCTCCTCCTGCAGCGCCTCCTTTGATGCCGAAAACCGGTCCCATGGAGGGTTCACGAATGACGCAGGTGGCGGATTGGCCGATGGCACAAAGCGCCTGTGTCAAACCGATGGTGGTCACCGTTTTGCCCTCACCGAACGGGGTGGGGTTCACGGAGGTGACGAGCACCAAGCTGCCCAACGGCTTTCCGAAGCGCTCTTTCAATGCCGGCCAGGTGACTTTGGCGACGCCGTTGCCCATGGGCATCAATTCGTGGGATGAAATTCCAAGTTTCCACGCCACCGCTTCGACGGGCTCCATTTTGGCGGCACGTGCAATTTCAAGGTCCGAGGCCATGCTTGGGTTGCGACTCGTTGAGTCTTTGAAACCCTCGCTCAGTCAACCGGTGAGGGGGCGGGTTTTCAAGCCGCTCTTGCGAGCGGAGACCTCACTCTTCCTTCATCGTTCCAAGGTAATCCGGGAGGTCGACGCCAGCCATCTTGGCGACATCGTGCACCGGTGGGAGGCTATGAATCAGGGAAGACACGAAGTTGGAGGTTGCCCCGCCTTCGCCGCCGTTGTTGCCAGAATCCCAAACGGTGATCTTGTCGATCTTGAGGTTGGCGATGGCTTCGGTTTGACGAGCAACGAGTTCCTCGATCTTCTCGACCATGAGCAGCGTGGCAGCGGCCTTGGCATCGCCGCCTGCACTGGCGACGAGTTTGGCGTAACCCTCGGCCTTTGCTTCGAGAACGGCTCGCTGACCTTCTGCTTCGGCGCTGTAGGCGGCGAGGGTGGCGTCAGCCTGACCCTTGGCGATTCGGCGTTGGCGCTCGGCTTCGGCTTCGGCTGCAATCTCGATTTGTTGTTTCGATACCTCTTCTCGAGCGATTTCCTCAGCACGCAGGCGCTGGCCTTCGAACTCGTACTGGGCCTTCTCAATCTCAACCTGAGCCTTGCGCTTTGCGACTTCCGAACGCTTGAGGGCTTCAGCCTCTCGCTCGGCGAGGTCGGCGTTGAAACTTGCAATCTCTGCACGGGAGAGGTTCTCACCTTCAACGGCCTTGGATTCCTGTTGCTGAACGTAGACACGGCGGTCGGCCTCGGCTTCTTTTTGGCCTTTGTCGGATTCTGCTCGGTTCTTTGCGACTTGGATTTCACGGGCACGGTCGGCTTCTGCTTGACCAACGGCACCGTCTCGGGTGGCGTTGGCTCGGTCGACGTCGGCAGCTGCGATCGCTTGAGCAGCAGCCTTGGCGCCGATGGACTTGATGTAGTCTGCTTCGTCGGTGATGTCCGTGATGTTGACGTTGATGAGGTAAAGCCCGATCTTGTGCAGTTCGGTGTCCACGTTGTTGACGACTTGGCTCAAGAAGGCTTCACGGTCGCCGTTGATTTCTTCAATGGTCAGCGAAGCGACGGTGAGACGGAGTTGACCAAAGATGATTTCCTTGGCCATGGCCTCAATGTCAGCGGGTTGCAGTCCAAGCAAGCGGACGGCTGCGTTTTGCATGATGGAAGGCTTCGTGTCAATACCGATGGTGAACGTCGACGGGACGTTGATGCGGATGTTTTGCTGGGAGAGCGCGTGCTCGAGGTTGATGTTGATGGTCATTGGTTGGAGGTCCAAAAAGGCATAATTTTGCACCAGCGGCCAGACAATTTTCCCGCCACCGTGGTAACATTGGGCTGCTCCAGCCCCCTTTGTGTTTCCGTAGACGACCAAGATTTTGTTCGCAGGGGCGAGTTTGTATCGACTTGTGGCGACGTAGACGGTCGCAAGAACGACGATGACAAAGAGCGAGATTCCAAGCAGAACGAGGGTTTCACCAACGGTGGCCATGGGCTAAGCACAAACCCTCTCCTTTAAGAGATTTAACTCGGCACGGGGATTATTCTTCTTCGGGGGATGCAACCGCATCGGCCACTTTGAGCGGTTTTACCACCAAGATTTCGCCGATGTTGCCGACCACCACGACGAACTTCCCCGTCTCGATTTGCAGTCCCTCGTCCTCGGCCACCGCCTCGCACGTGCGTAGGGCGTCTTGAAACTCCACTTGGACCTCACCGGATTGACCAGGCCGAATGATGCGGTAAACGGTGCCCTTGGCTCCGATGGCTTCGCTGTGGGCGACCGTGCCGTCGGTTTCGAGGCTGGCGATCACCTGGAAGACCTTGCCGACCATCCACATCGAGGCGACGCCCGTCAAGGTGCCCGCAAGAATGGCAGGTATGGCCCCGTAATCGCTTTGGCTCACCGCCAATCCAAAGATGCCGAACATCATCATGAAACTCAACAACCCTTGGATGGTGAGCATGTGGAACACGCCTTCTGCGTCCATCTCCAGATTGATGTCCAATCCGGGGATGGCGTCCAAAAATCCGTCAGCAACGCCACCGACGAGAACCAACAAGAAGTAGATGGTGAACAGGACGGTGCCAATTACCGCCATGGCGGCAAAAAAGACATCGATTCCGGTGATGTCACCAAGCCCAAAAAAGTCCATAATCGATGAAAAGCCCAACATTGCGTCACATCCTCTTGCGTTTGGCTTGCTGCGTTGCTTCATCAAGGTTCTGCTCTTTTTTGAGCGGACGAATGTAAATGACGTAATAGTGACCGTAGACAATGGGTCCGAGCGACCCTCCGACCAACACCCCAACGGCCCACGGGGGAAGTTCCAGAGCAATGCCGATCAGGAGCACGACCAGCAAGGCGATGAGGATGAAGGCTTTCTCAAACAGGATCAGGAAGATGTTGTCCCGGTCACCGTTCACCCGGTCTTTGAGCAAGAGGATGTTCAGAAGGTCTGCCATGCGATGTCAGCCTCAAAGAGCACCGAGGAGGATTTCAAAAACGACCACCACAAAGAGGTAAAGGCCGGCTACAAACACCAACGGTGCTTCGTTTTCGGCTTCCATTTGCTTGACCATGGCCGTTTGTTCGGGCGTGTTTTTCCCAAACTGTGCCTCGTACATTTTGTCGTTTTTATTCGACTGGTAGATGAGGAACACCATGGTTGAAATGATGATGGCCCACGATGCTCCGAACACCGTTCCAAGGGCTTCGTTGAACTCAGCCCACATCTTGAACGTCATGTAGGTGCCAAGAACAGCCGTCATCATGCCGATTCCTTTTCCCATGAATCCACCAAGGAACACTCCTTCTTGAAGGTTCACACGGCACTTCGGCGGCTTTTTGATGTGAGGGGCCCTCCACGGTGCATGGTGGTGATTCGGTACGGAATCGCTGGCCACCCGGTCGAAGACAGCCTCTCGCCGCTTCTCACCGCACTTGTTGCGGCACACTTGGGGCTACCCACCAGCGAGAAACACCTCAAAATGGAACTCGTCGAGGTCGCCGCTTTGGCCGATGCGTTGGCTTGGGGCTATGCTGGCGCCGTGCCCGAGCCGCGACCCTGGACCTATACCGGTGCTCCTTTTGGAAAATTCCGTACTTCTGCTCTCCTTCAGAAAGCCGTCAACGCCGCCATGGAACTTGAATCGCCTCACGCTGACTTCGCCCCCTCCTCCACCGAGCCGTACATCACGGCACGCCCCCTGCATCCGGGCCTGCCCACCCGAATGTTTGGTGAGGAGATTTGGTTGAACCTCACGACCCCGCTCAAGCATCAACTCGACTCCGGCGCGGTGGGGGCGATCGACACCTCGATGACCACCAAATCGGTCAACGTCCTGCGGTGGGACGGTCGCGGCTGGTGGTGCGCAGGCGTTGACGGAGAAGGCGTTCGTATGGTGCTCCATCACCACGGATTTGAGGCAAAGGAGACGGTTTTGGGATTGTGCGGCGGAGGGGGAGCCGCTCGTTCAACGGCCTCAACGTGGGCTGAATCGGGGGGCCAACTTCATGTCCTGCCCAGTCGCAGGGAACTCGATGTTGACGGTTTGGCGGGGAACCTGAGCGAACAGACTCCCGTCGTTCTCGTTGATTTTGACGGTACGGTGTCCGCCGAAGCATCGGAAACCCTGTTGTTGAAAGCCGCCTACGAACCGATGAGCGGTAGCTTCGAGGACCGCATTGCTGCCTGCTCATCCCCCTTCCTCGATGGCCGGTGGTTGCTCGTAGCACAACATTTGGCGTGTTGGCGCCACCTATGGGCACCCGAACACGCAGCTTCTCTGCCTTCTCTGGAACTGTTGCTGACGCGGCTCTTGAAGGCGGAATCTCTCCTCGCAGAATATGCAACATAGCGAAGGTTCTTTTGGAAAGCGGCTTCGGTGATGAGGTGATGGTCGGTCGTGAACAAACCAGCACCTCGGTCGTCGCTTGGGTGCTTGCGTTGCTTCTCCTGCCGCTCGCTTTTGGCGAGCCCGTGGAAGACCGTTCGTTTCAGCCAAGTCACGACGGAGCCGACTTTCCAGTGGGTTGGACCGAATTCAACCTTGCCGGCCCGTTCTCCCCAGAGGTCCGAATGAGTTACCCTGCCATGGCCAACGGTGAGGACAAAGAAATGGCAGGGAACGGTCCGTTCCCTTGGGTTCTCTTCATCGGCGATTCCGGGGAAGCGGTTGACGGCTACACGCTGCTGACCGAGCCGCTTGTTCAACGAGGATACATCGTTTTGGTTGTCCAACCGGTTGGTGACGAAACCGATATTGAGGCCACCGTCAACCTTCTCGATGCTGTTTTCGGCCAGATGAATCAACAAAACCAGACCAACAGCCGAGTGCTTGGGAGTGCAAGCAACATCGACCTGGAACATTGGGGTTTGCTCGGTCATGGAAAGGGCGCCGCTGCTGCGTTCCTCGCCGCTCCGTTTTGGTCACTTGCGTCATCTTCAACCGACCACCAACCGCCGCGAGGCCTCGTGGGTTACGGACTGGATTTGGAGGAGGTGAGTCCCGCTTTTACGTGGGACGATGTCGAGCAAACCGCTTCCTTCTCGTCGCCAAATGCAGCGCTGTTCATGACGGGGACGGTCGACGAAATCGCCCCCTCTCAAGCGACGATGGAACGCATGGCTTCCTTGGGTGGGTACGGCTGGCAGTGGATGCATCTGCTCGGTGCAGATCACTACCAGTTTCAAGACACGCAGTCCATCTTTGAAAACGACGGCGACCCCACCATGAGCAAGAGCGACCAGATTCAATTGGCGGTCGATCATACAGTGCCGTACCTTGACACCGTGTTGCGAGGGGACCACGCACGGTTCAGAGAGGCCTTCAACCGGGCCCTTGGCCCGCAGGTTGTCAGCGACGAGCGTGCCTATGTCGACGAAGAACTGACCTCCTCGAACTTCCTTGTTTGGGAGAATCTCACCGTCTCGCACAACACCTCATCCGTCTTGAATGCAAACGACACCTTCGAGATCAGCGCGAACTGGAGCCTTCGTAACGGCGACGTGTTCGGTGTTCTGCCCGAAAATTGGTCGGTCAACGTGACCTGCGGTTGGCTTGATGCGTCCTGGAACACCTCTGCTGGACTTGACGCCAACGGCACCGCCACCTGCTCGTATCCCATGACACCCGTCGCACCCGGCCTCCAGACTGCATGGATGCGAGTCGACGTTGAAGGTGCGCCTTCGATGCTTTGGGAGAGCGTCACGCGCAACAACACTCCCGTCTCCTTGCTGTACCCTCAACCCACGGTGTTTGTCCCTCAGCACGGCGAGGCCGAATTGGACGTGTCCGAGGTGGCGGTGGACCCGGACGGGCAAGCGGTCCGTGTTGTGAACGCCACGTTGGTTGGCCCCGATGCCAACCACTTTTCAGTTGAAATCGCTGAAGACCAGAGCCGGCTCACCGTCCGTCATGCCCTCGAAGAGGAATGGCTTGGCGAGTGCATGCTCAACGTCCTTCTTCGAAGCGACGGCGGTGTCGTGGATGAAATCAACACCAGTCTCCGCGTGATGCTCACGCCCTTTGACGACCAACTCGTCAAATCGGGTCCGGTCCCGATACAGGAAATGAACGAAGACGGGGCTCCTCTGGTTTTTGACTTGCGCACGGTGGTCAGCGATCCAGAGGGCGAGGCGGTCGTGTTGCGCATCGGTGGCCAAGCATCGGGGGAACAAGGTCCCGTTCGCTACGTCATCAACGAACCCTACGTCACCCTCACGCCGCTGCCCAACCAAAACGGTGCAACCGTTTTGCGCGCAACGGTCAGCGACGGCTCAAATTCTCCCTTGGACTTGGACATTCCCGTTGTCATCAACGCGGTGAACGACGCCGTCGTGGTCAACACCTCCCTATGGGAAGAAAACGTGGTCATGGACGAGGACACCGTGCATCGTCTGGACCTTTCTCCGTTGGCGTACGATGTTGATGAAGACCCGCTGATTTGGACGCTTGAGGGCATACCGGATGAGGTGGCCGTCAGCCGGGACGGCGATGCGTTTCTTTTCACCCCAAGCAACGACCTCAACGGGGTGTTTACCGGCCTTTGGCTGAACGTGACGGACGGAGAGACGGCCTTCTCCTTTGCCTTCTCGCTCGTGGTCGAGCCGGTCGGTGATCTCCCCTTCTTGGCCATAACCGGCGTGCAGCGGAACGAGGGAAGCACGACGGCAACGGTGCAGTGGTCCGTGGCCGACGTGGACGGCGCAAGCTCCACTGCCGCGAAGGTCTTCATCGACGGGCGGGAGACGGTAGCCAACCACTCGTGTCTGGAGAACACTCCGGGTGCCCATCAATGCCTGACCCTGATTTCACTCCCTCAAACCGCGAACGGTACGGTTTCAATTCAGTTGACCTTGCTGGACGAGGAATTGGACCAAGAGGTGATTGCGGCGTACGTGGTTGACTTGACAGCGCCTGGACCGTCAACCTCAGGTTCGGCAGATGAGGCCAGCGGTGAGGGGGCCCTTCTTTCAGTGGCTCTGGTTGGTGCGATGCTCGTTGTTGTTGCCGTCTTGCTTCTCCTGGTGATTCGCCAGCGGGGAGGCGGAGCAAGCGCTGAATTTCTTCAAGTCGCTGAGGAGATGGACGCTCAACAAACCGCGTCGTCCGGAGGTTTGTTGGCCCGTTTGGAGCGTCTTAAGTGATCACAACGGAATGTTTCCGTGCTTTTTTGGAGGCGACCATTCCCGTTTGTTCTTCAGAATATTCAAGGCTCTGCACAATCGAAGTCGGCTTTCTTGAGGTTCAATGACATCGTCAAGCCAACCGTTCCGGGCCGCCACGTAGGGGTCACCGAACTTCGCTTTGTATTCGTCGACGAGTTGGAGTCGCACGTTCTCCTTCTCCTCGTCGGGAGCGGCGTTGATCTCCCGTCGATGGATGATGTTCACGGCGCCTTCGGCTCCCATCACCGCCAATTCGGCGGTTGGCCAAGCCACGTTGTAATCGCTTTGCAAATGCTTGCAGGACATGGCGAGGTAGGCCCCGCCGTAGGCCTTTCGTGTGACGAGGGTGAGTTTGGGGACCGTGGCCTCGGCGTAGGCAAACAACAACTTGGCGCCGTGGCGAATGATGCCGCCCCACTCTTGCACCACACCCGGCAAGAAACCGGGGACGTCCTCAAAGGTCAGCAGCGGAATGTTGAACGCATCGCACGTTCGAATGAAGCGGGCGGCTTTGATGGAGGCGTCGATGTCAAGACAACCCGCCAACACCTTGGGTTGGTTTCCCACCACGCCGACGGTGTTGCCGTTCATACGAGCGAATCCGATGATGATGTTGTCCGCATACGAAGGAAACAACTCCATGAACAGGCCGTCATCAACGACCTCCTCAACCACGCTCACCATGTCGTAGGGCTTGTTTGGATTGTCGGGAACGATGTCCTGGAGCGTCTCGTTCAGGCGGTTGGTTGGGTCCGATGTTGGGACATGAGGCGGGTCGGCCATGTTGTGGTCGGGTAGGTGAGAGAGGATGGCGGCAGCAAGTTCGCAGGCGTCCTCTTCGTCTTCTGCGATGAGCGAGGCAATCCCTGAGCGGGAGGCATGGAGGGTTGCACCTCCCAAGCCGGCGGCGTCGACTTCACCGCTCAAAACCTCGGGTGTCTCAAGGGGCGAGGAGAGGAAGAGCTGCCCGTGTTCCTCGCCCAGGATGGTGAAATCGGAAAGGGATGCGGCGAGCGCCGAAACGCCCACCACCGGTCCGAGGACCAGGCTGATCATCGGAATTCGGCCGCTGCATTGCACCAGTCGGTCGAGCATTTCCCCCGTTCCCGCCAGGGCGTTCACCCCGTCTTGGGCGCGTTGCCCGCCACCGTCCCACATGCAAATGAGGGGGGCCTTGGCTCGTTCGGCCATCTCAACGACTTTCGCAATTTTGAGGGCGTGCATTTCGCCCATGCTGCCTCCATGGACGCTGAAATCCTGAGCGAAGCAGTAGACGCGCCGCCCTTCGATGGTGCCTTGGCCGGCTACCACGCCGTCACCGAGGGTTTGGTGGAGGAACATGTTGTGGTCGTCGGTGCGGTGGGTGACGAAGGTGTCCAGTTCGAGAAAGGAGTCTTCGTCCAACAAGAGGTTGATTCGGTCCCTCGCCGTGCCTCGACCGCTTGAACGGATGGCTTCCTGACGTTTCAGTCCGCCCCCAAGCCGAGCCGCCTCGCGATTCGCACGGAGGTTTTCGAGGCGCTGGTCGACGTTGCCTTCCACGGTCTTTCCACTCCTGCACGGTTCTTGATTCAAGCGCTCATTCCATCAAGCGTTCACGGTGTTCTCCACAGAGGTTCTTCGTCATGACATCGGCGATGTTCAGGTTTTGGGACAGCGCCCAATGAAGTTTGGTCGTGATGGTTTCAGGGGTTGAGTTGACGCCGTGACCCAACAACCCCATGCTCTTTTGCTTTCTTCCCTTGGAATAGACGTTCATGTCCACCGGTCCATGGATGCACTGGTTGACGATCACCACGGGAAGTTCTCGGTTCATGCAACGAACCAAACTTCGCCACAGGGTCTGATTTTCTGGGGCGTCGTTTTGGGGGTCGTCGATGGGAAGGTGGCCAAGTCCCGTGCCGTGGATGACCACGCCTTGGATGCCGGTGCTCGCCACCGCCTCGATGTGTTCTGCATGGAGCCAAGGTCCGGCGATGAATTGGGCAATCCGCTGTCCGGTTTCGTACGTTGCCGGGACGGTGTTCACGGGTCGTTCACCTGCGGCGTTTCGTGCCTCGTCGTACCAAGGCAGCGAGGCGATGGTCCACCCGTCGTTGGTGTTGGAGATTTTTGCGAGGGGTTCGGCGTTGACCGGTTGGAAGGCATCTCGGCGAGAGGAGTGCATTTTCCGGACCGCAACGCCCGAGTGAACGGCCATGACCCCGTCGCTTGAGGTGTCGTGCATCACGACCACCACGCTGTCACCAGCATCGCCCACGGGCACAGGACCGTTCGCAGCCCAATGCACGGCAGCGAGCAGGTTTTCGGCAGCGTCGGACGAACCCCGGTCGCTGGAGCGTTGGGAGCCGACCATGGCCACCGGACCTGCCGGGCGCTCGCCCTTTCCTGCGAAAGCGAAATTGAGGGCGGCGGAGGTGATGTGCAAGGTGTCGGTGCCGTGGGCAATCACGACGCCCCGACAACCGTCGGCGAAGGCTTCGGCGCAAGCGGTGGCGATCAGGTTCCAATGCTGCGGTCGAATGTCGTCGCTGAACATGTTCCCGATTTTGACGGCGTCCAATCGAGCAATGGACGCCAACTCGGGAAGCGCATCCAAAAGTTCGTTCGGCTCAAACCTCGCTTCAACCGCACCGGTTGCGTAGTCCACTTTGGAAGCGATGGTGCCGCCCGTGTGGATGAGGCGAACGCGAGGGAGGTCGCCGCTTGCGGTCACGGTTGCAAGGAGAGGGGCCGTTGTTTCGGCTGCTGCTTCCAACGGCTCCCACGACATCAACGCCTCGTTGGGAAAACTGACGTTGTACCCGTTGTCCAACTTGATAGTGATGTGTTTTGGTGCGGAGGGAGGCAGAACCAAGCCGCTGTGCTCCACCTCACCGTTGTGGGTGGCGAAGGTGGCTCTTGCACGCTCGCCGGCAGTGGGCAAATCGACCATGCCCTGCTGGTGTCCGAGTCGCACCATCAATGAATCGCTTCACCGAGAGAGGTCTTTCACCTTCTCGACCAAGTCCATTCGGCGCAGCCTCCAGATGCCGATGGGCGTCATCGCAACGGCGATGACGACCACGCCCCCCATGAGTTGGTACGCAACGCTCGGGACGATGACGATGGCGACGTAAAACTGCCAGGACGAGAACGATGCTGCCAATCCCACCGCACCCCCGTACGCAAAGGCGACCCCGACGAGGCCGCCGATGATGCCGATGAGCAGGCTCTCAAAGAGAAGCATCAAACCGAGGCTTTTCGTTGAGGCGCCGAGGACCCGCAAGGTGGCGAGTTCAACGTCCCGTTCAGCCACGTTCATGATCATCGTGTTGAACATCACGGCGATGGTGAACATCAGTCCAAGATACATCATGGCTTGGAAAATTTGGGTTTGCTGGTCGATGAGGCTCTTCATGCCATCGATAATCGCTTGCCGTTCGACCACCCCCATGGACATTTCAGCGAGGGATGCATCCACCTCGACACCGTCGGGGAGGGCGAGGTACATTGACGTGGCATTCACGCCCAAGGCTTGACCAAGGTCTTCCCTCAAGAAATACATCGTGCGAGCCAATTCACCGCGGGTAACACCAACGACGCTGACGTCGTGTTCTGCGCCGTTCAAGAGGACAGTGTGTTCTTCGCCGATGCTCCAACCGAGGAACGTCATGGCCCCCTCGTCCAACATGACCTGAACGACGTCGTTTTGCGGTTGCGGTTGTTCGCCTTCAATGACGTTGACGCTTCGCATCCCCGACTCGTAGGTGTCAAAGCCGACCAGCGTAAACACGCGTTCCAAACCGTCTGCGTCCTGCACCGAACCCAAAGGCATCTCAATCAACGGCTCGTAGGATGCGCCTCGTGCCTCGGCCCAAGCGATGACATCCGCATCGCCGCCTTCGGTGATGTAGACCTGGGCGTCCCACGATTGTTGGTCCTCCAGTCCTCCGACGATGGTGTCTTGCAGACCTGCTGACATCATTTGAACCGAACCAAAGAGCATCAACGAGATGCCGACGGCGAGGAAGGTCATCATCAAACGGACCGGTTTTCGCACGCTTGACCGAACGGACAAGCCCAACGTCGTTGGCATCCATGAGGTGAGGCGACGCAGCAGGTTTGAACCGACTCGCATCTGGTTTTGCCCGCTCAAGACTTCAAGGGGGTCGAGTCGGCTCGATTTCCATGCAGGAAATGCCCCGGAGAGGAAGACCACCAACATCGTTGGGACCATGATGCTGGTGTACAAGGAGAGCGGGACCTCTCGTTCCGTGATGGGAAGGCCGACGATGCCCTCGTAGAAATCCAACATGCCGTTGACGCCCCACGGCCCAATCAAGGCTCCCAAGCCGCACCCCACGACACCGATGACAAGCGGAGCGATGAGGTATCCCGTCATCAGCGAGACTCGATTGACGCCGAGGGTCCGAAGCACGGCAATTTCCTTGGCTTGGCTTTGAACCAATCGCTGGAGGCTGAGCACGATGGTGATCGAGGCGATGGCTGCGATCATGACCGTGAAGGGAACGCTGGACCGCTTGGCGCTCTCGAGGTCTTGGCGCATGATTTCAACCGGCTCGTTCTGACCCCTGTCTCGGATGCGACCGTCCAACGCAGCGACCTCCATGGCATCGATGACGAGCGATTTCACCTCGTTGATTTCATCGCCTTCGTACGCCTCGGTGTCGGGCAAGTCAAAGGCAGGTGAACCCTCCACATCCAGGAGAAGGGTGTTGGCGCTGCCCAACGACGAATTGGTCAAACGGGCCATGCCGCTGTCGGAAACGTAGCCGACGACGTACTGGCCCGCTTCAGGCGGGAAAAGCGAACCCTCGGGCGCCATGAACACGTGGAGCGGATGGTAGCCAATGCCCACGATGGTGAACTCAAGCGATGCACTGCCCGCACTGATGGTCACCGTATCGTCAAGGGACAGGTCCAGCGCTTCAACGACATGGGCGTCGATCACGATTTCATCGGCGCTCGAGGCCACCCGTCCCTCTGCATGGCCGTCCGGCATCCACACCCGGTCGGCGTTCGCATCATCGGGGATGCCGTGCCAAAGGGAGTTGATGATGTGCGTACCGGTCTCGTTTGTGTGGAACATCGTCCCCTGGAGGATGGTTCTTCCCTCGCAGGAATCGAGGGCAGCGATGTCGCTCATCCACGAGGATTCCAAGGCGTTGCAGAAGGTCGTGACCTGCTCGGGGGACCACGTGGCGCTCCGGTTGTCGATCCAGAGGTCGGCGAGGTTGGCGCCTCGCTCGTCATCGGCTTGAAGCGTCTCGTACATCCCCTCAACGTTGTGAGAATACCCGCCGAAGGTGATGCCAGCAAAGACGCCAACAGAGACCATGAGGACGACGGCCAACAGGCGAATTTTCGTCCGCCACAGGCTGCGAGCCAAGCGTTTGTTGAGGAGAGATGACATGGTTTACCTCATGCTTCTTCGTCACTGGTAATCTGTTTGTCCGAAACGATTTTTCCGCTGTCGATGCGAATCACACGGGTCGCATATTTCACCAGGCCTTCGTCGTGGGTGACGAAGACGGAGGTGATGTTTTCCTGCTTGCACGCACTGACCAAGGCCTCCATGACTTTGTTGGAGGTTTCCGTGTCGAGGTTGCCGGTCAGTTCATCGCCAAGAAGGAGCGTTGGCCGCTTGGCGATGCTCCGGGCGATGGCAACACGCTGTTGTTGGCCACCGCTGATTTCTCCGGGGAATCGGTTGACTTCTGCATCCAATCCGACCAGTCCAAGCAGCTCTTTGGCCCGGGCAGGGTCTTTCTTCCCCGCCAATTCTTGAATCAACAGGATGTTCTCGAGGACCGTCAGGTCTTGAAGCAGGTTGAAAAATTGGAAAACATAGCCAATGTTGTCCCTGCGAAACGAGGTCATTTTTTCCGAGTGGTTCCGTGGGACGTCCTTTCCCAGAAAGGTGTAGGCGCCTCCCGTGGGGCTGTCCAGGGCGGAGAGACAATTGAGCAGGGTCGTCTTGCCGGACCCCGAAGGACCGAGCAATACAACACGCTCCCCCTCGTGGATTTCAAAACTCACACCGTCAAGTGCTTTGACCACCCCAGCAGGGGTTTCGTAATGCCGTTGCAGGTTGTCCATTCGTAACAAGGCGTCTGACATGTCCCTCAAAGCGTCCGAGTCAGCCCGGTTTTTTGATTGTTCACCTTGGATGCCCGGGTCGTCCCGCTTGGGTCAGATGGTGCCGGGAGCGGGGCTCGAACCCGCGACCTTCGGATGTCTCAGACACCACAAGGGGCTTGCACGTCATACGATCGCCTTGGAGGCTGCCCTATGAGTCCGACGCGCTACCAACTACGCCACCCCGGCCTAACCCTGCGTGAGCCCTTCCCTCTTTGAAGAAATCGGCATCGTTTGGTGGTCATGAAGCGCTTCTTTTTCCGGTTTTGACCACCGATGTGTTCTAACACTTGCTCGGCTCCGGATTGGGTATGGTGGACCTCAAGACGGCCATGGCGGCGGCGCAAGCCGAACGCAGAAAACGTGATGGGGCCAAGAGCGACGAGAAGAAAAAGCGCCGTTCTGGAGCGGATTTGGGCATTGAACCCTTTGACCCGGTCAAGTATGCTCGCAAAGAGAAAGCCGATACTGCCTCCATGTGGTTGGTGATCTTCTACGCTTTCGTGGTCACGATGCTGATGCGTTTTGTTTTGATGCCGTCCACCACGCTTGACAAAACGGACGTGCTGTACCTGCTTCCCCTCACGATGATGATCCTGATTCCTCAACTGCATCGCATCGTGATGCCTGAACGCTTCAAAGAACACTACACGAAAGGAACCTGGTTCCGTGCCTTCTTCCTTTACACGTTCACCTTCCTGTCGCTCTCCTTTTTGGTCGTCAATCCGCCCTTTGGCGACATCGTCGCCCCTCAACTCGCCCAAGACTGGGGCATTGCCGTGATGGACGACAACGGGAACTTCACCTATGCCGATGAGGTGAAAGGTGGGGTTGAATGGACGCTTGAGGAAGGCGAATACCTCCCCGGTTCTGCTTGGTTGCTCTTCGGTTTGGCCGATAACGTGGATGAAACCGGAGCCAACGTCAGCATCGTCCACAACTTCCTCGGGGTTGAAACATCGTTTGACAGCAACGAAACGTTCTGGTCGACCTACGGTGACGAGGTTGGCACATGGAAAACGGCGAACAACAAGTCCGCTCCCATCTTCTTGCCTCACAAGGAACTGGACCAGGCGTTCGCCATCGATTTGGGCGATGGTCTCGCCATCGGCACACACGAAATTGAAGTGACGATCACCGAAGAAGGCAATCCTTGGGTGAACACCCGCACCTACAACTGGACCTTCACCGTGAATCCACCGACATCCTCAACCGAGTAAATCGCTGTAGGTCGTGACCAACTCGTTCAGCAAGCGGTCGATGCGGCGACGGTCGTGCCACTCAGCAGCCACTTCGTGCATCGTTCGCTGGCGTTTTGCTCGTATGAACGGGGCCGCCAACGTCCAGCACAACGCGTTCTCGAGCATCGTTTTCCATCCCATCATGCTTCGTTTCAAACGCTTCCGGATAAGGAGGGTTTTCTTGAGGCTGGAAGTTAAAGTGAAAGTGAATCTCACTTGAGCAACGTAACGATTTGAGCGGTGAGTGCATCCAATTGAATCTGCTCCCCGCCGCCTTCCACAAGCCGATAATCAATTTCAGCCATCCATTCCGTCAGCGAGAGTTTTGCCGCCTCGTCAAGGAAATCGGCGCTGTACAACTCACGGTGCAATTGGTTCACAAAGTCGGTACCGGCCAAGCCAAACTGGTCCAGCAATTCCCTCAAGCGACGGCGTGCGACGTGAAAACCGTCGTCTCGGCAAGCCATCAAGTACTGATGGAGCGCCTCAGGAGGCGCGGTTGCTGAGGTTTCGTACACGAGATCCCGTGAAACGGTCGTGTTCAACGCCGCTGCGACCTGAAGGGCCGTCAGCGCTTTGCGCAGGTCGCCTTGTGAAATTCTCGTCAACGCCTCCACAGCACCGTCTTCGAGCGTCAAGTTCTCCAGGCCTGCGACGTGGACGACCTGAGCGGCCACATCGGCGTCGGCCAGCGGCCGAAACCGGAAAACGGCGCAACGCGACTGGATGGGCTCGATGATCTTGGAGGAGTAGTTGCAGGAGAGGATGAAACGACAGGTCTCAGCGTATTGTTCCATGATTCGGCGAAGCGCGCCTTGAGCGTCGTTGGTCAAGGCGTCGGCCTCGTCGAGGAAGATGATTTTGAACGCAGCACCGCCGTAGGGTTGAGTGCGTGCAAATTGCTTGACTTTGCTGCGGACGCTCTCCAGTTTTCGCTCGTCAGAGGCGTTCATTTCGAGCAAGTTTTGTCGGAAGTCGGGTCCAAAGATGTCCTTGGTCAGCGCCATGGCGGCGGTGGTTTTTCCGGTACCGGGCGGGCCGGCAAAGAGCAGATGGGGGAAATTTTTGTGACCGGCATAGGTGCCCAATCGCTGCACGACCGCAGCTTGGCCCCTGATTTGAGCAACCGACTGCGGTCGGTGTTTTTCGACCCAAAGTTCGCTCATGCTCTCGGCTCTCGTTGACGAGCCTCCTTCAACATTCGCATGGATTTTGTGGCTTTTTTTTGACGAAAAAATCGTTGCGCCGCTCAAATCTTGATTTCACCAAAGGGAAAAGTCCCTATAATGGGGAGTGGTGTAAGGGATGAGTCCCATGCGTAGCCTGCGTAACCATCGTCCGCGAACCTCTGCACTTTTGCTCGTTTTGATGTTCTTATTTGCCGACCTCGCCCTCCCGCACACGATGGATGGCTGGTCCGAACTTGAGGACGAAACCACGGTGTCTCGGGTGGTATCCACCCATGGCGTGGTCGCCGATACGTACATCACGGCCGGTGACCCCACAACGACCCACAACACCTCGACCACCGGGATTTTGGCTGAGGGGCTGTTGACCGAATCCAGGTTGTTGTTGCGGTTCCCGATGAACTACACCTCCAGCGACACCATCCATGAGGCCAGCATTGACCTCCAATGCACCACGACGGCGAGCGGCAGCACGCGCATGGTCGCGTATGTGGCTTCCATGGACCGTCTGTGGAACGGTTCCTACGCCACGTGGGGCGTGTACGAGAACAACATGCTCTGGGACAGCATGGGGGCCGACGGTGCTGCTGACCGAGGCGTGTGGGAGCCGCCTGCGAACTTGACCGGCAACGGCACCCTTTCCCTCAACGTGACCTCGCTCGCCCAATCCGCCGCTCGTTCAAACAGTGCCAATCTTTCGGTGATCGTCGCCTCGGTCGGTGCGAGTTATACCTGTGCCATGTCGGAAGCGTCGGCCACCTCAAGCCGCCCTCAACTCCCCCTCGACACGTCCACCGGTGCAGCGAGCTCGGGTGCAACCGTGGTCCCCGATTTGCCCATCGACGACGGCATGCCTTGGATGGAAAGCGATTTCCTGCTCACACCCGTCACGACGCCCACGCTGAGTTACGCCTCAAACTCCGGTCAAGATATCGAGATGCAACTCAGCAACGATGCCGATTGGCTTTCTTCCAGCGACGCCGACTGGCACTTTTCCACCCTTTGGTCCTCCTTCAGCACCTCGGGAGCCACAGGTTCGTATACGCTCCCCTCCTCCCTTGCCTTGACCAACGGAACCACCATGCACATGCGTGTCCGTGCGGTTGACGCCAACGACCAGTGGGGCGACTGGGAAGAAACGAGTTTCCTCCTTCCCGCCCTCGATGTCGTGGACAACGGTGACGGCACCGCCACCCTGACCATCGCACCGGACGACACGGGACTCGAAGAGGACTTTTTCCAAGACGCCACCGTGAGCGAAATCAGCAAAACCATCACCTACGGTGATGACGTGACCACCGAAACCGGCATGACGTCGAGCAAGGAACGACTCATCCACCTGCGAGCCTCGCTGAACCAGCTCGGCCTTCACGACAACCTCACCATCGTCGACGCAGAATTGTCCATGGTCCGTTCCTCCTACAGCGGCAACCCGGTGATTTCCCTCCACGGCATGGAAGAGTCCGGGATTTGGGTTGAAAACGAAATGACCTGGTACACCATGGCCACCAACGGCGTGCTGTGGAACGACGGTGGTCGCTCCAACGGTACCGCAGCGTTTGCCTTGGCCGAAGGCAACCAGAGCAGCGACACCTTCACCTTCGACCTGAACCATGCGGTGCAAAATTACCTCGACGCTGGTGACGAAGCGCCTCTTGACATGCTCATGGCGGTGCGAGGCAAGTTCGAGTCTTACACCACCGGCGAGAACATCGTGTTTCACTCGGCCGAAGCCGCATCGTCGAGCAACCACCCCTCGTTCTCGCTCACCTACGAGTGGGGCAGCGGAACACCGCCCGCCTCCGTGACCTTGACCGACCCTGCAGAGGGGTTGGGCATCTGGAACAAAACAGGGCACAACCTTTCTGGAAACACCCAGCCCTCGTTGAACTGGACTGCACCCACCTCGGGCGATGACGTGTTGTTTGAACTCGCCACCGACGAGGATTTCCGCCTCCGCGAAATGCACGTTGACACCCGTGTTGACAACGATTTCGCCCCCGGCGACGGTATTCTCAACATGACCGGCGCCAACACCCTCGAGGTTGGAAACATGTATTTCTGGCGAATGGCGACGGTGGACAGCGACGGTCACTACGGAGCGTGGGAATCCTCGAGTTTCTTCATCTCGCAACTGGAGAGCGTGCACCTTGGCAACGACCGTTACGAGTTCCGACTTCGTCACGGCAACGGTTCATTGGACAATCAATACCCCTCTTGCATGGACACCTACGTCGACAGTGCGGCCGTGAACGACAATTTTGACGGCGACTCTGAGATGACGATCGATTACAGCACGCTGGGGACCGAGATCACCGCACTCATGGGGTGCAACCTCGTCTCCAACCTCCTTCCGGACGGCTACGCCGTGGAGTCCGCTCATCTCAAATTCACCCTCACCTCGGCCACGTTGGGCAGCCCCACCATCGGTATTTGGGAAAGCAGGCAAAACAACTGGTCGGCCGAGGACGCCACCTGGTCGAGTTACGACGGAGCCAATGCTTGGGACACCGCCGGTGCAAAGGGCGTTGAGCGCGGTTCGTTGCTCGACAGCGTCAACGTCGGCAGTTCCTACAACGAAGGCGATTCCGTGGAATGGAACGTGACGTTGGCGGTGCAAAACGCCATGCGCGAAGAGCGCCGGGTTGATTTCATCGCCGGCATGCTCGGCGTCGGTTCCGGCGCCTCCCGAACAGCGTATTTCAGCACGGCAGAGGATTCGGCCGCTAACCGCCCTCAACTTTCGTTCGTTTACGTCCCCGGTTCGGACGCCGTGCCGAGCAATCCGGTCCTTACGGCGCCGTTGAACGGCTCTTGGTCAATCGGCAGTGGGGTCGACCTTTCCCCCATCACGCAACCCGTTTTGAGTTGGAACTTTAGCGGTACGATGTCGTTAGCAGGGTACCTTGTCCAATTGGATACACAATCCGATTTTGCTTCGACCAATGGGGACACGTTCGCCTCGTGGAACGACGCAGGCTTTGACGTCACCAACGGCACGTTCACCGTTTCCTCCGCTCTCGATGTCGGTGAAACGTGGTATTGGCGGGTCCGAGCCGTGAGCAGCACCAACCAGATTGGAAACTGGTCCAACGTCTTCCACTTCCAAGTTCCCGACCTCGACACCACCGTCTACAACAGCACCAAGGCCTCGGTTGTCCTCGAGCATCACGGCGCTTTGCCGGCGCTCAACCTGCCGCATTTCACCGACACGTACGTGATCGAAAACGGAAGCGGTGCAGACAACACCCACGAAAACTCGACGACGCTCCTCGTGGGCGAGACCTCGTCTGGATACCAAGCAGCCTCGCTGATTCGAATCCCCTTGAGCCAAGTTCCCCAACCCTCCGGTGCACGGGTGACCGACGCTCA
The DNA here is from genome assembly GCA_030828165.1 of Candidatus Poseidonia sp. GTDB lineage: Archaea > Thermoplasmatota > Poseidoniia > Poseidoniales > Poseidoniaceae > Poseidonia. The sequence continues at coordinate 28,744 of JAURDA010000018.1, forward strand.
ACTCTCCCTGTTCGCTGAATACGGTTCGGTCGAGGGTGAACCCATCGCCGTCCGTCCAGTGTTCCAAAATTGGACCACTTCGGCAAACGCCACCACCTACGACGGCGTGAACAACTGGTCCCAACGAGGAGGCCGTGCCATCGGTGTTGACGTGGGTGCGTACTCGGATTTGGTGGACAGCGTCAGCGATGACTGGATGACTTTTGACGTCACCGAGGCGGTCCAAGCCGCTCTGGCCGGCGGACAGAACCATGTTTCCCTGATGCTTTACGCCTCCAGCCAAACCACCGATTTGGTCTCCTTCACCTCAACGGAAGGCAGCGCAAGCGAGCGACCTTACCTCGAATTGACATGGGAAGACGGGGTTGTCGCCACGCCAACCGTGAGCGGAACAAACGCCGCTCCAGCCTCTTCGGCGATTGTGTGGGATACCACGACGCATGCGGTCAAAGCCGACCGAACGCCCACGTTCACGTGGACCTACAGCGGTTCAACCGCTGCAACCGATTGGCGTGTCTTCTTGCTCGAGGACGCCAACAACGACATGGCGGGCCTGATCACGTACGATTCCCGGCTCACGCCTCAGAATTTTGACATCCAAAACTTGAGCTTCACCCCCGCCACGGCGCTGAACGATTCAAACGAGATTCGCTGGATGGTTCAGCCCGTCAACAACGGCATGCTTGGCCCTCGTTCAACACCGACGAGTTTCTACTTGCCCAACGACATGAGCGACGAGGTGGACGGGAACACCGCCTACGTTGTCGTTCAGGAAGGGGCGTTCATTCCGAGCCTTTCGTACCCTGCGGTGACGCAAGACACCAACCTCGACAGCGGCAACACCAACTCGAACTACGGAAGCGACGCTTCGCTCTACGTTGGACGAAGCCGGCTCTCGACCAGCAACGCTGCCCTCCGCTCGACCGCCCTCATTGAAATCGATTTGAGCAATCTCCCGCTTCCGGGCACCTATGAGGTGACCGACGCCGTCTTGGACCTCAACGCCATCGCTGTGTCGCAAGACACCCTGATATCCGTCTCGGCCATGGGCTCGGCTTGGTCCGAATCCTCCACCTGGTCGTACCCCTCGGGGAACAACTCCTCGTGGCTCGGCACCGGTGCCTACCATTCGGCCGATGCCGACGCACCGTTCAACGCAGCCCAGTGGGTCAACGCAACGGGGACGGTGAGTTTCAACGTCACTGCCCTGCTTCAACAGG
>JAURDA010000019.1 GCA_030828165.1 Candidatus Poseidonia sp.
GACCAACAGAGGTTCCGGCGACTTCCGGACAAACGTCGGCGGTCGTTCCTCGTGGGTTGTCGCCTCGGCCGTCGCCGTCGGCGTCGTGCCATTGGGTCGGGTCTTGTGGCCAAGCATCGCCTGAGCCGCCGGGGCTTGCCAACCACGAAGCGGTTGGGTCGGACCATCCATCGCCATCCCCGTCAGGGCATCCCCACCGGTCAAAGGTGGAGTTTCCGAAGGTGGTGCGACAACCGTCGGGACGGTACGAGGCCCGCCAGGTTTGCCCGTCGAAGTATTCCGTGTTGTCGCCAAAGCCATCGTCGTCCGTGTCGTGCCATTGCGAGGCGTCCTCGGGGAAGGCATCAGCGAACCCGGCCGGATGGGATGCCCACAAGGCGGTCGGGTCGGAATAGCCGTCGCTGTCGATGTCCCGGCATCCCAAGCGATCAAAACGGCTGATCCATCCTGAATCGACCTCTTCGGGCGTAGATTCGGGGCACACGTCGCCTTCAAAGCCCGTCAAATTGTCCCCGTATCCGTCCCCATCGGAATCCCTGAATTGCGAAGGGACAAAGGGGAAATCGTCGATTTGGGTAGCGCCGTAGGTTTGGTTGTCCCCCCAGCCGTCCCGGTCCGTGTCGCGCCACTGCGTTGGGTTGAACGGAAAGTCATCGATGCGTTGTGCTCCGAGAGTCTGGTTATCGCCCCAGCCGTCCCGGTCGCTGTCCAGCCACTGCGTGGGTTCCAATGGGAACGCATCGGAGCCGTTGTCCTGCGTCCAGTTTTCATCGCCGTCGGAATAGGCATCGCCGTCCGTGTCGGGACAACCGAATCGGTCAGCAAAGGAACCTCCACGAACGAACGGGCAAGCGTCCGGTTCGGTGGCGTTGTCAACGAAGATGCCGATGTCCCAGAGGTGCCTTGTCACGTTGAGGGAGGCATCGGCCCAATTGTCCCCGTAACCGTCCTCATCGGTGTCGTTCCATTGCGTCACGTCGCTAGCAAAAGCGTCAGCTTTGCCCACCGGGTGGGCGTACCATGGGACGAATCCGTTCAAGCCTCCAGGGTCGGGGTCAGAATATCCGTCACCGTCCGAATCGATGCACCCAAATCGGTCGGCCAACGAGTAGCCTCGGCTGTAGGTGCAATGGTCGCCTTGGAAGCCCTCGATGTTATCGCCGTAGCCGTCGTTGTCGGAATCCAACCATTGGGTGGCTTCGTTTGCAAAGGCATCTGCGCCGTTCTGCACCCCCCATCCGCCGTCGGGGTCCGACCAACCGTCGCCGTCGTTATCGGTGCAACCTTTTCGGTCGTTTGTGGAGGTTCCCACGAGGTTGACGCAGTCGTCCTCGGTGTCGATGAACCCGTCTTCGTCGGTGTCGCGGTTGGTCTTGTCGATGCTTGGCGTGAGCGTGTAATCAAAACCGTCGTTGCACCAAGAATCACCGCCCTCCACCTTGAGCAAAATCTCCCCAGCGGTTGCAAGGGTGGTTGAAAGGGAGGCGGTGGGGTTGGTGTCGTCGACGTTGGACGTGACCGAGCCCATGGTGAAGGTCCCGATCCACCCATCGCCCGGGCACCACCAAGCGGCGTTGTTCATGCTCCCGGAGAACGAAACCCGAACGATGTCGCCTTTCTTCCCTTGAATCTTCCAGTAGTCGGTTTTGTCGGTGGGGGAGCAACCGTCGGGATCACAAACGTACCCGCTCGAAGAGACTCCGTCGGTCAAGCCGTTCGCACTCGTCGGCGAGTTGTCGGCGGCCACGGTGGGGAGGTGAGTGAAAAAAAACGCCGCAAGCAGGGCCACCAAGAGGGCGCGACGCATGCCCGCTGATGGGCAAACGGATTATCAAAACCACCCCTGCGTCCATTGAAAACCGGGGAGGGTTCACTTTTGACGACCAAGGCACTGACGGAGGCAGGCTTCGAGGTCGGGATGCTCGAAGGTATAGCCGCTGTCCAACAACCGCCTTGGCAGAACCTTTTGGCCGTCCAACACCAAGGCTTGGGCCATCTCGCCCAACATGAGGCGGAGGACGAAGCCAGGAGCGGGTGCAAAGGCGGGTCGGCGAAGCACACGTCCCAGAATTTTCGCATAGGTTTTCTGCGTCACGGGCTCGGGTGCCGTGAGGTTGTAAACGCCTTCGCAAGCCGCCGACATCATCAGGTGGTGGACGGCGTAAATCTGGTCGGCAAGGGAAATCCAAGAGTAGTGTTGTTTGCCTCCACCGGCAGGACCTCCAGCACCGAATTTTGCTGGAAGGAGGAGTTTTTGGAGCGCTCCACCCATCGGCGTGGTGACGATGCCGGTCCGCAAAAAGACGGTGCGGATGCCGGCGTCGATGGCCGGCTGGGCGGCAGCTTCCCATGCCGTGCAGGTTTGGGCGAGGAAATTGGTGCCGGGAGCCGACGTTTCGTCAAGTTCTTCGTCGCCTCGGTCGCCGTAGAAGCCGATGGCTGAGCCGCACAAGAAAGCGGCAGGGGGTTGCTCCAAAGTGGTCAAGATTCGGGCCAGGTGGTCGGTAGGGACGGTGCGGCTGGTCACGATGACGTCCTTCCGTTTGGCGTTCCACCGCTTGTCCCCAATGCCCGCTCCTGCCAGGTGAATCACGGTGTCAAATCCGTTCAAATCCCCTTCGAGAATTTCGCCCGTGCGATCGTCCCATACCACAACATCGTCGTTTTTCGCATCGTCGGGAAGAACGGTCGTGGGGCGGACCAAACGGGTGACTTCGTGGCCTGCTGCGGCCAAAAAGGCGCACAATTGCAGCCCGATGAGCCCGGTCGAACCGCTCACCAGAACCTTTTGACGGGGCAGGTGAGCGAAGTCCTTGATGCGTCGCAGGTCGCTTTGCACCCGGTCGGTTCGGTAGGCAAACATTTGATTCAAACGCCCCTTGACCGTGAACGGTGCCGTCCAAAAGGTGAGCGGGTGGAACGGAAGACGCCACTGAACGGTGTCGCACAGTTCGCTGTTGGAGGCATCGACACCCACGAAGCGATGCTCGTGGTCCCACGCTCCAAAGGGTCCTTTTTCCATCACGTCGTTGAAGACTTCACCGGCATTCACACCGTGATGACGAGCCACCCACATTGGGCGCAGCGGACCGAGACGGATTCGAAAACGGGTCCGAGCGTCGTCAACCAGCGCACCGGCTTCAACCGGCTGGATTCCTTCCCACTCGGGCATGATTCGACGAAAGGCACCGGGGCTGTCGTACCAAGCCCACAAGTCTTCGACGGGCACGGGGAATTGGGCGGTGTGCTGGAAGACAGGCATGGCGATTCCTCACTGATGGGTGGAGTAAAACCCTGGCCCTGAACCGAGCAGCGCGCTTTGACGAGCATCGCCGTTGTATTTTTCGACGTAGGCCTTGGTTTTGTATTTCCGAGCGGTAGAAGCGCTGGTCATGCAGCGGATTTTCCCGTACACCGCACGCTCGGTCCAACCTCGGTCAAACTTACCGAGCACCCAGCCAATCCCCGTGTAGGAATTGGGGTCACGTCCGTCCAGTGCCCACCGGTCGTTCAAGGCGATCATCCATTCCATGGCGACCTGTGGAGAAGGGGACCATTCGAGGATTTTCTTGCCCCAAAGCATCCGCAAGTAGTTGTGAATGATGCCTTCTTGGCGCAGTTGATTTTGCGCTGCATTCCAGAGCGGGTCGTGCGTTTGGGCGGATTCCAACTGCTCAAGGGTGTAGAGGTAAGGCCTCTCGTCGGTGGCGTGTTCTTCAAGCGTGGTCTGCGCCCACTGAGGCAGGGATTCGTATTCCGTGTGGTTCTCAGTCATCGCACAGTGAATGAAACCGATGTCCCTCCACGTGATGATTTGGTCAAGGAAGGCCTCAACCGGCTCAGAAAGCCCCCACCATCCATTTCGTCGGCCATCGTTGGGTGGATTCACCAAACTTACGTCCCATTGGTGGTGGGTAAAGAGGTCGTGAAGCACCGCATGGACGCTGATGTGCCCGAAATGCAGCCAAGGCGACAGCCCGCTAGCGCCGCGCTCTTGAGGGTGGTTTCGCATCTCGTGGTAGGCTGCCAGCCGGCTGGAAAAGAATTCCTTCCAACGGCGTCGTCCTTCACGGTGGCCGCCCCGCTTCCCGACCACGGGTTCAACGTCGTGGTCGATGCTCAGCGTGGAGAGGGCCTGGCGACCGACATCGCCACCTTCCGCAACACGCCACAGGAACTCGTAGGGCGTTGGTGGGGTGTTGGTCGAAGCGAACACGGCCTCAACGGTCCCGTTCGCAAGTTTGGCCAAATCGGCGGTGCTGCGCAAGGGCTTGGCCTCGGGGAATTCGTGCATGTGTTCACGAATGGTTTTGTGGAGGTGGCGGCGAAGAGAATAGGCCGTGGAGAAATCCCGTCCCTGCGCTCGCATGGCCATGAATCCGTTGGAATCCACCACGTGAACTTCGCACGGTTTGACATCGATGGCCGTGTTGAGAACGTGTTTTGGATAGTACGTCGGGTAGTCATCGATGACGCAGGCTCGGGCTCGGTGGAGCCAACCTCGAAGCAGCCCCGAGGCTTCCTTCCGTTTGGTTTCCACATACGGAACGTACGTCACGCCCGAGTCTGCAAAACTGTCTCGGTTGTCGATCATCCCCTGCAGAACGAAGGTGGAAATGCGGTCGTTCGCCCAACGGTGCTGAAGGGCCAAGCATTCGATAACGACGAGCGGTAAATTGTGATCCCGAGCGAGGTGGATGGCGTGGTCGAGGGCGTGGTTCCAGTGTGGACGCCGGGCGGCGGTCATCCAGTAAACCACCACGTCACCTTCCGGATTTGGTTCGCCGTGAATTTGGAGGCGGGTGGAGGGAATCATCGTTGCGACCCCCTTGTTCTCGAGAGTCCCGAGCGATAGACGGCGTAGGGTCCGCCACGGGGCGTCAGGCCTTTTTGATGAAGGGTAACGACGTGATGCGTGAGTCCGTCGATGGCAAGCTGATGCATGGTTTCAGAGACCCATTCAAGCGCCGTGAGATCGGAAAGCGAGAACCACGAGACCGATGAAATTTCGTCGCTCCCTGCCCCAAGCCTGCCTTTGTGGGCATCCACCTCGTAACAAAGGAAGACGGCTGGGCCGTCCGTTCGCAACGCTGTGCGAACACCGGCAAGCCCGATGACGGTGCCGTCCAGCCCCGTTTCTTCGACGAGTTCTCGTAGGGCTGCGGCTTCGGGACTTTCGCCGGGTTCGACATGACCCTTCGGCAACCCCCAACGGTCCTTGTGGCGGCCGTTGGCTTCTTGGACCAGGAGAATCTTGCCGTCTCGCACCACGCGAGCCGCAACACCAAGGTCACAAAGTAATTGGGCCATCAAGTAATACATCACCGAGGCCATATATGAAAGACGGTTTCCTTCCAACAACGGAAAAAGACGATAATTTATATACAAACTGGGCAGATTTTCTAACATGCTCGGGACACCTCAACCTCTATCTTCACCACAACCTAAGGCGGAAGCCCTTCTCCCCACCAAACTCGGTGAGTTTCGCATCCGTGCCTTTCGGGATCCTTCCTCCGGCAAGGAACACTGCGTTCTCTTTGTTGGGGATCTTTCCCAAGGCACCCCGCTGGTCCGGATTCATTCCGAGTGCCTCACCGGTGACGCCTTCGGTTCTCAGCGCTGCGACTGCGGACCCCAACTCGAAGCCTCGATGAAGGCCATTCAAGAAGCCGGGCACGGCGCCATTGTTTATCTTCGCCAGGAAGGGCGGGGCATCGGCCTCTACGCCAAAATGCAAGCCTATGCCCTCCAAGACGAAGGGTACGACACGCTGGACGCTAACCTCGCCCTCGGCCTGCCTGCCGATGCCCGACGGTACGATTTCGCTGCCGAGATGTTGTATTCAATGGGCGTCACCGACATCGAGCTGGTGACCAACAACCCCGACAAACGACAACAACTGCTCGACAGCGGCATCAACGTCGTTAACCGAGTCCCCATTATCGTCGGCCAATGCGCCCACAACCGTTCCTATCTATCGACCAAGGCGTCCCGAATGGGTCACATTCTCCCCATCTGAGGCCACCAAAATGAAAGCAACGCTCGTTGGCCAAAAGGCCCCCAACTTCGTTTTGGAAGACGACCAAGGGGCATCGTTTGACAGCACCTCGCTGAACGGAACTTGGCGCATCGTCTTCTTTTATTCACGGCACAATTCACCAACGTGCAAGCGCGGGTGTTTGACCTTCAAGGAACAGCACGACCTGTTCGCCTCCGCCGGATGCTCCATCGTGGGCATCGGCCCCGGCTCGGTCGAGGGGCTCGCATCGTTCAAAGCCGAATTGGGCGACCTCCCGTTCCCGTTGCTCGCCGACCCGGAACGTGAAGTCGGCAAGCGATTCAACGTCCCGCTTCACGTTGGCCAATTCCCAGCAAAATCGTCCTTCCTCATCGGACCTGACGACACCATTCACTATGTCTACGATTGGCTCTTCCGACCTCGCCGACACGTTGCGAAAATTCTTGCCGATATTTCCAAAGTCACGGGGGACGCTTGAATGTGGGATGAACTCCTGCTCGAAGCGGGACTCAACGAGCGTGAAGTTCGCTCCATCATGATCCTCGGCTCAAGACCGAAGATGAAAGCCTCCGAACTCGCCAAGGAATTGAACACCACCCGCCTGGACGCTTACAACAGCCTCTCCAGGCTGCAAGAGATGGGTATCGTGACCGCCACGGCGGACCGCCCGATGCTCTTCTCGAGCCTTCGCATCAACGAAGCCATGGAGCACATCATCCAATCCCGAAAACAACAACTCGACCGCTTGGTTGAAGGGTTTGAGGACCTGTCAAAAGGCATCAGCGAAACCGATGCATCCTACGAGAAACAACGGCGGGACATCGATGACCCCCGATTCGCCGTCCTCAAAGAACGCAGCCACATTTACAACCGTCTCCAAAAGATGGCCAACGATGCGGAGGAGCGCCTCATTCTCCTGCTCGGCCAGTTTGGGATTCTCCACCTCTGCCGAAACCCGGAGACGTTGGAAGCGGTGAACACCGCTGCGTTGCGCGGCGTGGTGGTTCAAGTCATTACCCACCTGGACGGGCGGACATTGCGCTTTTTCGATCAGTTGAACGGAAGCATCGAAGTCCGTCACTCCGATGAGCTGGATTCGCTCGGCTTCGTTCAGGACCAATCCGAAGTCATCCAGTACCTCAACATCGAGGACAACCCCGTAGGACGAGGAAAAGAAGATGCGGCCCTCATTATTGAATCCGGTCCCTTTTCGCAAGCCCACCTCCACCTCATCGATGCGATTTGGGAAGGGGCCGTTTCGCTGGACACGGCCCGTGCCCGGTTCACCGAGAACCAGATCAACGACCCGCTTCGATTGACCATCGGTGAAGGTTCCTTCCTCAAGAACGTCTCCGTCGCCCTCGGTTTTGACGGAGAATTGCCCGATGAAGACACGCCGTTCGACCCCGAGGCGTTCTTCGCTGCCGGCAACGAAGTCAACGAAGCGCGGATGCGCCTGACCGAGGGGAAGTTGTCGAACCTCAAGGTGCTCGGCATCGACCTCGGCCGAATGTTGCGCCAAATCGGCAATCGAGTCGGTCAAGAAATCGCCTTTTCACTTCGTTCTATAGAAAATGACATCGAGTTTTTGGACGAGATGATGGATTGGTGGGAACACGCTGGACTGGGCCTGCTCCAGTACGATGTTGACCCGCAATTCCACGTGGTGGTCGGCTTGAACCATCCCCCGGTCGATGACCCCGATGCGCTGCCCATGTGGCAGATGGACGACGGCATCATCGAAGGAGCGCTTTCCACCCGATTTGCAAAGGACGCCAACGTGGTCATTCAGCGAGTCGACGGGACGGGAGCCAAGGAAGATTTGTGGCACTATCTGATTCACCGTCACGAACTGAACACCATCGAATTGAGCGATTGAGGCTGTTGATCCATGAAACTCCTCACGTTCATCCAGTTTTTCCGACAACTTCGTGGAAAGAAGCCGGTTGACATTGAACGCATCCAGTCCATGGGCTTGCTTGCGGTCAAACTCGGACAAATCTTCGCCCTTCGTCCCGATTTGATTGAACCGCAAAGGTGCATTGAACTCCAGCGTTTGTACAGCCGTGCAGCGACCATTCCAGAAGAGGATTCGCAGGCGCTTCTTGAGAAGTTCGCCCCCCCAGGATTCAACGACCATTTCCAACACATCGAGCCCCGCCCGTTTGCTGCTGCAAGCATCGGACAGATTCACCGGGCGGTGCTAAAGGATGGCACGAAGGTGGTTGTGAAGATCATCAAAGCCGATTTTGAAGCCTCGTTCCGCCGTGATGTCCGCCGAATGAAGAGGTGGATTCGCTTGGGCTTGTTCTTCAACCCGCGACTTCGAAAAGTCGGCAACCCCATCGGGCTGCTTGCCCACATCGAAGACTACACGTTGCGGGAACTCAACCTCACGAACGAAATCATCGGACGAAACGATCTCCTGGCCAAGGCCGATGAAGTTGAAGCGCACTTCTCCATGCCGAAATTGAGGTTCCCCAAGATGTGGGAGGACCTCTCGAACCAGCGCGTTCTGGTCATGGAGGAAATCACTTCGCCCACGCTTGAAGACCACCTTGAAGGAGGAACGATGGCGTGGGAGGACATGCTTGAACTGTTTCGAATTCACGGTGCGTTCATGTTTGGCCTGGGAACCTTTCACGGAGATTTGCACCCCGGCAACGCCATGATGAACGAGGAGGGCGAGTTCTTCTTCATCGACACGGGGGCCATTTGTCACGCCCCGGAACACGTACGAAACGCCTTGTTTGGCTTCTTTTACTTCCTCGCCAAAGGGGAGCTCCGAAATGCGTTTGACGCCATGCTGACCATGGCGGCCGTCCGCCCAACCGGCGTTACTCTCGAAACGTATTACCGCTCCATGGGCGAGTTGTACGATGGATTCGTGGGCACCTCGGTCAGTGAGGTTTCGTTGACCGAGCAGATGATGAAGACCGTGAAGGCGGCTGTTCTTGCCGGATGCGCATTTGGCGAAGAGGCCTTTCCCATCATTCGCTCGTTGATGTACATGGACGGCATGGTCCTGAAGGGTCATCCGAACGTTGACTTGATCAGTTCGATGGGTCCGTATCTGGACGAGTTCTCGGTCCTTATCGACCCGCACGCCATCATCAAATCAAACGCTTGAAGTGTTATTTTTGAGGTTTTTTTTACGAAAAAAAACCCGCCTTTATATGTCCAACCCCGGGTCGTTTGGGTATGTCCGCCACCGCTACGCCCAGCGTCGCCATCATAGGAGCCGGTCCCGGAGGTCTTGCGTCCGCACTGCTCCTCGCAAAATCAGGCGTCAACGTGACCGTGTTCGAACGCTCGTCCGCCGTCGGAGGCCGAAACAAAGTCTTCGACCGTGACGGGTTCAAATTCGACCTCGGTCCAACCTTTTTCCACTATCCTGAGGTCATTGAAGACATCTTCAAGGCCATCGGAATGGACGCCCACGAGGAACTCAACCTCCACAAGTTGGAGTTGAACTACCGCCTCATCTTCGGCCAAGGCGGTGAACTTGATTGCACCAGCGACCTTGACGTGATGACCGAACGCATCCGAGAATTGTCCGGCGACCAAAACGCCAATGCCTTCCGACGCTACGTGAAGGACAACCGAATGAAACTCGAGAAATCCAAAGCGTGTCTGCAAGAACCCTGGTACGGACCATCCGACCTGCTCTCTAAGCGAGCGATGCGTGTTGCTGGGGTGCTCCGTCCTCAACGATCGGTTGCGAAAGATTTGATGAAACTCTTTGACGACGACCGGTTGATGTTGGCCATGTCGTTTCAAACGAAATATCTCGGCATGTCACCGTTCAATTGCCCTAGCCTGTTCACGATGCTGGCCTTCCTTGAGTATGAATACGGCATCTTCCACCCGCTCGGTGGATTGGGCAGCGTCAGCGAGCGCATGGCTGCCATTGCCAAAGACCTCGGTGTCACCTTCCGAATGAACGAGGCCGTGGAATCCGTCATCATGGACGGGAAGACCATCACCGGCGTTCGAACCGCAAAGGGTGACTTCATGGCCGACCGAGTGGTCATGAACGCTGACTTTGCCAACGGCATGACGCAGCTTTTCCCCGACAAGGTACGCAAGAAGTGGTCCAACAAGAAATTGGACAGCAAGAAATACTCGTGCTCGACCTTCATGCTCTACCTTGGCGTTGACCGGACCTACGACGAACTCCCTCATCACCAGATCTACGCTTCCGCTACCTACGAGAACAACCTCGAAGACATCGAAAAGCACCACCGCCTCACGTGGGACGACCCGTCGGTGTACGTTCAAAACGCATCCGTGACCGACCCGAGCCTCGCTCCTGAAGGGTGTTCAACCGTTTACGCCCTCGTTCCGGTGTCGCACGTTCACGAAAACATCGACTGGTCCATAGAAAAAGACGCGTACCGTGACCGCATCTTGGAACAAATTGAGTCCAAACTCGGCTTTGAGAACCTCAAAGACCACATCGTGACGGAGATGGTCATCACCCCCGAGGATTGGGGCGACCACTGCTACCGTGGAGCCGTGTTTAACCTCGCTCACGGCCTCGATCAGATGCTTTGGCGTCGACCGAAGAATCAGTTTGACGAAATCAACAACCTCTACCTTGTCGGCGGCGGCACCCACCCAGGAAGCGGGCTCCCCGTCATCTACGAATCCGCTCGCATCAGCAGCAAATTGTTGCTCGATAGCCTCGGCATCATCCCGGATTGGAACGGCGTAGACACGTGGTTCGAGAGCCGAAAGCGATCCAAGCAGGGCCGTGCGGCGGTCAACAAAACCTCAAAAGAGCCTTCGAGCGGGACACCAACATCTGCCTGAGGTGAGACCGTGAAAACGCTGCTTCTCAACAACGCCTACGATTATTGCGAAGCCGTTTGCCGAGAAGCCTCGACCACCTTCTACTCGTCGTTCAGTGCTCTTCAACTCGAGAAGCGCAAAGCTGTCCATGCCGTCTATGCGTTGTGCCGTTGGGTGGACGACATCGTCGACGGTGACGAAGAACCCAACGTGACCCACTCGCCGCAACTTGAGGTTGCGACGGACGCTCGCCAAGCCATCGTTGAGGAGATTCACGCAGGAAAAACGCCGGTGCTTCCAGCAGACGAACACCGACAACGGCTGATGGCGCTCACCGAAATTCGGATGAAACTCAATCAGGTCTACGACGAGAGCATCACCGCCAACGACCACCCCATCTTCATCGCCCTTCAGGACGTTGTTTCCCGGTACCCTATCAAGCTCAACGACTTTGAGACGGTTATTGAGGGCATGGAAGACGACCTCTACCCGGTCCAAAACCAGACCTGGGACGAACTACGCTCGTATTGCTACAAGGTCGCCTCCGCCGTCGGGCTCATCCTGATTGAAATCTACGGATACGAGGACCGTGCTGCCCGACTTCACGCCATCGACCTCGGCATCCAAATGCAATTGATCAACGTGCTTCGTGACATCAACGAGGACATGGAGCGTGGACGAATCTACCTGCCCGAGGAGGTGCTTGCCTCGCACAACATCACCCTTGCCATGTTGAATCAGGAAAACGTGGCACAAACACTGGCATGGCGTGGCTTCATGGTTGAATACCTCGAGGTCATCAAGCGTCACCAGGCCTCAGCCACGCACCTGTTCGGGTACCTCGACGCCCGTGCAAGGATCCAACCGGAAATCATGGCCGATGCGTATTCCTCCATCCTCAACGAAATCGTTCGCCGCTCAGGCGATGTGTTCAGCCAGCCCGTCCGCCTCTCAACTTGGCGCAAGTTGATGTTCGGCGTTCGCTTGAGCCTCCGAAAACTTCGAGCCCGCTATTTCGCTTGAGGCGTGGAAAACCACGTTCGCACGGGCTGCTGTTCACTCGTCGAGCAGCGGAATCAAGGCGCCAAAATCTTCGTAGAGGCTGGGTCCGCTCGCCAAGTAATACACCGAACCGCGGCCGTCTCTCGAATCCTGAGCGGTGGCGTTCTCGTTGGTGGCGCACTCACCGGTGCAGCCGTCAGCAAAAGCGACGTACACGCGCCCCTCACGGTCGATGTGAAGGTCGTTGAAATCCAAGAGGTTGCGGTTCGACCCTCCAATGTCCCGACAATCCCCTGAGTTCAAACAAATCGAGCCGACTTGCACGGGATCATCGGTGACCCGGTAGGTGTGGAAAATGGGGTTCTCGTCAAGCGCATTGAGGCTGTACGTGATGTAGAGATGGTAGGTAGCGTTGTTCGGTGCGTAGTGAGCGTTGCCGTTCCAAGGGTTCCCGTCGATGTCGGACTGGTTGAGCATCTCGTCGTTTTCGCTGCCCAGGTAGGTGATGGCGATGCGCCCTGCGTCGCCAGCATCGGTTTGTGGGAACACCGATGAAATCACGTTCACGGGCGAAATGCGAATGCTCTCTTGGTCCCAGGTTTCGCCGGAATCAAAGGAACGCGACATGTAGACGCCCTCGTCGCCCCCCGTCCATACGTGGTAAGCGTTGGAGTCCGTATCTGCAGATACCTCCGAATTCTTTCTCGGGTTGGGCGTGCCGGTGTCCTCTCCCATGGTTCGCTCAAACCACGAAAAGCCGTTGTCCTTTGAGACGATGACCGTCGGGGTGGCGACACGGGGCGTCACGTAGACGGTGCCGTCACGAGCGGTTGAAATGGCGCCGTGCAATCCGCCGTTGGTGGTGGCGAGACCGATGATTTGACCACCGAGCTCGAACGTTGCACCGCCATCAACGCTCGTGAAGCAGAAGATACCGGCCAATTTATTGTAGCAATAATAAACGGCGGTTTCGTAAAAGTTGCTCGTGATTTGGCCCAATGCTCCGTAGCCGCTGTCCGTCCAAGGCCCGCTCGCCAGTTTGATGTGATCGTTAAGGGGGGTGGTCCCCGAGTCGTGTGGGTTCCCCATCCATGATTCCCCGTCGTCGTCGCTCCAGCAAATCCAGGAGGTTTCAAGACCGATCATCTGGACACCGAAGACACGATCGGTGATGGGGTCAACCCATCCGTAAGGGTCGCTGGTCGTCGGCGAACAGGCCACAGGGTCTTGGCTCTCCTCCCACGATGCACCGTAATCGCACGAACGCATGACCTTCTCCATGGCGATGAAGAAGATGCAACCGCTGGAGGTGATGCCGATGCTCGGTTCCTTGCCGGTCTCCCCTACATCGCTGAACTGGAAGGTCATGGGCTCGATGTCCATGTCAAGAAGTTGCCCGGTTTTGTCCGTGACAAACATGCGCCGGTCGTCGTCGTCCTCCACCACGGGCGGGGCCACCGTTTCTTCCTCACCGATGCACCCGGAGAGGGACATGGTGACCACCAACAACGAAAGCAGCCAAGCATTGACTTTCATGAGCCACCCGAGCGGCTTGTCAAATAATGACCTTCCGATGAACCTATCTGCTCACGAAAGCATGCTCTCGTAGATGGCTTCGTAGGCTTCGGCGTTGTGCTCGTAGGTGTAGTGGTCCAAGACCCGCTGCCGTCCACGAACCATCTGTTGGACTCGCTCCTCGGGTTGGTCGAGGCATCGGTTCACCGCACGTGCGAGGTCTTCGTGGTCACCGCACGTGAAGAGTTCGCCAACGTCTTCGTCGATCATTTCCGTCAACGGTGGCTGATTGACGGTCACAACGGGGGTGCCGCTCGCCAACGCCTCCAGCGGGATGAGACCCTGACCCTCGTAATAGGACGGATAGACGACCACATCGGCAGCCCGGAAGTGCAGAGCAAGTCGGTCAAAACTCATTCCCGGTTGAATGTGAACGGCGTGGGCGATGCCCAGACGCTTGGCTTGGCGCATCAAGGTTCGACTCATGTGCCCACGGCCAACGATGACCAGACGGGCCCCAGGGTGCTGTTTGAGGACGCTGGGCATCGCTCGCAAGAGGGTTCGGTGGCCTTTTCTTGCGACCAAGCGACCGACCGCCAGAAGCAAGGGGGTTTCGGTCGAGGCGTCGCCGGTCAAAGCCGCCTCGTCGGCAGCACCGTAGGATTTCCGAAGTTCCTCGTACGCCAGTTGTTCTTCCTCATGGTCGTGGTTCATCGGCCGGAACACCTTGTGGTCCACGCCGTAAAGCACCGTCTCGCACCACCAATCTTCGGGAGGACGGTACCAATGTTCGAACTCGGCTTTGGTGGAGGCCGATATCGCGACGCACGCCGTTGAGCCTTCGATACCGGCTTGTTCGTAACGGGCGTAGTAACCGCCCGTCAGTAAAATGGCGAGATCGTTCGGGTTCTTCCACGTCGCCGCTTCCTTGTGCCGAGCGGCCCGTTTCATGCCCTCCCGTTCCCCGATCCAACTGCCGTTGAGAGCGCAGACGACCGGCGCCACATGCTCCTCGACCCACCGGTACTCTTTGCGGGTCCAACTGACCAACGGCAGCAGGGTGTGAACCACGTCCACGGGTTTGACCTGATGCAAGCGACGAAGTTCAACCAAAGCATGCTTGCCGTACGAGCGCGTGAACATCATCGGTGCCTTCACCCATGGAACGTGGAGCACGCTCACGCCGGGTTGCTGAGGCGTCGCTTGCTTGTGGGTGCGGGTGATGACGGTCACGTCGTGACCTCGTGAAGCCAAGTGACCAGCGAGGTGATACACGACCGAGCCGATTCCACCCCAACGAGGCGGATATTCACCGGACACCATGGCGATGTGCATCGTGGTGACGAAGCCGCTTCGGCATTTGAAGGTCATTGAAAACGAAGGCTTGACGAGGCCTTGCATCAAGCCAAACCTTTGAAACACGGTGCAGGGCTGGTTCGTTCATGGGCGATGTGCTACCCGTGTCCGTCACGGTCATTTTACCCACGCGCAACGAGGAAGAGGCGTTGGGTCCAACCATCGACGCCATCCCACGAGGGTGGTGCAAGGACCTCGAAATCATGATCGTCGATGGGAATTCCAGTGATAAAACGCGTGAAATCGCCCTGGAGAAAGACATCCGGGTCCATCTCGAGCCACGCAAGGGGTACGGAAGGGCTTATCGAACGGGCTTCGACGTTGCCCGCAACGACATCATCGTCACGATGGACGCCGACTGCACCTACCCTGCAGAACTCGTTCCGGAACTCGTCAAGCGCCTGCTCGACGACGATCTCGATTTCATCACGTGCGACCGACTCTCGCTCGCCGAAGACGGGTCCATGTCGGGGCTTCACGGGTTTGGGAACTGGGTGCTGTCCTTCACCGCTCGCATGCTGTTCTGGTACGGCATCAAGGATTCCCAAACCGGGATGTGGGTGTTCCGTAAGTCCATCTTTGAAAACGAAAAGATGCGACCGACCAACGACGGTATGCCCCTGAGCGAAGAAATGAAAATTCTCGCCCGCCGTCACCTCGGGAAGAAAAAGGCCATTGAAATCTCCGTGCCCTACCGCCCGCGAGTTGGCGAAGCCGAAATCCACACGTGGGGTGACGGGTGGAAAAACCTCCGATTCCTGTTCTTGCGACGGTTTGGTCTGCACCGCACCCGGACCCCTTGGGGCGGCCTGCCGTCGAACCCGGATTCGTTGAACGGCGACCTGCCGGAGCAAAACTGAGCCCGCTGCTCAGCGACGTTGCACCGTCATGGGAACGAACGCTCACGGTTGGTCCTCAAGGTCCGCCTGCACCTCACCGGTGGCGTCCATGATGTTCTGTTCAAGCGAGGGGATGTTTTTGGCCGTGGGTTCGCTGTCCGCTGGGGCTCTGAAGGCGTCCCACGAGGTGAGTAAATCGAGTTCCTCGGCCGACCGGCGACGATGCTGAACCAAGAAACCAACGAGCGAGGCCACGATGAGCAAGCCAATGGCAGCCCCTGCGAACACGACGATGCGCCCGTCCTCTTCAGCCTCTTCAACGACGAGGTTTCTCGAGACAAAATCGATGTTTGCGCTTTCCCCGACACCGTCTCGAGCGATGATCTTCAGCAGCGGGCGCCCGGTGGTTTCCGGTCGCCATTCAACCACACCCTCCCAAACGCCGTCGCCGTCGGCATCGGAAAGATTCACTTCCCACTGTTGGATGTTGAGCGTGATGTTCAAGCGAACGTCGTCCGTGGTTCCGTCCGGGTCGCTCAGCGCAATGCTCACCGTGAGGTAGGACAACTCGTTCGCCGTGAAGGTCTCGCTGCTGAGCACCAACGAATCTCGGTCAAGTTCGGGCAAACTGCTCTGCAGCGTGATGTTGACGTGCTCTTCAACCCAATTCCCTCGAGCGTCCTCAACATACAAGGAAAGATGGTACTCGCCCGGAGGCAAGCCAGAAATTTCTTCCTTCGAGGCCGTCGATAGCACCTCTGGATTGCTCTTTTCGGGCGCCCACCATCGCCATTCTCGTACGGTCAAGTCGTTGTCGGCGTCGTACGATGCTTCCTCAAGCAACAAGGACGACCCTGCTTCAAACGACTGACGATTGACCGGGGAGGTGAGCACCAACACGGGGGCGGATTCGGTCACGGTCAGGGTGAAGGTCTCGTCCCGCGTCATACCGCTTTCATCGGTCAACGTGACGGTCATCAAGTGCTCCCCTGCATTGAGCGTGAAGCCGTGCCCCTGCATCGGGTCCACGTCGACGAGCAAGGGCTCGGTTTGCAGCGATGAGCGGAGGGTGACGGTGAAGGCGTCCCCGTCGTAATCCACACTCTCTGAAGCATCAAAGATCAAATTCGCCGAAGAGGGGTGGATGGAAGCGGGTTCGGGCGACACCAAACCAAGGACGGGTGCAGAAGCAACCACCGTGACCGTTTGTGAGGTGAGAACGGGGTCGTGAATACCGTCGTCAATGCTCAACGTAACGGTGTGCGTTCCAGCGGTCAAGCGGCCTTCAAAGTACAGCCAATCTTGACCCTCAGGCGTCAGCCGCCCGTCCAAATCGCTCGTCCAGGTCACCACCAAGTACTCCGTGCCGGCAGCGGGTTCAAACGGTGCGCACACCCAATTTCCATCAACGGGGAACGAATCGCACGCTGAATCAAAGTCCCCTGAGCCGTTGGCCGAAAACCAAATCAGTTCGGAACTCTCGAAGGTTTGCGAACCAGGCGAATCGATGACGGCTTTTGGAACTGAATTCTCAACCGTCAACAAAACGCTGGTTGATTTTGATTGGTTGGCGTGTTCCGCTCGGTCATCGGTAACCTCCATGGTGATGGTGTGCACTCCGCGCGAGAGGTAACCCTCCCAGTCAGAAGGCCCGACGGAAAGCACGCCATCAATGGAGGAGGTGTAGGTGACAGTCAGCACATCCCCCTCCGGATCAACGACCCCGGTGCCGTTGAGCAGCACCATGACCTCGCTGAAGTTGCTGTCGCGAGCTACGGTAAAGACGGGGTCAGGAATCTCGTTGAAGAGTGTCACGGGCACCGAAAAACTGGCGTTGTTGCCCACGGCATCAAAAGCGATGACCGTCAACGTAGCGGAGGCTGGGGGGTCCTCTGTGGTGTAGTCAAAGGTGTACGTGAGCTCTTCAGGGCATTCCCATTGGTTGCCCCAGCCAACACCCTGGTCGGCACTGAAAGAAATGAGGCAAGCAAAGTCATCGCCCTCGGGGTCAAAGGTGCCCGTGGTGTTCACGATCACGGTCCCGGTTTGGGGTATGACGAGTTCGCTCCACGGGTTGAGAGCAGGTTCGAAACTGACGGTCAAGACGGGAGCGAGGTTCACCAGTTCGATGGTCCGGCTTTGAGAAACACAATGGTTGACCGTGTCGCAAATCTCGAGAGTGATGACATGCACACCGTCGTTCAACGTGCATCCGTAGGCGTCGTTGCCGTTGGCGACGAAGGCAGCACCGTTGTTGGGGCCGTCGGGGAAGCTCCAACTCCCCGTACAGTTCGCTACGAGGTTACCGTCCAAGGTGCTCGTCCATGAAAAGGTCAACACGTCGTTGTCCAAATCCCAAGAATCGGTGGCATTGAACTCCACCTCACCCTGAGATGAGAAGACCGAGCCGTCCTCCGGCGAAGTCCAGCGGAGGAACGGGGCTTGGTTCGAGAGCGGAAGCAAACAAGGGACGATGAGGTCTTGGTCAAGCGTCGCTGAAGTGCTGTTGGCCGTGCTGTCGTAGCCGCAAGAAACCGTGACGCTGTTGAACGCGCTGGCTCCCGAGGAGGTCCAGCGTTGACCGATGAAGTTGGGGAGGTTCACATAGCCCAAGTCGTTTGTTCCAAGCTGAACCGAGGGTTCGAAATCCGAAAACGTGACGTTCACGTTTGCGTTTGGTACGCCGTTTGAGTAATTGTTCACCACCCAGACCTTGAGGTCCCATGCGACGTCGATGACCGCTCCGCTTGTTAGCACGGCCGAGGAGAGGCTGACGTTGATCGGACGATGGAGATGGAGCGAAGAAGTCGCATCCAATTGCACGATGTGAGGCTGCGCCGTGGAGCCGTCTTGGTCGGTCAGACTTGACCAGTTCACTGCGCTGTTTTGCAAGTTCACGGAACCGGTGCAACCGGAGGAAAGGAGGTTGTCGCTCCCGCTCAAGCCAGGATGGTTGGTGAACGTTGCACAGGCTGTTCCGGCCAAGGTGGCGTTGGACAACGAGGAAGGGAAATTGCCGTTGTTGCTGCCGTCCCACTCGAGGCCGGAGTGGTTTCCAGGCATGGAAAAGCCGTCGATGTTGGCCGCCACGCGGTCAAGACGGACGGCGGGCAATGCAGGGCTCTCAGCGGACACGACGGCGTTGGAAATCGAGACGCTCCCCGAAGACCCGGCGGGCAGTTGGTCGCTGTTGTCGACGTGTAAGGCGGGCAGACCAGGGTTGTTGTCAAACAACGTGAGACCCTCAAGCCAGAGGTCCACGGAATTGACGGCGAGGAGACCGGCTCCGGTGGACCCCGAGACCGAGCAATTGGTGCAACGTACGTCCCCCGAAGCCGATTCGATGTCGTTGGCGTCTTCATAATACAGACCGGCTTGGTTTCGCTCAAGCGGATTTGAGACGGCATCTCCACCGTTGTCTCGTGCGGTGAGGTTCTCGAACACCACGTTACGAGCGTCCCAAACCTGAGCACCCGACTGACCGTTGTCGGTCAAGTTCAGGCCGTTGATGTGAACCGTGGCGCGATTGACGTACAAGCCGTGGTCGGTGTTGTTGTGAAGGTTCCAGTCAAAACCCTGCATGGCTCCACCCGAGGAGGAGTAGACGCCGGGGCCTACCGAACCGCTCACTTCGAGGCCTTCGAACCTCGGCGCGAAGAAGGACGAGCGTACAGCCACCCCCGCTTCATGAGGCCCTTGGCCAGGGTCGCCCGAATCACGAACCGTCAAATTCCGGAAGGTCGTTGAACTGTCAACGAAGTACAACCGAACACCGACGGTGGTTGAGTTCTGAACCAAGGTGTCCTCGAACCATGCACCGGTTGCGTTGACTTCAATGGCCGCATAGCCGATGTTCGGGGTTTTTGCATCCGGGCCTCCCGTGCCGAGCACCGTGAGGTTGGTGAAATCGGCCGTTTCGTAATTCGTGTAATTGGTGTGGTTGTTCTTGTCCACGTACACGCCGCGATACATCGAGTTGCTGATGACGGCGTTGCGAACCACGCCATGGGTATATCCGCCGTCATCGATGTGGCGAATCACCATCCCGGTATCGGAACGGTCGATGCTGATGTTGGTGAGCAAGGGTTGACTGTCCTCCACCCAGATGCCAGCGGCCGTGACCCATGAGGAGCCGCTGCAATTGTCCACGGTGATGCCATCGATGAGGCCGCCTGAGCCGCCCCAGATGTTCACCGCTCGGGTCAACACATCGGAGAAAACCGCCCGCTTCACGACGGGGGTGGAGCCGGCGCCGACCGAAAGGCCCAGACCGTACCGCCAATCTCCCTGGAAGGGGACGTTTCGACCGGCCTGGTTGACGAAGAGGTCGGTGATTCGAGGCGCTGCGGAACTGAACAGATCAACCGCCACGCGGTCCGGGTTGACGACGGTCAAGTTCTCGATCACCGGGTTTGAGCCGAAAACGGTGATGCCGTAAATGGCGTCTTCAATCGTCAAATTTTGAATCAGCGAACCGCGCCCTGCCGAGGTGCTGTTGAACTGAATCCCCTCGTGGTCATTCAGACCGCTCGCTTGCAACACGACGGGACACGACGCCGTCCCGAGCACGGTGAGGCGGCCGTCGACGACGATCCGTTCGCCTGCGGGCAACTGAATCACCGTGCACGGTTGAACGATGACCTCGTCGGCCACGCCGATGGTGTACGTTCCCGAGAGGGTTTGCGTCCCGGACCACGTCGTTTGCGCCCGGCCTGAAGCGCTGTTGGCCTCGTTGGTTGAAGCCAAGTTGGAGGGGGTGGTTTCTGGCACGACGACCGGCAAGCCAACGGGAGCCATCAACAAGGCCAGAGCGAGGAAAACGAGCCAACATGATGATGTCGTTCGCTCCATCAAAAAGAACCTGTTGCAATCCCTCTTCAAAGGTTCCCTCCCGTGTGACGGCCTTCCGTGGAGGCAGGAAGCCATAAATCCCGATTTCAAATGGTCATGTTGATGCCCGAAGCCTTCGTGTTGTTCAAGACAGAGCCGACGCATGAGCGCGAGGTGTACCTCGCCCTTTCCGACCATGAGGGGGTAGCGGAAGTCCACGCCCTCTACGGTGAGTTTGACCTCTTGGTCCGCATCAGTTCTCCCAACTCAAAGGAACTCTCCGGCTTGCTGATGGGAACGTTTCGGCAAATCCAAGGGGTCAAAGAGACGCAAACGCTGATTGCTGTGGAGGGATGAACGTGGCGATTGGATTTGTTTTGATGACCACCAAACCCGGCCAAGAAGGCACCGTTCGAGCTGCGCTTGAGAACATCGACCTCGTGACCAACCACTGGATGCTCTTCGGTCAATACGACCTCATCGCTCGGGTTCAGGCCGACGAAGAATACGAATTGACCCGCTGCATCGTTGAAGAAATTCGGCAACTGCCGGGCATCCAAGAAACCAAGACGCTCATCGGCGCTGAGCTTTGATCAGAGCACACGATGAAGACGAAGGGTTGCGGCTTTGGCTGCACGCAAACAGCCGGCCTGTCGAAAGCAACGAGCAGCCTCGCGCAACGCCATCGCTGCGGGCCGATAGCCGGTGCGCCCTGCGAGGTACCACCACCGTGCTGCGTACCGCATTGAGGGTGCTCCTGCCCCTTCGAGGCGGTCCGGTGAGGGCAAGGTCGCAAGGAAGGTTGCAGCCTCGTCCAAGGAATCCGATGCAAGATGTTCCCCGAAGGTCAACCCGACCGCCGCGGAATGCAACGGGGAAGGTTGCACCTCCATCACCGTCATGGTTTGGCTACGCAACGACGCCATACCTTCCCCGGAAGATGTTCGTTGATGCAGTTGTGTCCTGAGCTTCATCTGCTGAACAAGCGGGTCCTCATCGTTGCTCAAGCCGGCCAATTGCTCGGCCAGCGCCGTGGCCCGTTCCGTGTCGCCGTCGTGGAGAGCGAGCGCGTGACGAATCATGCTCATGCTCACGGTGACGGTTGCACGAACCGGTCCGGCATCGGGAAGTTCAACGTCGTTCAGCAAGGAGCGTATCGATTGAACGTCGATGCTCGAGGGTTCGTCAAACAAGCGGTCGGCGAGCCGCTGGACGGCGGTGCGGAGCACCAAACGGGTTCGCTCAACCGAGGCCGCACGCTCAAGTTGCCGTTCCAGCAAGCGTTGGGCGGCGGTCTCGTCCCCCTCAAGCAGGGCCATCGCATGGGCCAAATCGTCGTGAAGGGCTTCGTCTCGAACCGCTTCAAGGTGGGTGCGGGCCCGTTCGGGCTCGTTGCGCTGCACCGCAACACGCCCCGCCCAGTAATGGAGGCGCTCGTTTTCGGGGTGCTGTTGGGTGGCTCGGTCAAACAGCACGGCAAGAGCGCCGGCATCAGCGGCGACGAGGCGATCGAAATCATCGTCGATCCACGCATCCAGTTCGTCCTTTTCCAACGCCATGGCGTGGTAGAGACGGAGAAGAGCGCCTTGAGAACGGTTCAACCGCTCCTGCCAGTGGTTGAGCGAGAGGGCGTGAAGGCGACGGAGATCGTCATCGTCCAGCATCGCTCGCCGAACGTTTCGAACAAGGTGTTGAACCTCCACCCTCTCGGAATCTATAGACCATCGTAGGAGCGCCCGTTCATCCAGAGCATCCACTTCCTCGCTGCCGGGGGCGTCGGTTGGTGAAAGCGGCCTGGGATAAAGCACCATCAAGTCCAGGGAGGAGCGTTCCGTTTCAGCAAGCGAGTTCAACATCGTTTGTTCAACAAAAGCCTGCACGTCCGCGCCGGCCTCGGGAAGCGGGTCACCTTCTCGATACAGTTGCAAGGCCATGGGATGGCCTCCAAGAGCACGGGCAATCCGGAGCCGTTGCGAAGCTTCCAGATGTTCGCCAAGCAAATCAGCAGCGACCTTCGGTTCCAGCGTCCCGAGACGAAGCATCGGCCAAGTCAACCCCTCAAACAACGGGAGGCGCCCAGCGAGCAGGGCGGTGCATCCGGCGTCCAACAGCGACGCAAGCAGTTCCATCACTTCTTCCTGGTGACGGGGGGGTAGCCTGTCCACGTCGTCGACCATGAACACGGTGGTGGCCTCCTCTTCGGCCACGCGCTCCGCCATCGAGGCCGTTTCGCTTGGCGCAGGACCTTCGTCGCTGTACCACGAACCAAAGAGGGATTTCGCATCCGTGAATTCGTCCACGTTCGCTCGTCGTACCCGACGTTTTGCAGCGAGGAGCCCCTCGGCGTAGGCATCCAACAACACCGTCTTGCCAACACCGGACAAGCCGCCGATAACCAGTCTTCGTTCTTTTTCAAGCCGTTCATGAACGTCCTTGAGGGTGCCGGATCGCCCGACCAAGAAGGTGGTCTCCGCCAAGGAATCCGGGGAGAGTTTCTCTTCCGCCTTGGCGGCTTCAGGGTTTGATTCAACCCAAGCACGACCCGCTGTCGTGATGTGGTACACCTGACGGCGTCGACTGCCACCGCCGATGACATGGGCGACACGAACCGAGATGAACGCCATTTCGAGCAGGGCATTGAGCGGCTGGTTCAACCCTGACCGCACCACGCCCATCGCATCGGCCAAACCGGGAAGCGAAAGGTCACGAGGGACGTCCCACGCCTCCTCGAGACCGATGGGAAACGCCCCGAGATACCTCAGCAATTTTTCTTGCGAACGGCTGAGCATGAGGACCCGTGCAGAAGGTCGGGCGCCTCCTTCATCAATCATCCCCAAGCATGCGTCCTGCTTTGCAAGTGGGTTGCCCTTTTGACCCCCGGCCTTCGTCGACCCAGCATGCCCGTTGACCTCGCTTCGGCCGATTTGCCGAGCGAGCCAGGGGTCTACCTGTTCAAAACGGCACAAGGAAGGGTGTTGTACGTTGGAAAAGCCACCCGCTTGAACGAGCGGATACGCTCCTATTTTGCCGCCAACCCCGACCGCGTGATGATTCCTGAATTGGTGGAGCGGGCCGATGACATCGAATGCATTGTCACCCAAACTCCCCAAGCCGCGTTGGTGTTGGAACGGCAGTTGATTCGCGAACACATGCCGCGTTTCAACTCCATGCTGAAGGACGGCAAGTCCTTTCCGTACTTGGCGATGACCAACGAGGAATACCCGCGCATCATGTACACCCGTCACCCCCCAAAATCGAGCGAGCAGTGGGGGCCGTTTCCAAACGCCGGTGCCGCCAAGCAGGTCATGCAATTGCTTCGCCGACAATTCGGTATTCGGGACTGCAAGGAATTGCTGCCCCAAGGGTGCCTTTCCATGCACATCGGCCTGTGTGCAGGCCCCTGCATCAACGGCGACGGCTACGACGATCGCGTGAAAGCGGTGCGCCGAGTGCTCAACGGCGACGCTGCCCCGTTGCTCGAGGAACTGGTGGCGAGCATGGAGGCGGCCTCGGAGGCGGAAGCCTACGAAACGGCCGCCCAACATCGTGACATGATTCGCGCCGTTCGCGCCACGACCAGCCAACACGTCGTTTCGAGCAAGGTCTACCGGGACTGCGATGCCATCGGCT
This sequence comes from Candidatus Poseidonia sp., assembly GCA_030828165.1. Taxonomy (GTDB): domain Archaea; phylum Thermoplasmatota; class Poseidoniia; order Poseidoniales; family Poseidoniaceae; genus Poseidonia. The sequence continues at coordinate 23,986 of JAURDA010000019.1, forward strand.
TTGAAGCCGAAGGCGACCTCGCCGCTCTGGTGGTTTTGCACGCCGACGAAGGGATGGTGCAGGGTCAAGAAGCGTGGCCAGCGATTCACCGGGGAGACATCGGCGAAACCGTCTCGATGTTCATTGCCGAACACTACGCTCATCGAACACCTCCTCGGTTGCTGCTCTCACCGGTACCGCTGTTTGACGGCCTTCAGTCGTGGCTTGACGAGCGGAGAGGCGCTGCGGTTGAGGTGCGAACGCCGCAGCGTGGAGATTTGGAGAGCCTCGCGACGTTGGCTCGACAAAACGCCTCCATTCAACTTCAGCGCATGGTCAACAAATCGAGCGGTTCGCTGGAACAACGAGCGGCTGACGATGGCGCCAAGGCCTTGGGCATGACTTCGCTGGACCACATCGTCTGCTTTGACATGGCTCAATTGTTGGGCGATGAGCGGGTGGGCGCAAGCGTCGTGATGCGCAACGGACGGCCTGCAAAAGACGAGTACAGGAAATACGTCGTCAAAGGGGAAGCCATGGACGACCTCCGCATGATGAAAGAGGTCGTCGTGCGGTGGGCGAAGCGACAAGAAGAATGGCCGGATTTGCTGCTCATCGACGGTGGCGAGACCCATTTGGCCACCATCCGGCAAGCCCTTGAGGAGCACGGGTGGCAGGATCGGTTCCCGTTGGCTGCCCTCGCCAAGCGGGAAGAGACGATTTTTCGAACCGAGATGGACCCTCTCGTGCTTGACCGCACGGGACGGGTGCTGGTGCACGCTCGTGACGAAGCCCACCGCTTCGTCAACACCTTCCATCGCCGTCGTCGCAGCCGCTCCCGTTTGGCCGACCCCTTGGAAGCGGTGGAGGGGTTGGGGGCGAAGAAATTGCAAACGCTGCTTCGCCATTTCGGAGGACGAAAAGGCATCGAGCACGCCGCTGTCTCCGAACTGGTCACCGTGCCCGGCATTGGCCCGGCGTTGGCCGAGCGCATTTACGAAGCCATGCGCTAACGGGACAACTCGTCAATGAACGCCATGTCCTCAATGCTCTCGCCGTGACGCAAGGCGGGACTTGAGAAACCGGCCAGGTCGGCAAACTCGCTATCACCGAGCTGCGCCTTGTTGATGCTGGATTCTCGATTGGCGAGGGCGGCCTTCTTCTTTCGCTTCTTGCGACGGCGTCGGCGAATGAAGAGCACCAACAGGATGAGAACGATGGTTGGGTAGACCCAGAACTGAATCAAGAAGTAAATCCACCCCACTTCGATGCGGTACGAAATTTCGTCGGAAAACTCACCGGGCGGCACCACGTAGGTGACGACTTGGCGACCGCCGTCCTCGCTCAAAATGAGGTTGCCTGAGGTGGAGGTGGCGTCCACGAGCTGGATGCCCCGGGGAAGGGTGAAGGAGATGGGGCCGGTGTACGCCAAGCCGTTCTCCTCGAGGATGGTCGTGTTGACGGTCCCGGTTTCAACACGTACGGAATCTTGTTCTTGAGGCGGGTACATGACGCCGCTCCCGCTCACAATGGAGGATTGCAGCCCGGTCGTGAACGCATCGGCGGCCATTTTCAGAGGCCGGTTGAAGACGGATTGGATGGTGCTGGTGATGACGCTCAATCGGATGTCGTTCGGGTCGGTTTCGGCCAACTCAAACCATCCAAGACCCGTCCCGATGGTGAACGTGACTTCGGGGATGGACACGGAGAGGGTGATGGGCTCATCGTCGCTTACCGTCGCATCGGGCGCTTCGATGCCGGAAATGGATGTCCGGATTTCAAAGGCCGAGAGGTCCATGTCCGTGACCGAACCGTCCTCTTCCGCCAGCGTACCGGCCTGGTGCAGGAGGTCGGTGACGGAGGTGCCGATGAGTTCGGTGAAGTCCTTCATTCCCTGCCGGGTGGCCGTGAGTTCGACCGGTTCGTTGCAAATCTGCATGTCGTATTCCTCCGGGTTACAGAGTTCAATTTCGCCGGAGGACAGAGGTTCGCCCATCCGGCTGGAGAGGTCGATGATCAGGCGAATCAAATCGGAGGGAATCGCTTCCATGGAAACTTTGGTGTCGCCTTGTTCAGGCAGGTCGTCCGTGGGTATACCGATGCGGTAAACGCTGAGTTCGGCGTCCAAGGCGAGGGTGAACGAGACCGAGGCACTCCATTCGTTGAAATTGATGGCCGAGAGGTCAAAGTCAACCTCGGAACGTACGCAGGAAGTTTGGTTCGCAAAGCAGATGACGTTGCCTTCCTCGTCCAAGATTTCGTGTTCCCAGTTGTAGGGGTCGTTTCCAGTGAACGAAATATCGGTGGCTTGGGTCCCCTCAACCGTTTTCTCGAGAACAATTTTTGATGTCCCGTCAATCGTTGTCACCCAATCGGGCAAGATGATTTCAACGGTCAATTCGGAGGGAGGGAGGTTTTCGGGAATGATGGTGTCGAGGTAACTGGAATCCAGCACGGTTTCCAGAGAAATGCCCGAATTCATCAAGCGTTCCAAATCGCTGCTTTGGACACCGTCAAGGAAATCATCGATCATCGAGTTGGTGTTGTAGGCTTGGAGAATGTCGATGAGGTTCATCGAAAACGGTTCGCTGGAGGTCTGCAAGTAGATGGGGTAGGTCTCGCGCATGGCTTCGCTTCCCTCAAGGCAGTAGTAGAGGACCTGCCCTGCACCAACCGGCTCGGTGCATCCCGTGCTGTGCGAGTAATTCAGGCCGCCTGCGGTCTCAAAGATGCCCGTGCCGCTGGTGGAGCCCACCCATTCGAGGTCGCTCATCGTGATTTCACCCACGCCCGCCACCGTATCGCCCAAACCCGAAACGATGTCGCCAACGGGGAACTGGTCGGTGAATTGCGTCAGGTCAACGATGCCGTTGTGGTAGGCCAAACGAATCCCGTCCGAGGTGATGAGCGGAATCGTCGCCATCGAAGCGACGTCAAACATGTTGATGCCCCACTCCTCCAAGGTTTCAGCATCGAGGTAGTGCAAACCGGCGGCGAAGTTCACAGTGGCTGCGTACTCATCGCTCAAATCCAAAACAAGGTGGACGTCCAACGCTTTCGTGCCGTCCTCAATCCACACCGTAGGCGTTGCCGAGGTGTTTCGATGACCCATCCGGAGGTCAACCGTTTGCAAGAGGTCGGTGGCCGACTCGGTGGCGTTGAGGTGGTCCATGGACCATGAGGCTGACATGGAACCGGGCACGCCGGGCTGGGCCGAGAGGCTCCCGCTTGCGTCAACGGCGAGAATGGTGGAATACGAAGGCGGGTTGATGGTGAAACCGGCTTTGTGACCGGGTTGGGCGGTCAACTCGAAGGAGGTGTTGATTTCCGCTCCCATCGTCAATAGACCCCGGTACGTGCGCTCGAGGTCCAAATCACCGCCGCCAACGAGGTTGAAATTGCTCGCTGCCAGTTCCACGGAGGCCGAGGCCGTGAAACACAACGGCGGCTCAAACACGTTGTCAACGCTCGCTCCTTCGGCCAAGGCATCGGTCGTGTCATCGGTTGAGCACGCCACCGGTGCTTCGTCACCGACCACGAAGGTGTTCGTGTAATCGGTGGTGAGGCTTGTCACCGTACCAAAGCCGGATTCGAGCGCCGACTGGATGGCATCGTTCACTTCCGATTTCAATTTCTGTCCAACCGTTGGCGAACCGGGTCCGGCGGTTTCTTGGTTGAATGAATGGCGAATCAGGTCAGCAGGGGCCCCATCGTTGGCGTCAAGGCCGTCGGTTTGTTCAAGCGCATCCCCGACGAGGGTGCCCGAACCGAGGCCGAGCGAATCCCGGTCGAACTCGCGAACGGCCCACGTGAGTTCCAAATCGATGGTCGAGGTTGAGACGAGGTCGAAAACGTAACTCCCCTCCACCCAATCTTGGCGTTCAGGCGTCATGTCATCGGCGTGGTCGTAGGTGTCGCAGGTACCGCCGGTGTTGCTGCAGGCCTGCATGCCCGTGGCGCTGACGATGGGGGCCAGCAATTGAAGCGTGAAGATCGCCACGAGGGTCAGCGACATGCGACGAGCGATGGAAGAGGACGGGGCCGGATTCGTCATCGTGTTGTGCTGGGGTCGGGAACTTGAAAGGAGTTCCCCTCATCCCCGCCCCATGGAGACCCTCCAAAAAACGGCGAAGTATGCCGTTGTTCGTCGGACGGACGGGGGTCGTGTTCATCGTTCGCTCAAAAACGAAGCGTGGTTGGACCCTCGGATTGAACCCGTGACGGTAAACGACGACGAGATCGCCTTCCCGCTGACCGATGCGGCCGACGAGGAGCACCTGCTCCAGCGGCTCGGCGTCCCGGTTCGGCACCTCCGACCGCCCCGCCACCTCCACCGGCCTCCTCAATCGCCCCTCGTCCTCCTCATCCTTCAGACCGCCGTCGACAACCATGAACGCGCGGTCGTCACTAGCGCACGACGCC
>JAURDA010000001.1 GCA_030828165.1 Candidatus Poseidonia sp.
ATTGAATTGTGGCGGCTTATCTTCTCAAGAACCGTGACATTTGTTTGAGATTCCTCTGTGCTCTGCACGAAGATAACTTGGAAAGCGGGTTTCGGTGTCAAGTCATAGTTGAAGCTTTCATGACTCGTGTTTACCGCTTTCCTCATAGATTGAGTCGGCCGACGGGACATCATGGGATTCAAGCGCGTGCTGATTGCCAACCGCGGAGAGATTGCGCTGCGAATTCTGCGCACCTTGCGAGACATGGGCATCGAAGCGGCCATCATCCACGGCCGTGAAGACCGTCTTTCGCTTCCGGTCCAACTTGCCGACATCGCTTATCCCAACTACCGAACCAATCCGCTTGATTCCTACTTGGACATCGAAGCCGTGGTCAAAGCGGCCAAAGAACTCGAATGCGACGCTGTCCACCCTGGCTACGGCTTTTTGGCCGAGAACGCAGCGTTCGTTGCTCGCCTCGAGGAAGAAGGCATCACTTTCATTGGGCCAGCCTCCAACGTCATCACCTTGCTCGGGGATAAAATCCAGGCTCGCGCGGCGATGGAAGCCGCAGGTCTTCCCACGGCAAAGGGTTCGTCTGAACCGATCTCAAGTGCGGAGGTCGCCAGTGCACTTGCCGACGAAATCGGCTACCCTGTCATCATCAAAGCGGCAGCCGGCGGTGGCGGCATCGGTATGCAAATCGTGGAGGAAGCCGGTGAGTTCGAGGGCGCTCTGAAACTCTGTCAGTCCCGGGCCAAATCGGCCTTTGGGGACGAGCGTGTCTTTGTTGAGAAGTACATCCAAGGCGCTCAACACGTTGAGTTTCAGGTGCTGGCCGACGGGAAAAACGCGATTCATTTCGGTGAGCGGTTTTGCTCGATTCAGCGCCGCCATCAAAAATTGGTCGAGGAGGGTCCGTGGCTCAGCGATGAAAAAAGGGCTGAAATCGGGGCATTGGTCTGCAAGGGCGCTGAAGCCGTGGGCTACAAAGGCTTGGCGACCTTCGAATTTCTACGGGACGCCAACGGGGATTTCTACTTCCTCGAAGTCAACCCTCGGGTGCAGGTTGAGCACACGGTGACCGAACTCATCACGGGACACAACCTCGTTGAACTTGGCGTGCGTGTCGCTCAAGGTGAATCCCTGCCCCTTCAGCAGGACGAAATCACTTGGCGCGGCCACGCCATCCAATGCCGGCTGAATGCAGAGGACCCCCGTGCCTTCGTCCCCAGCCCCGGTCGCCTTTGGGAATGCCATTTTCCCAGTGGGTTTGGCATCCGTTGCGACACCCATGCGCATCCCGGATACGAGATGCCGGGTTGTTTTGATTCGCTGCTGGCCAAATTGCTGACCTGGGGTCACGACCGTGAGGACGCCATTCGTCGCATGCGAACCGCCCTTGACGAGACGATGATCACCGGTGTTGAACACCTGATCCCCCTCCACCGCCGCATCATGGACGAGGCCGATTTCAACGCCGGCGACATCACCATTCAATACATCGATATGCACCAGGAATTGCTGGGCTGAGGGGAAGGTGAACGGATGAGCGTCTTGATCGTTGGAAGTCTTGCGTACGATTCGGTGGCCTCGCCCGAAGGCGAAATCGAGCGTGCGCTCGGTGGTTCCGCCACGTACGGGGGTCTCTCGTGCCAGTTTCACCTGAAACGCAAGGGCCTTGCCGATGCGGGCATCGTGGGCGTTGTTGGTGAGGACTTTTCAAACGACGACCGGGCCGTGTTGGAACGCTCAGGCTTGAATCTCTCCGGCCTTGAAGTCGCATCCGGAGAGACCTTCCGCTGGGAGGGCGCATACCACGGGTCCATGGCCGAAGCGGAAACGCTGGCGACGCACCTCAACGTCTTCGAGCATTTTGAGCCCCACGTTCCAGAAGCCCTTCGGGCCCCCTCCGTTTTGTTCTGCGCCAACTTGCATCCGCTCATACAGCAACAGGTCATGCACCAAACCCAACCTGCCCGTTTGACGATGCTGGACTCGATGAACCTCTGGATTTCCATCGCCAAAGAATCGCTTCTCGAGGTGATGACGGAGGCGGATTTGGTCATCATCAACGACGGCGAGGTTCGCCAACTCACGGAAGACGCCAACATCGTCCGGGCCATGCACACATTGGCCGAGCAAACGGCGACCAAAACCTTGGTCGTTAAACGAGGGGAACACGGCGTGATCGCCCTTCATGACGGCTCGGTGTTGGCCCTTCCCGCCTACCCAACCGCTCGCGTGGTCGACCCGACGGGATGCGGGGATACGTTTGCAGGAGCTCTTGCAGCCCACTTTGCACACGGCGAAGGTCCGGTGACCCTGTCTGAACTTCGGCAAGGTTTGCTCTTTGCAACGGTCACGGCTAGTTTTACGCTCGAGCGCTTTGGTACCGATGCCTTGCAGAACTTAACGGGCGATGAGTTTGAGGCCCGCCTGATGGATTACCGTTCCATGGTGATGGGCTAATTCAATCCTCATCAAGGCGTGGAAGGCCGTCAAGGTCGTCCTGGCTTTTGCTTGGTTGCAGGTCTTCAAACGTAAATCCGTTCAAATCCCCTCGGGTCGATTGCTCAATTTCCATCGCAGCGGCTTGGAGGATCTCGGCTCTCTCGGCCAATCGGGCTGCCTCTTCAGGCGGCAGCGACCCGCCGTTTTCAGTTGAAAGCGAATCGTGCACGTTGCTCGGTTCCGTTCGCGCTGCTTCGGCGTGTTCCCGTAGAGCACTCGAAGTGGCCGTGGTGCCGTAAGGGGAAGGTGAGCGAGCGGGGAGCATCGACCCTAAGACGGCACGGGAGCGCTCGCGCACGTTTCTGAGCAGGCCGTTCCCGGGCCGCCGAGGATGAATGGTTTGTGGCCGACGTGGGGTGAACATCGTTTCGGAGAGTTCTCGTGGGCGGCGCAGCGTGAAGAGGCGTTCTTTGGGAGGTTGAGGGGTTGGGTTTTCCCAAGGCGTGGTTGAATCAGGTTCGTGGTCGGCGAGGGCCTGCTCAACTTGCTCAGCGTCGAGAATCTGTTCGGTCTCCTCGTCGATGTCCGGGAGGTTTGGTGTTGCCACGGGTTCGCCGTTCGGGCCGGTCCCGGTTGGGAGAACGTTCCCTCTTGATGGTTGGTTCACGGGGATGCCTTGGTGCATGGGGGGCGTCCCAACGGGGACCAGCACATGTCCTGCGGTCGGCGTTGGGCGGTGATCGTCCGGGTTTGAGCCGGTCAACGCTTCGGTGTAGGTGGTGAGGAACGTCGGGAAAAAGCCCGTGATTTGCGAAGGCGCAACGGGTTCGGGTTCCTGAACGGGTGTCCAGTCGGGTTCAACGTGTTCAGCGAGGTGCGGTTTTGCATCCACCTCCTCTCCGGTCGAAGCGAGGAAGGCGTCCACTGCATGCGGCGTGTGAAGGGCGTTGGGCAGAAGGGGTGCGGGGGGGACGTCTTCTGCGAGGCGCCCGTGGTCCATGCCGGCTTCGATGGCCTCCATCATCGCGATGACATCCTTCATGCTCTTTCCGTTGGCGAGTTGATGAAACATGAAACTCAAACGGTTCAGGGCGCGTTCGTTGCCAAACATCACGTGGGTGTCACCCGATTGGGTTTGGACGGTGAGGGTGGGCTGTTTGGTCACGAATCGAGCCAAAACCAAGGCCGAGCCGACCGCCATGAATCCGAGGCGATACAGCGGGGGGACCATCACTCGGTACCCGATCCAAAGGAAGCAGAGGCCAAAGACCACCATCCAACCGGGGACGAGTTGGGAGGAGTGATGCTTGATGGTATGGATGGCGTTGAGGCGAATGTCCAAACTGCCCTGCTTGCGTCCTTGAACGCTCAGCATCCGCTCATCGAGCATGATGTCAACCCGCTCTTTCGTTTCCGCCAACCGCAACGAGGAGAAGGTCACCCCCTCCAGTTCGCCGGTTGGAACAGAACTCTGCCCAATCTCGCGCATCCCGTTCTGCCTCCACCCGTACGGGGTTATGAAACCACCGCCATGCGAGTGGGGCATGATGGACGTCTCGCCCCGTTGCAAAAAACGCCGTATCGTTCAAGCGTCCAGCGGCGTCGCTGTCGCCGAGCCCATGATGCGCGGTCGAGAATCGAGTTGAGCCAACAAGACGGGCGGCGGGTTCGTTCGGCGAACAAAGAGGGGCGTCTCCCATGCGACGGTGAGTTGGGCGCCCTCCACCGCAGCGATTCGGCCGACCACAAACTGCAGGTCGACGCTGGCGTGCACAACATCGCCGACGGCCAACACCCGTTTTTGGAACGGCGATGTGGATAAGTTGAGGACGGAGCGTTCGTGGCGAACGATCGCAAGCGGCGTTTCCGTGTTGCTTTGTTTGTCAACCACCGGGGGATGAACGATGATGGTATCCCCGTTCAAATGGTCCTCTTTGGCGTTGCGTAAGGCCAAACCAACCCGGTCACCGGCTTTGGCGACCTCCACGTCGTCGTCCATGACCTGGAGGGATTTTGCCGTCCCGCTACCGTTGGCTGGAAGCAATTTCAACTCGTCGTGAACCTTGACGCAGCCCGCTTGGACATAGCCAATGGCGACCAGGCCGATGCCTTTGACGTTGAAGTGCTGGTCGACGGGGAGGACCAACGGTGCCTGTGCATTCTCCAACAAGTCGCCTTCGATCTCCTTCATCAAGTCGAACAAAGCCTCTCGAAGTTGAATGCCGTCGTTGGCTTCAAATCGCCAACCACCCAGACCTGCTTGCTTGAACAGCATGTTGACCTGGTCTTCATCGATCCACCCGCCTTCGCTGGGATTGAGCACCGCGATGCCTCGTTGAATGCCTGCGCTTGCAAAGGCCACCAAGGCTTCTCCGAGCGTAGCGTCCACGGCCGTGACTTCGATAAGGCCAGCCTCGGCCGTCGAGAGGGCGTTGAGGAAGGGTCGCAAACGTTCGGGGTATTTTGCTGGGCGAATCAACGAGAGGATCCGGGCATCATCGCCCGTTCCCTCTTTGTGGACATAGGTGTGAACGTCGCGTTGGTCGGCTGCTTTCGCCACGCTTTTGGCCAACTCATCCGATGCGATCACGGCCACGTTCAGGACGACCATGTTGGCTCCAAAGGCATCGGCTTGAAGAACCAATGGGTGGTTAAGCGTCCCGCTTTGCCTTCTGCGCCAACATGTTGTCACGAATCCGTTTGGCCTTTTCCCATTCCTCTTGCTCCTCGTCGTTCGAGGGTGAGAATTGCGGTACGGGAATCGGGCGCATCATGGAATCGATGGCGACGAAAAAGAAGTAGCCTTCGCAGATGATCTTCTTTTCCCACGTCGCCTTGCTCATGGTGTAGGCCGTGACTTTGGTGCAGGCCGTGTGGCTGCTGGTGTAGACCACCTGTCCCGTGACTTCAAGCAGGTCACCTTGCCGAGCGGGGGCGATGAACGTCAGGGTGTCGATGGAGATGGTGACGAATTCGCGATGAGCAAACTTCGCACAGGCAATACCGCCAGCCTTGTCCATCAGCGAGAGCAAGCGTCCACCGAACAGGGTGTCGTAGGCGTTGGTGTCTTGGGGAAACACCTCCTCGATGAGGGTCACGGGTTCGGTGGAATAGGGCTCCATGACTACGGCAAAGGGTCCACCCTCATAATTCATCGTCAAGCCAAGCCGTACGCTGTCGTCATTTCAGTCGCCGAGTCCGAGAAGCGACGGGATTTTATGCGTTCAAAGTGTGGCGGGACCGTAGGTGACACCATGCAAAACGAATCACCCCGTAAAACGACGCCAATTTTCTTGATGATGCTGATGGTGCTCGCACCGCTTGCAGCAGCCAACGTCACCAACTTTTCGGACGGCTCCGCTTCGGTTTCCGTTGAAATCCGGGACGGCGGCGATCTTCAAAACCTCGTCGATGGAAGCATCGACCTTCCCGACGGTGAGACCGTCACCAGTGCCTCTATGAAGGTCTCCACGACCATGGTCGAGCACGGCGCACAGGTTCGCATTGACACGGATACGATGCCCCGCGTCTGGAATCCGCAATACAACAACCAATTGACCAACTTCTCCGACCAGTCCTTGTTCCAAATCGAGGACGGTTCCGACGCCACGCCGGTTTCGTTGGCTGCAGAAGGTTACCTCACTGATTTCGAGGGCACCGACGGTGGATTCATCGACGCCACGGACCCCGGTGCCATGCCCGCCTCCGGCATCGGTTGGGAACACGGGTCGTTGACATCCTCGGACACGCCCGCCGGGTGCAAGTCCGGCTCGGAATGTTGGGGGACGAACTTGGGCGACACCAACTACACGGACGATAACAACGGCCAACCCTTCACGGTCGCCATGTTCAGCGAAGAGTTGTTCGTTGACCCGCTGCTCAAGAGCAAAACGGCCACCTTTGACTCCTGGCACAACCTCGAAGCTCGTGACGGTACCCAACAGAACACGGTTCGTTTTACCGACTGTGCCTACATGGAAATCCGCGCCTCTCCGAATCCCGGCTTCCCTCCCGGCGCCGTTTACAACCCTCAAGAGTGGGATTTCCTGCCCATTGACGACCAAGCCAGCACGGGCCTGAGCTTTGGTAGCAACTATGCCCAAGGTGGAAGCACGACCAACGGCCGCATCGGTACGGCGTGCACCAAACTCGCTGACACCGACGGTTCAGGAACCGACGGATGGGGTCTTGCAGGCTCCTCCACCAACCCAACGTCGAATCCCTCGGGCTGGACCACCATTGCCGTTGACTTGACCGACTACATCGACCAGTACATCCAGATTCGCTTTGTGATGCAACACGTCGCCACGCCAAATGACCCGATCGACGACAACATGTCCGGCTGGTACATTGACAACTTCCGTCTTGGCGACTTGTTGCCCCAAAGCGCCAGCATGACGGTTCGAGGCATGACGCCCTCCGTTCTTGGCGGCGAAAACCACCCCAACGGGTACGGCATCCTCGCCTTGGAAGCCGAGACCACCTCCTCAGCCACCATCACGGTTGACGTTCTCGACACGAGCGGTAACCAGGTCTACGGGAAGGACGGCTCGGCCATGAGCGGCTTGCGAGGCGACATCATCGAACTCTGGAACATCGATTCTCAACAGTACCGTGCGGTGAACCTGAAGTTCACCTTCGACTCCGGCCCAGACCGCCTTTCAACGCCGGTCCTGCACGGCTTCAGCATCGGTTCTCGGGTCGGTACCGGGTTCAACTTCACCGCCTTTGGCCCCTCCACCATCGACGACGGTGTCTGGCAGACCAGCGGCGGTGGCTTCCCGATGATCTACGCTCCTGAGATCCGCCAGACCGCACACAATCCGGTTCTCGAGCGCAGCAAATTCAGTTACCCCATCACGTCGATTCAGCCGATGATTCAAGACGATTGTACGGAGTCCCCGAGCATCGAAATCACGCCGACGGGGTCCAACCGCGTCGTTAATTTGACCGACGGCGTCAAAACGTCGTTCTTCGATGAGCCGTTGTTTGGTTTTACCTCGGTGACGGCTTACCAAGGCCCCTGCAACGTTGGCGGCATCTGGTTCGACCTTGAGTTTGGCCACCATGCAAGCCACATGCGTATCGACGTGGCCGACGACGGCGACGTTGATTACGGGTTCACGGAACCGGCGTTTGACATGTTCGGCCGACAGACCACGTTTGTCTCAAGCACGGTTGACGGCGTCAACTACGCAACGGATTCCGCTACCCTAACCTTGGATTTGAACGGCGAGGCCAACGGTGGCGTGTTCATGTTGCCCGAAGGCGCCGAAGTCTCTTCCGCAGACCTCAGCTTCGATCAGGTCAGCATTCGTTCCAACACCGACCCAACCGAAGGGTTCGAGTTGTCCTTGATGGCCGGATCCCAATCCGTATCGTTGGGCGACATGCCCAACAGCACGGTTCTCTTCCCCGAGTCGCTTTCCCCTGCGATGGACTTCAAGGCCGCCTTGAATTCGCTGCTCACCAACCCCTCCGTTGCTGGAACACACCAAGACGAGTTCGGCCGCTACTGGATCAAGTTCCGATTCATGGTCGACTCTCCAAACGCCTCCTCGGGAACGTCGTTGAACATTGTGAACCTCGACGTCGTCTACAACTATTCGACGACCCTGACCTCCACCGATGGATTGGACATTGAACTCAACCAAGGCGTGGCCTTGTGGACCGGTGGCGCAACCGCAACGGTGCCCGTTGGCCTGTACACCGACACCGGCGGCGGCGTGTTGCTCAGCGACCTGAACGTCGCCTCAAGCACCGGATACAGCAACACCATCGCCATCACCGGCAACCCCGTTGGGCTCTACCCCAACGGCGATATCTACGAAATCGTCACCACGCACACCGTTGACTCGCTGACGGGAACCGCGCTCTCCGAGGCTTGGCTGACGTTTGAATCCGAATCGGGCTACATCAAGTTCTCATGGAGCGACTTCATGTCGTTCACCGAGGCCAGCGACGAACACGACCACGTCACGCTTGAATCGACGTCATCGGTCAGCGCCATTACCGACGGCTACGAAGTCACCTGGCATTTCCGTGTCAACCCGACTTGGGACGACACGGAAGCGGTTCGGGTGTACGCTGGATTGACCACGGCGAACAACATCAACGGCTTGCCGGACGCTGTCTTGCTCGACCCTTCCGTTGGAAATGCAGTGGAGAACGATGCTGGGATAACGATGTTTGAGTTGAAGAACAGCATCGGCGTCACGCAGGCGCTGACCGGCGCAGAATCGGGGCAAGACATCAATCTCGTCGGCCAAATCCGACTCCAAGACCTCAGCGAAGCCCCTGACCCCAGTTCCTACTTCCTCGTGCTCGAACTCAAGCACGTCAACACCACCGACGGCAACATCACCATCGAATGGGAAGAGGTCGCCAACCGCTCCGGCGTGATCGGAGGCGACTTCAACTGGAACATCGATTTGGGCAGCGCCGCAGGAAGCGAGACCTACCGTTTCGCCGTGCGAGGCTACGAAGGCGGCGACTTGCTCTGCCCTCCGTCGGAGTATAACCCTGACGAGACCTGTGCTATTCCGTTCGACATCACCATCGACACCTACGAACCGAACCTTTTGGACATCCAAGTACTCAGTCCGGGAACCGATGAAAACGTGGACTCCAACTGGCGAACGTTGCTCGACGACACTTGGGTCGTCCCTCAACAGGCGCAAAAGATCCGCATGTCAAGCCAAGACTTGCCCAGCCCTCCCGCATCGCTCGACCTTCACCTCTGGGTGGAGCATGACCACGATGCCAACAGCGACGGTCAACCCAATGCAGATGAATACATCACCATCACCATGAACGGCGATGGCGAAGCACCCACGGCAAACTATTCCGGTGAGTACAACGACTACGCCAATGAAGGATTGGAAGGCAAAGTTTCGCTATGGATTGAAGGTTACGACCTTGCAGGAAACCCCATCGACGGTGGCGGTCCAGGGTTCGCCAACGACCAAGTCACCTACGTTTCGATGTCGTCAAAATCCCCCGTCATTCGCAACTTCTTCATCGAGGACTCCAAGGGCAACGGTTTCCTGAACTCAAACGAACTTCAGTGGGACGGTACGTGGAACCAAACCATGTACGCCGGCAACACCTACCACCTCATCCTCGAGGCAAGCGACGACAACGGATGGCGTGACGTTGACTTCTTCAAGATCAACTTGGACAAAACCACCGACGCAGAAGGCGTGAATCAAGACCTGAACGTGTGGTATTTCCCTCGTAACGAAACCGCATGGACCGACAGCCCGTATCTGGAAATCGTCTACGACGGCAACGTGGCCCCCTCCATGCTCACGATGGACAACACCGCCCTCATCGACCCCTTCGAAGCCGATTTCATCCTCAACATTCCCGTTCGCTTGAAGTGGGGCGTCGTCGGCTTGGACGGCAAGGACATCGAACCGAAACTCCAGATGCAGGACCTCGACAACCCGCTCTACACCATGCTCTCCGGCGTTCCCGGACGCTACATCCAGGACTGGCGATACAGCGATGGGATTCAACTTGATTTCCGAACGGACGAAGTGAACAACGAAATGGTGACGCCGTACTTCGACGACCTGAGCGAGCCGTTCACGAACGACGTGCGCGAAGGCTTCGTCTACGCCGGTGACACCGTCCGATTTTCGGGTCAATTCGCCTTTAGGGAGGGTATTTTCTACAGCGTCTTCATCAACCCTGAGGTTGAATTGACGATGGAGATTACACGCCAGGATGCCGCTGAAGATTTCGGCAAAGGGTACATTTCAACCCCCGGTGAAACGGTGACGCACACCTTCACTGGCGGCGTGTTTGACATCAACATCACCGCCCCGGTGTTCACCAACGAGTACGTCTACACCTTCCGACTGATCAACTTGCCCGATGGAGCGGAAGATTACACCTCGGCCTTCTGTGCGACTTCAACCGACTACGGCTGCCAGAGCTTTACGCTGAAGGTCGACCGCACCTCTCCGAAGGTGGTCTCCAATTCTTGGCTTGCCGAGAAAGGTGCGCTTCCTCAAGGGGATACTAACCGACCCATAGCGAACGTGCTTTCCACCGCAACCTACCACTGCGTTGACCTCCAAGTTCAAATTGAAGAAAAGGAAGCCATGTTCCCCGGTGACTTGCAGGTCAATTGGATGTTCTACAGCAACACCGCCAACTACATGCCATGGCTTGAGTACACCAAGTACTTCGACTCTCAACCGGCTTCCCAAACCTTGACCCTGACGACCATCCCCGGTGGATACCTTGGTTCAGCGAGCTGCGTTGACCTTTGGCCGTTGGACGACAACACCTTCGAGCCGGATCAGCAGAAGATCACCGAGGAAGTCCCAACCCTCATCTTCTGGTTGACGGGCGTCGACTCCGCAGGTTCCACCATCCCCAACGGCGGAGGCCCGCAAGAGGACGGCACCGTGTTGCCGATCTTCTCCAGCCAGGCGCAGTACAAATCCCAGTACACGTTCATTCACGAGAAAGCGACCTTCGACGTTCAGGACGTGTTGCTCAACGACGACCCTCGTGTTGGCGACTCGATGAAGATGCAAATCAAGATCAAGAACACGGGGACCATGGCCGGTGTCGCTGAACTGGTCATCAAGTCGGTGACCGACGGCGGCACGCCCGTTGTTGAGCAGACCGTGAACAGCGCCGAGTTGAGCATTGCCGAGGTCAGCGACTGGATTGTCGTGGATCTGGAGCCCTTCGCAGAGCAGACGACGGGCATGTACTACATCATAAGCCTGAACGGTTCAAACGACGCCATTTACGACGGTTCCGATGCGCAATGGAGCGACGTGTTCAATGTCAAGGTGGCCGAGGAGGAATCCTCCTCATCGCTGCTCTTGATCGTGGTTCTCCTCGTCGTGGTCATCGGCGTTCTCGGGACCCTCGTCTTGGTTCTGGCTCGCCGTAATAGCGGCGATCTCTCGCTGCTGGACGATGAGTACGAGGATGACGATGACGGCGCTTTTGCTGACGGAGGAAAGGTGCTCGCTGAAATCCCTGCCGATGTCGACCCCGAAATGGCTCGTGCGATGAAGGAGTTCCCCCAGTGGACCCAGGAAGAGATTCAAGGGTACTTCGACCAAGGTTGGAACGTGGAATCCCTTCGAGACTGGGTCAATAACCAGTGAGGCCCTCCGATGGCCGGACCGCTGGATTGGGCAGACCCGGAGTGGTCCGACCCCGACGGTGGCACCGTGGTGCTTCACGGGACCTTACCCACCGTGGTGTACCCCAATGTTTTGCGCCCACGCTACGCTTGGGACGGTCTGGCGTTGCTTGAAACGCCCGACGTGGTTGAGTTATGGGAGCAAGAAGAGGCGGACGAGGCCGAATCACAGGGCGTCAATCTCACGTATGCCATGTTGTCCGGAGGAGCGTTTGGCCGGTATGCCGAGGGCATATCGATGCTTTCTGAACTTCAAGGTGGACGTTTTCCCGACCCCGAACCGCGTCGCTTGCAGCGCAACGCTGCGCGGCACGACCGACCCGTGTTCTTTTTGGAACCGATGGCCGATGACCCGGAGTGGAACGATTTCTTGACCCGTGAAGCCAAAGTCATGTCCCACTGGAAGAAACTGCTCAGCATGGTTCGCATCAAGAAACGGTGGAAAAAGGCCGTTAAGCGCCATATCTTCGGCATCACGCCTCCCCCCAAGGGTCAATCAGCCGACTACGCCAGTGCGAGCGTCATGGCTTCGGCTTGGTGGGACATCAACTGCGAGATGAGCACGCCCTCGCTGAACCAGGAACGGAACGACCGATACGCTGCTCGCCTCCGAGGGGCGCTCGCATCGCTTCGGTCCACGCACGGCGACGAGGCCGTGCTGATGTTGGTCGTCCACCAGCCGCAACGAGAGGCGTTGTTGGCGTCGTTGAGAGGCCTCCCCGCTGCGGAGGAGATTTCATCAACATCCACCGACACCCTGCACTCGGAGGAGGAATGACGTGGCCGCCGGTTCCATCGATGTTCGGGTTGAAAACCAGCTCGTCCGCTTCATTTGTCCTGTTCGTATCGATCCTGACCGCGTCGTGGCCGAGTTGGGAGGGACGAGAAACAGCGGCGTGGTCATCAAGGCCATGGACCGCCCCCGTGCAACGATCGTCATCGACGAGGAAGGTCGCATCGTGGTTCATGGGACCCACCGGGTTGAGGCAGCACGTGCAGCAGCCAAGGAACTCTTGCTTCGCTTGGGCATGGACGACAACGGCTTGGTTGCGGAAATGGGTCCGGTGGTGGCTTCCTTCAAATTTGAAAACGACATCAACCTTCAGGCCATCCCGGCACAGTTGCCCTCCGGAACGGCGGTGTACGACGCTCGACTTGGGTGCACGGTCCTCTCCGATGAACGTCACAACTTGACCGTGAACATTTGGCCCAACGGCACGTGCGTCGTTTCCGATTCCCGTCACGCCAACATGGTGGCCATGGCTGCCGTGTATTGGAAATCGGTCTTTGCGGACCGTGGGTTCTTCGTTGAACGCCTTTGAGGTTGAGCCCATGGTCTACGACGGCCCCGTGCTCGACAATCATTTCCACCTCAACCGGCGTGGGTTGTTTCTTGATGCAGCGCGTGGGTTCAAACAAGCCGGTGGGACGGACGTTGTCTTGGTGCACTGTCCGGATTTTTCAGCACCACCAGAAACGTATGATGGGCATCGAGAGGCGTATGCGGACACCCTCGCCATGGCCCAAAGCGTCCGCACCGAAGTTGAGTTGGGCGTTCGTGTTGTTCTGGGGCCGCATCCAGCAGCCTTTGCTCACCAATTTGAGCGATGGGTGGCGGAGGAGGGTCAATCCGGTCGTGAGCGAGCCGTTCAGAATTACCGCCATTCCATTGACGCAGCGCTCCACTTTGTCCACGAAGGTCAAGCCCATGCCATCGGTGAGGTCGGTCGGCCTCACTGGCCGGTTTCCGATGAAATTTGGGATTTATCCAACGAATTGCTCGAAGAGACCATGCACCTCGCTGCACAGGAGGGCATCCCTTTGCAACTCCACGTCGAAGGTGAATCGGCGTCCACGTATCCCGACCTCGCCCAGCGAGCGGTCCGACAAGGCATGGATTTGCTGAAACTGGTTCGTCATTACTCGCCCCCCGACGTGCGATCCGAGAACACCCACGGGTTGACGCCCAGCGTTCTTTGCGGAAAAGGAGCGATTGAGCGGTTGTTGGAAACCCACGAAGCCGCCCGCAACGGATTCTTCCTCGAGACCGACTACATGGACGACCCACGTCGTCCAGGCGCCGTTCTTGGACCGAAAACCGTGCCCAAGCGAACCCGCCAACTTCTCGAGGGAGGCATGGCCGAAGAGGTGCTTTGGCACACCCATCACGACCTGCCGATGAAGGTCTACGGGGCTTTGGAAGACGTGTAGGAATCAACGACCGTTCGGCGCAATTCTCCCATCACATTGATGAAAGAGGATTTGCAGGCAACGATGTGAGCGCCATGCCCCGCCGAAGCCGCTGGCCGTTGCTTGTCGCGCTCTTGTTGTGCGGATTGCTCCTCCCTCTCGGAGCCGCTCAACTCCCGACCGCACCCGGCGTTGAGATCGATTGCGAGGACAAGCAACCGGAACTCGACGTCCATCCGCTCAACGACCCGGAGGTGACCATCACCTGCACCGTGCGAAACCCTTCTTCCTTCCAAGAATCCATCAGCGTCGAAAAAGAATGGGACGGGATGGAAGTCGACATGATGCTCGAGGAAGATACTTTTGACCTCGGTCCCGATGAAGAAGAAGACTTCACCGTCACCTTCTCAGGACAAACCCGCCTGTCCGCATCGCTTTCCTACGACTTTACTCTGGTCGCCACCGTCACCAACGTGGGGATGCTTGATTGGCCGGAAGCCATGGCTTCCAATGCAAGCGTGAGCGGCGACCTGAACATCGCCTCCTACGGCATGGTTGAACTGGACATCTCCGACAAAAGCACGCGAACCATGCAAGAAGACGATGAAGTCAAAATCACCTTCCAATTTCAAAACAACGGCAACGATGACGACAAGATTCGGGTGAGCATCGCTAACGCTGCAGAACTCGAAGAGGTTGGATTCTCGTTCCCCGGAGGCACGTTTGTTGCTGAAAACGTCGTTGAGGACGGAACTTCCACGGTTCGTGAATTGACCGTTCGGGCACCTTCCGATGTTCTTGTTGACGAACGCTACCAATTGGTGTTCCAAGCCCAGAGCGAAAACGACGATGAGGCACCGGTCATCGAGAGCACGGTCTCCATTCAACTCGAGGCAGGCAAGACCGCTGGAGGCCTTGGCGGTGGCCTTGAAGAGGTGGACAAGGACACGGTCGTCCTGTACGGCAGCATCGGTGCTGCGGTCATCTTTGGCTTGGTGTTCGTTGCCGCCTTCGCACGTGCTCTTCGTCGTAGAGCCAACTCACAACCGATGTACGTCCCCCCTGTCGAGGTCCCTGACGAACCCGAAGATGACGACCTCGACCTCTCCGAGTTGGACGATTTGTTTGCCGATGAAGAAGACGGTGACGACTTCGATTCGGTCTTTGCCGATTTGTAGGCGGTTCACGCCACCGCCCGCCCTTGTCCGCCGCCGCTGAACTCGGCCGATGTGCCCCGATTTTAGGAGGAACACTCAAA
Organism: Candidatus Poseidonia sp.; assembly: GCA_030828165.1. Taxonomy (GTDB): domain Archaea; phylum Thermoplasmatota; class Poseidoniia; order Poseidoniales; family Poseidoniaceae; genus Poseidonia. The sequence goes on from JAURDA010000001.1 coordinate 15,060, forward strand.
GGCTTGGTGTAGCGCACTACACCTGTTCCCCAAGGGTGTTTTTCATGTTGGGACTTGAAGGAAAAACAGCGTTCGTGTTTGGAGTTGCCAGTGAAGACTCCATCGCTTGGGCGATTTGCAAGCAACTTGCGGCTGCGGGCGTTACGCTCTATTTGGGCTATCAAAAGCGGTTCATGAGCCGGATTTTCCAACTCAAAGACCAGCTCCCCGCCATCGGGGGGTTCTATCCCTTGGACGTCTCCTCAGACGCCACCACCAAGGAATTCTTCACCGCTTTTGCAGCAGATCACCCCGGAAAAAAGGCAGACATCCTCATCCACGCCATCGGTTTCGCCCCACGTTCCTGCTTTGACCGCCCCATCCTGTTCGTTGAAGACGAGGACATCAACACCGCCATGACCATCTCGGCCAACTCCTTACAGCGCTGCCTCAAACACGCCTTGCCCTACTTGGCCGACGGCTCCTCGACCATCACCCTGACGTATGCGGCCTCCAATCGGTTCGTTCCGAGTTACGGCATCATGTCGATGGCCAAAGCGGCCTTGGAGTGCTGGACGCGGGAGTTGGCCTGTCATCTCGGTCCCGAGGGTCACCGCATCAACGCCATCTCCTCCGGACCCATCCGAACCATCGCTGCGAGCGGTATACCCGGTTTTGACCGAATTCTCGACCACGTGGAAGCCAACGCTCCGCTACGGCGCAACGTGAGCCAAGACGATGTCGCCGGAGCAACGCTGTGGCTCGCCAGTCCGCTCGCAGGTGGAGTGACGGGCCAGTGCATCTACGTCGATGCGGGCTATTCGATCACGATGGTGCCGGAGAGCATCATGAACTGAGGTGAGAGCATGGGGTTGACCACGGAAGACGGCAAACCTTGCGAGGGGATTGAACAAGGCCCGTTTGAACCCGTTGCCATCGTGGGTCTCGGGGCGCTCATGCCCGACGCTTCGGACATCGATGCCTTTTGGGACAACATCTTGAATGCGAAAATCAGCATTCGTGAATTGCCCGAAGGTCGATGGCCGGGGCCGACTGAGCATTTTTGGAAAGAAGGCGGACCGGGCGAGCACACTGAAGGGTACACCTATGCGAAAATTGGGGCGCTTGTGGAAGGTGCGGAGTTTGATTGGCGACGCTGGCGCCAACCGCCGGGGACGCTGCCCCAAATCGACCCCTGTCAACAGTGGGCCGTGACCGTCTCGGCCGACGCCATCGAGCACGCAGGATACGACGGGGAAGAGCGAGACATCGACCGAACCCGAACGGGCGTGGTGTTCGCCAACGCTTTGGGCGGTGAAAACCGAAACATGTCAAACATCCGTGTATGGTCCAACCACACCACGACCCTCGCCAAGGAGCACGGTCTGCCTGCAGACAAGGCCGATGCGTTCCAGGATGCCGTTTTGGAAGGCACGCCGAGGGTTGACGAAGACACCATGCCCGGAGAGCTGGCGAACGTGGTTTCGGGTCGCGTGGCGAATTTGCTCGATTTGCAAGGTCCCAACCACGCCATGGACGCAGCGTGTGCTTCCTCGATGGCGGCCGTCCTCGATGCCTGCCGATTGTTGCAGACGCGACAGGTCGACGTCATGCTGGCCGGTGCTGCTGACCGGACGATGGATCCGGCCACCTTTGCGAAATTTTCAGCCATCGGGGCCCTGTCACCCACGCATTCCTCCCCGTTCGATGCTCGGGCCAACGGCTTCGTCATGGGCGAAGGTGCGGGGGTTCTCGTCCTCAAGCGCTTGAGCGACGCGATTCGTTCCGGCGATGAGATCTACAGCGTGATTCGCGGCGTCGGCGGCTCTTCGGATGGCCGAGGCAAAGGCATCACGGCGCCGAGTCAACGGGGTCAAGTGCAAGCCATCGCCAGGGCGTACAGCCAAGCCGGATATGCACCGTCAAGCGTTGAATTGGTGGAAGCGCACGGGACCTCGACCAAAGTTGGAGATGCTACCGAACTTTCGACCCTCTCTCGGTTGTGGACGGGAGTCGAGGGCACCGGCAAAGTCGCCGTGGGTTCCATCAAGTCCCAGATCGGCCACCTCAAGGCCGCAGCCGGCATTGCTGGCATCATGAAATCGGTGATGGCGCTCCACCATCGAACCATTCCCCCCAGCGCCAATTTCCAGACGCCCAACCCTACCGTGGATTGGGGCGCTATCCCGTTCTTCGTTCCCACCCAGCCCTTGGACTGGCCACGTCCCGCCGACCATCCTCGCCGGGCAGGCGTTTCCGCGTTCGGCTTTGGAGGCACCAACTTCCACATCGCTTTGGAAGGATACGAGCCCGATTTCCACGCTCCTCTGGCCGCCCAGTGGGAGGGTCGATGGCAGGCGTACAGCGGACAGGGCGATGCAGCTGCACCATCCGTGTTCGATGCCTCGCTTTCGCCAACCCTCACCCATGAAGCCCTCAAAGCGATTGAGGGCGGCGTGTTGCTGCGCTCGGCTGCCTCGGTTGAGGCTTTGAGCGCCGATCTGGCTTCGCTCAGTTTCGAAGGCCCGTTGTTTGACGACGACCCTCGCGGCTTGCGGCTCTCGCAGGCGCTTCAGGAAGCCAGCGAGGCTTACAACGTGGGCCACCCCGTACGCTTGGCTTTGGTGGCGACCTCGTGGGCCGAATTCACAAAACGTCAGTCCTTGGCCGTCCAAGCGATGGGCGACAAGGAAAAGTGGGGCTTTTTGCAAGCCCAAGGTGTCTTGCTCACGGACGAGGCAGCGCTACCCCCCGAGGCGAAAGCCGTTCACATGTATCCCGGTCAAGGCAGCCAATACGTCGGGATGACCGCTGACCTCGTCAAGCGATTCACTGCGCCGGACGATGTTTGGCGTCAAGCCGACGAGACGATGGTCGAGGTGCTTGACGGCGAAACCCTCTCCAGTTTTGTGCTGCGCTCGGACCTCTCCAAAGAAGAGCGTCAAGAAGCCGAGCACAAACTCAAGCAAACCGAATACACCCAACCGGCCATGCTCACGGCCGATTTGGCCATTGAGCGCACCCTGAACGCCTTCGGTCACCAACCCGATATGGTCGCAGGGCACTCCCTTGGAGAATACGCAGCGCTGATGTCATCGGGGATTTTGGATATGGACGGTGCGTTGCGAGCCGCCGCTGCGCGGGGCACCGAGATGGGCTCGGTCGTCATCGACGACAAGGGCCTCATGGCGAGCGTGACCGCACCGTACGCCGAAGTCGAAGCGGTTTTGGAGGCGACCGACGGCTACGTCATCGCCGCCAACAAGAATTCGCCAAAGATGACGGTCATCGCCGGTGAAACCGCCCCCGTTCGGGCGGCCATGGCGTCGTTTGAAGCGAAGGGTTTCTCGTGCGTTGAACTCGCTACTTCACACGCCTTCCACTCAAGAATCGTGGCTCCTGCCAACGAACCGCTGCGCCGATTTTTGGAAGGCCTGGAGATTCGCTGGCCCAGCGTCCCCATCACCGCCAACGTTGACGGGACGTTTTATCCGACGAAGGGAGAGGAAGCCAAGGCTGCCATTTTGGAAAAACTTGCACCACAGATGGCGTCCTCGGTGGAATGGACCAAGCAGATCGAGACCATGTACGGTGCCGGAGGGCGCCTTTTCGTTGAAGTCGGGCCGAAACGTGCGCTGACGATGTTTGCCATGCAGATCTTGGAAGGCAAACCGCACGTTCCCGTCATGACCAATCATCCCAAACAGGGCGGAATCGCTTCGTTTTTCACGGCCATCGGGGCCCTTGCGTTGGCCGGCCGCCCACCCGAATGGCCTGCTCTCGACTCCCCTTCCCTCCAAGACGCCTTCAAGGCCGGTCCAATCGAAGCCCAAGGGGGCGCCGGTTTGGTCGCTTCTTCGACCACAGCAGAACTCGAAGCACTCCGTGTGCGTGCCCGTCCGCTGCCCGGAAGCGGCTCGCCTGCGCCGTCAGTGCCTGCGAATTCAGCCGTGATGGCACCCCCCTCCAACGACGAGCCCGCTCTTGGTCGAGCGATACGAGGCTACGTCGGTGACCGCATCGCCGCCTTTAGCGGGTATCCAGCATCGTTCTGTCACGGTCATGTGGCTCTTGTTGACGGGTTGGGTTTGACGCCTGCGCAAGTGCAACAGGTTGCCGCAACGCTCGCTTCGGAAGCGACGACTGACCCCGAAGTCGACGGCTATGCCGCGGTGACGGCTGGCGATTTTGAACGCTGGGTTCGCCGCCCTCCTGCAACGTGGCGCCCGATGGCTTCCGTCACCGCTCCTTCGTCTCCAATGAACGTCCCCGTTCACACGGTTGGCGCGCTTCAAACCGCTTCACGCCGGGACCAAGACCCCTACGTCGTGACGGGCGTCTCGTTGGGCCTGCCGGGAATGGACCGGGTGTTTTCAGAGGATGCGTTTGAGAAGCTTGTTCGCGGCGAGACCTGCATTAGCGAAGTCTCGGATGAATACAAACAACGCCTGCTCGACAAGAACATCGTTCGGCTGATCAAAGGACGTGACGGCTCGGTGAACATGGACCAAGCCACCGTGTTTGGCGATATCCCGCAACTTGCCGGTCTCAAAGGGGCCTTTGACCTCGCCGACGAGTTTGGCATCGACCCCAAAGCGATTGTCGCTTGGGACATCAGCACCCAACTGTCCGTGGCCGCAGGCCTCCTTGCTCTGCGTGATGCTGGTATTCCGCTCACGCCGGTGGAGCAGGTCGGAAAGGGCGGGCTGAGGCTGATTCGGAACTGGCAGGTGCCTCAAATCCAGCGAGAGCGAACGGGGATCGTCTTCTCCTCCTGTTTCCCGGGCCTCCAAATGGCCTCAAAACATGCGAAATCCAACGGGGATGACGGCGAGGGACGCTTTGACCGGCGCTACCTCTTCCAAACGCTGAACATGGGCCATTCCCAATTCGCTCAGTACACCGGTATTCGAGGCCCCAACACCACGATCAACCTCGCTTGTGCTTCGGCCACCGCCGCCTTTGGCGTCGCCGAGGATTGGCTTGATGCGGGCCGTGTCGACCGCGTGGTCATCATCAGCGGTGACGATGTGACGGGAGACGATCTCTGGGAATGGATTGCCGGTGGCTTTGCCGCGTCGGGCGCCGCCGCGACCAACAACGTCGTTGAAGAAACCGCACTGCCCTTTGACCGTAGACGCAACGGGCTGATTTTGGGGATGGGCGCCGCTGCGTTCGTCGTGGAACGGCATTCGGAAGCCCAGCAAAGAGGCGTCCAGCCGATCGCCGAATTCCTCGGTTCAACCACGGCAAATTCGGCCTACCACGGCACCCGGCTTGACGTTGAACACGTCGGGCAGGTCGTGAACGAGTTCATTACGAGCATGGAGCGGCGCTGGGGCTTTGACCGGCACCAAATCGCCCCCAACACCGTGTTCTACTCCCACGAAACCTACACGCCAGCGAGAGGGGGCTCGGCCCAATCGGAAGTGCGGGCTCTGCGGGAAACCTTTGGCGACTCAACGAACAAACTGGTCATTGCCAACACGAAAGGATTCACCGGCCATCCGATGGCGGTGGGCATTGAAGACGCGAGCATGTTCTACGGTCTCTTGACCGGTCGGCTGCCCCCCATCGCCAACCACAAGGAGAAGGACCCCGAATTGGGAGATTTGAACCTCTCCACCGGTGGCGATTATCCAAACGTGACCTATGGGCTTCGCTTTGCAGCCGGCTTTGGGTCGCAAATAGCGCTCTCGCTGATGCGAAAATGGCCGGTGGAAGGCGACCGCATCGACGGTGGGAAGTTGCTCGCTTGGGCCCGAGGACTCGCCGGAACGGACGATGTTGTCATGCGGGTCTTGCAAAACAAACTCGTGGCCTACGTCAACGGAGACGACAATTTGCACGGCGGCGTTCAAGGCGATGCTTGGCTCCCTACCGAGGCGTGGGAAGGAAAACCCTCTGCGCAACCGGTCGTCGCCTCAACACCCGTGGCGACCGAACCCGCGGCGCCCTCGGTGGCTGAACCACCGGCAACGCCACCCGCACCAACTCCGGCCCCTCCTGCGCCCGTTGTTGGCGATGCAGACATGATTTCAACGGTCGTGGACGTGGTGGTTCACCACACCGGTTACCCGGCAGATTTCGTTGAGCTGGACCAGGACCTTGAGGGCGAATTGGGCATCGACACGGTGAAACAAGCCGAGATCATGGCGGACATCCGGGAACGATTCTCCCTCCCTGTCGACGAAGACTTCGTTCTTGCCGATTATCCAACCCTCAACCACATGATCGGCTACATCCAGCGCATGACCGGCGGCGAAGCCGCCCCTGTTGTGGCGCCCGTTGCCGCCGCCACGTCTCCCGTAACCCTTCCTGAGGCCACCCCGCAGCCAGCAAACGAAAGCGCTCCATCTGCGCCCCCGGTTGAGACGGTTGACGACGCTACGATGGTTGAAACCGTTGTTTCGGTGGTCGTTCATCACACCGGTTACCCGGCCGACTTTATCGAACTCGACCAAGACCTCGAAGGGGAATTGGGCATTGATACGGTGAAGCAAGCCGAGATCATGGCGGACATTCGGGACCGATTTTCGCTCCCGGTCGACGAAGACTTTGTCTTGGCGGACCACCCTACGCTAAACCACATGATCGGGTACATCCAAGGGATGAAGGGAGGCGCCTCCAAGGCCGCTCCAAGCGTCGTTTCCCCGCCCTCCCCGTCAAATGATCAACCGATGGCTGAACCCAAATCCGCTCCGCCCGCTTCATCCCCTGCTCCGGTCGCGACGGGCGGCCACGACGAGATTGAATCCGTGTTGGTCGAAGTGGTGGTCAACCACACGGGCTATCCTGCGGATTTCATCGAGATGGACCAGGACCTCGAGGGTGAACTTGGCATTGACACGGTGAAACAAGCTGAGATCATGGGGGAGATTCGGGAACGCTTCTCCTTGCCGGTCGACGAGGACTTCGTGTTGGCCGACCATCCAACGCTCAACCATTTCACGGCCTACATCGTGAGGATGCAAGGCGGTGATGCAGCGGCAACCCAAGCGGAATCCAACGCTGAAGCCTCACCAGCCTCAGCCCAAGCCCCAGCATCGGCGCCTGCCGAATCGGTGGCCACGGGCACCCGTCGGTGGCAGGTTGAGGTTGAAGCCTGTCCGGGCGTGCATTCCCCGCTTTCCCTTTCGGGAACGGTTGTGGTTTCCGATGACGGTTGGGGCATCGCCGAGGCCTTCTGTCAACGCATGGAGGCAAGAGGTTTGAAGGCCGTGCGCGTTGGTTTTGAAAGCAAAATCAGGGACCCATCTCGGCTTGAAGAAAACGGAAGGGTGGTCCTCAGGGCCGACCCGGAACAGCCCGAGCATCTCCAATGGATCGCCAGCGAACTCAGCGAAACCGCCTTGGCGGCCTTGGTTCACATGGCGCCAATAAAACTCGCCTCTGAACAATGGGGCGAGGACACCTACCCTTCCTCGCAGGTTGCCCTTGCCGCTCACGGATGGTTTGGACTGCTCAAGGAGTTGGGCGGGCATCTTTCAACCGAAAAGCCGGGGCTTGTCGCCTCGGTCACGGCCCTTGACGGACGCCACGGAAACATCGGCGACCGGTTCAACGCCGTTCAATGCGCTGCGAGCGGCATCACGAAATCCTATGCGTTTGAGCGCCCTGATTTGCGATGCCGTGCCTTGGATTTGCATCCTGACGTGGTATTGGACGAAACGGCCGCTGCTGAAGCCATTGAGCACGACTTGTTCGGTCTCGACGGCGAGGTTGAGGTCGGTCTGGACCGTGACGGTCGCCGATGGGCACTCGTCGCCTTTGCGGAAGACGTCGTGGACGAGGTGAAACCGCTGACAGCGGCCGATACGTGGCTCGTCTCGGGCGGAGGCTCGGGCGTGACGGCTGCGTCCATCATCGGGGTGGCGAAGGCTTCGCCGAAAGCCGGGGCGCATTTCGTCTTGCTCGGTCGTTCGGTGCTCATCGAATCAACCGAATCTTGGATTGATTGGACGGAAGCCCAATTGACCGAAGAGAAGAACGCTTTGCGACAGCGCCTCGTCGATGCGAGCGATTCAGGCAAAGTAACGATGGTGGAATGGAACAAAGCATGGCAGGCCTTCACGCGAAGTTGCGATGTTTACCGGACGCTCCACGTCATTCAGCAAACCGGAAACACCGCTGAATACCGGTCCGTGGACGTCATGGACGCCGACGGTTTGCGTGACCTTGGCTCTTCGTTGGGCCGCCCCATCACCGGGGTGGTTCACGGAGCGGGCTTGGAAGATTCCAAGTTGGTCGCTGACAAAGGCTACGACGTCTTTGATCGTGTGGTCCGCGTCAAGGTTGACGGCTGGCGTGCTTTGCTGGGAGCCGTGAACGCCTCGGGATTGGACGTCCCTGAATTTGCGTGTTGTTTCACGAGCGTCGCTGGACGGTTCGGCAACGGTGGGCAAACCGATTATGCGGCGGCCAACTCGATTCTTGACGCTGAAATGGCCCGTTTGACCGCGACCTCTTCAGCTCGGGGGGTCGCCATCGGTTGGACCGGCTGGCGGGACGTCGGCATGGCGACTCGTGGGTCCATCGAAGCGGTTTTCGCCGCTGCGGGCATTGAGACGTTGGCGGTGGACGACGGCGTCGCCATCTTCGTCGCCGAGGCGTTGCAGGGCGGCAAGCGACGCGTTCTGGGCTGCGGCTCGCTCGGGCTGATGGACCGATTCTCGTCTTTCCGAGAAGCCCCGGTGAAGTTGCCTTCACCGATGTCGGAGTTGATGGCGGACCCGTCCCGTTTCCCGTTCATTGACAAGATGGTTGAACTGGAAGAACACGAGCGTCTTGTCTCGCAATGCACGCTGTCCACTGAAGACCATCCGTTCCTCATCGACCACGCCATCGAAGGCGTTCCTTACCACCCCGGCGTGATGGCGTTGGAGATGTTTGCACAAAACGCCCTGTTGTTGCGCCCCACCACTTGCCTTGCAGGGTTTGAGGACGTGGCGTTCGGCCTCCCCGTGAAACTTCTCAAGGGACCGATAACGGTGCGTGTCGAGGCTGAGTATCTTCGTTCCAAAGACGACATGACCTGGGTGCGTTGCCGCTTGGTTTCGGATTTGACGAACTCAAAAGGCGAGCGTTTCGGTGAGCGAGAACACCACGTGGCCACGGTTCGTCTGGTCAACAAGCAGGAAGACCTTCGGCCGTTTTTGCAGCATGAAGTCGAAGCGTTGCCCACGATCGGCACGCCGCCGGGCGGTGTGTTGCTCCACGGCCCCGAGTTCATCTATTCGCGATATTTCCACGGGCCCCGCTTCCAATCTCACGGTGGCGTGCTCGCTGGGTTTGGTGACGAGAATGCCATCGGCATCGATGGCGTGGCCCTGATGCGCCATCAACTTCCGGCCACCGATCAGTTTGCTAACGAGCAAGCCGGCGAGACGGTGCTGCTCGAAGCCCTGCCCATGCTCATCGAAGCCGGCTTCCAAAATGCCGGTTTGGTGGCCATGGAATCGCTTGGATACAGCAGCCTTCCCGTCGGCATCGCATGGTCCACCATGCTTCGCGTTCCTGAAGCGGACGAACACCTTCGTCTCCGCAGTTTGCAAACGGCTCATCACGACGACGGCGTCACCGAGCACGATGTGTTGATCGTCGGCGAGGACGACGCGCCCGTGCTTTCCCTCAAGGGATTGAAACTGAAGGCCATGGCCACGGTTGAAGAGGGCCAACGGTTCTCGCTCGAGCGCTGATGGTGGTGTCCATGACGGGCATGACGGAATTGAGTTCACCCGTGCCCGGCGTCCGCCTCTTTGCAAGTCCCGTGCACGCTCATGCTCTCGCCGACGTCCCGCTGGCAGACGCCGGCGAGGTGGCGACGTTTGCAACCGAGAAACGGCGCAACGAACACTTGACCGGACGGTGGTTGCTCGGCCAAGCCCTGATGGCGCACGGAGAGCGGGATTTGTCCGCCCTGGAGGTCCTGCGAAGCGAACAGCGTGCTCCGTCACTTGCCTTCATCCAAGGTGCGTGGCGGCGTACACCGTTGCCGTCCATCTCCATCGCTCACAGCGGCGGAAGGGCGGTGGTGGCGTTGGGTCCTGCTGGCCGATGCATCGGCATTGACCTCGAACCGTTGGAGCGTGCGTTGGCTCAAAACGCGTTTGATCTCATCGCCAAAGGCGAGGAACTTGAACAACTTCGGCTGCATCCTGAACAGGCCATGCGGTTGTGGACGGGGAAGGAAGCGGTTCAGAAAGCGATGGGTTTGGGGATGCACCTCAACCCGAGGGATATTCAAATTCCAATTGATAACAATAGGAGTCAGATTCCAATTGAAAAATCAAAAATCCAATTGGAATATTGGACTGACGAGGAGTATCATTTTTCCCTCGCCTCTCGACCAAAACCAGTCCCCGAACGCACGCCCGAGGACGTGCTCTTGGACCAAACCAAGGCGGCGATGAACGCCAATCCCGATTGGGGCGTGGGTTGCAACACCCAACGAAACGCTCGGTAATCACTCCCAGAAGCGACTGCTCTCCCAAGGCAGGTCCAAGGCAATGCCCACCTCGGTTAACACGACGTAGTTGAACACCAGATAGATCAGCGTGCTCAAAATCAACACGACCAGAGAGGTGTTGACGATGCGTGTTCGTTGTTTCTTGGCCTGGTCGAGCGTGCAGATGCCTTCGCTTCGGAAATAGAGGGTCAACCCAACGAGCACCAAAACCACGCTTACGGCGGACAGCAACGGACGGAACCAGCCCATCCCGTTGGTTCCCCAATACAAGTCGTTGGAAAGCGCAGCGGCGGAGGAGACGCTCGCAAGGCCGAAGAACACCAACACGACGCTTGGAAAACAACACATGGATGCGAGGAAGGCCGAGCCTCCAATGTACTTCCAAAGCGCTTTGATGTCCTGCCCGATGCTCTGTTCTCCCACGTTGTTCATCTCCTCAGGTGCACGTTTTGAAGGCTGTATCGGTGTTGATGGCGTCGTGAATCAACCGGAGAGGCAGGACGGGCGTCCCGTCTTCCCATTGACCCATCCCGGTGAGCATCGTTTCATCCGTCATGTATTGATAGGCAAAGTCTGCCGTGAAGGTGTCGTTTCGGCCTTGGGCGACGATGTAATCCGCTTGAGCGTCAATGCGACGGTAAAAGCCCCAATCGGACAACCGGTCGTGGGCGGGGTCGGTTTGCATGTAGTGGCTCGCCACGAGTCGAGGGAACCCGTATTTGTCGGAACGGACCACAATGAGTTGGTTTCGCTCTTCGGGAAGGGTCCCAAACTGTGCCTGATGGAAGGCTCCGGGGCACATCCCGACGCTCATGTCGTCTTCGGCGACGGCGATTTGGACCAGCGTATTGGCCGGAATCCGGGCGAAATCGTGCTGCAAGGCGTCCTGCATCGGCCGACTTGCGGGGGCCTCAAGGGCGACGACCAATGCATGGTCCCCCCATCCTCGCTCAAAGGCGTCGTCAAGACTCAGGAAGGTGTAGGCCGCCCCCAAACTGTGACCACCCACCCAGAGCGATGAAGGGTCGATGATCACGCCCCCAATGGTTTTGTCAATGCGGGGGTCGCGATCTTCACCCATCGCCAAGGCGTCCAGATGGTCCATCGCCGCCCGTATCGAAAGGTTCCGGTAGGTGTGTTGCAAGAAGTTCGAGGTGCCCGCTTCGTAGACCTCATCAAAGGTTTCATGCCCTTCCGGCCTCAGATCCGAAGGGTATTGCAGGAATGCCACAGCCATGCCCTTGGCCGCTAGGTGGGAAATCCAAGTCTGGTACGCATTGACGTCGGGATAACCAAAGCCGTGGAGCAAGACGGCCAGCGGGACCGTTGTCAGCGGGGTGTCTTCGGGAAGGTCAGGAAGGGTGAGATGGACGCTGAACGTGACGTCGTCTTCGAGATCGCCTTGAACCGCAAGGACCTCGGCGGGCATGGTGTAGGGCGAGGAGAATTGAACCGTGTCGTACGGCCCGGGGGTTGAACCGTATCCAATTCGGGGTGCATCGGGAGGTGCCGGGGCCATGCCCACAAGCGCAGGGATGCCCGGCATGACCAACCAAGCCGCAAAAAAAACCCCCAAGAGGTGGGCGGTTTTGGGCCAAGAGACACCTTCACCACTGGGTGAACGCAGGGTCGGCGGGCCCCCGAGCACCAATAACACCATCGCAAGGGTCCATCCGTAGAGGGTGGGCAAGAGCAAGAACGCCCCTCGCAAGTACGCAACGTCCATGATGAAATGAATCGTGAGGAAGCCGAGAACGAAGCCCAGCACAGCAAACAGAACCAACCGGATTCGTTCGTGATGTTTCGAGGTGAGGTAAGCACGGCGTCCGAAAAAGGACGAGGCGGAGAGGACGATGGCGATGGAGAACGGCAACGCTGCTGACGCACGCAACGCCATGGTCCAATCCAGCGAACGAACCGCATGAGGCCAAACGGCGTCAACCACGTTGTCGCCGGTCATCAGGTTGAAGACGATTTCACTGAAGGCAAGCAGGAAGCCTGCCGTAAGCGAGAGCGACGCTGCATGACGGGCCCGGAACGGGAGCTTGGGTTGAGGCGCCAACCCTTCACCGAGTTCGTCTTCACCCACGACCGAAGGTTGTTGAATTCATTGATGAAGTTTCGTTCCTTCCCTCAGGCGTTGACGTTGCGAATTTCCGGCGTTTGGTCGGCGAAGAAGAACTCCAGCATGGCCGCCCACATCACGAATTCAATGCTGGCCTCGAGGTTTTCCTGACCCCCGACCACGGCAACCATGTTCTCAAGGGTGTCTTGAGGGGAGTGATAGGCCGAATAATCGTCGTCGTAGGCACCGAGATGGAAGATGGTCTGTGCGCCCAAGTTCCTGAACGTGACGTGGTCCGATCGTCCAAAGGTGTCCTCGTGGACGTCCATCACCAAATTGCTGTGGTCGTCCCAATGCTGGTCGCATCCAGCGCCGTACGAACCGTCGATGCGCAGGTCCATGGGTGCGTTGAGGATGTTTCGATGAACGTGGTCCAGAATGCTCGTGATGGCGACGTCTTGGGTTTCAGGGTCGCTATCGGGCCCGGACCATGCGTGGTAGGGGAACGGGTCGCCGTTTTCTTTCACGGCGGGCCAGGAGATGCCCATCATGTCCATGTTGATGTAGAAGCGGAGTTCCTTATCTTGGGGCAAGCAGGCATCGCAGTCGTTGTTGGCGAAGGCGTTGGAGCCTCGCAAACCCTCTTCTTCAGAGGACCAGAGGGCGAGGAACGTGTCGCATTCCACCTCCATATCGGCAAGAACCTGAGCGTAGAGCATCATGGTCACGGTTCCGGCCGTGTTGTCGTAGGCGCCTTCCCATGTACCGCCGCCCGGGGGCCCTGCAGGCGGTGCAATGTCCATGTGAGCGCCCATGCCTTGCACGCACTCGCTCGAACGTCCTTGCTTCCAGGCGATCACGTTCAAGGATTCGGGTTGCGTTGGGTTGAGGGTGTCAACCACGCGCATCAAGTGGGTGTCGTAGCCGAGGCCCTCAAAGTGACCTTGGAAGTAGGCCGCTGCTCGCTCGAATTGCGGGTTTGGACTTCCCATCCAGCGGTGGTTGTAGGCACCGCAATCGTCGGATGGCGTGTCGCAGGTGATGTAATCCATTTTTTCGTACCACGCCTCACCGCTGACGATCGGCGTTCCGTTGGTGATGGGCAAGTCAACCACCGTCTTTTGACCGTCCTTGGCGTAGACGGTCAACTCAACAGCGGTCGTGTACGGCGTTGTGAGCAATTGAACCAGCACCCGGTCGCCGTTCACCGGCACCGAACTGTCAAGGTCCAGGCTACCATTGACGAACAGCAGAATGTCGTGTGCGGACGCACTCAGACGAAGGCCTTCGCCCATGAGCAGCACATCGTGCCATTCTCCGGCGCGCAGCGTCACTTCGCTGGCGGCGACGCCGTCGATGGTGAGGGCGTTCTCGGCGGTCATGGGTTTGACCTCGTCTTCACCAAAGCACCCCGAGAGCGGGGCGATGAGCATCAACGAGACCAGCAGGAGGGCTCGAGCGGTGGCGTTGGAGGTGCCCATCATGCCGAGGCGTCCTGCTTGGCCTTCATAGGGCTTGGCCCTCACCAACGGCTTCGCGTCAATACGGAACGTCTTTCCAACCGATTTTGTAACCGATGAGATTGAACGAGCGGTGAAGGACCGGCGTGATGAGAACGAGGGCGAGCATCGGCAAGCGGAGTTCTTCTGCAGCCAACACGGAGGGCCCGAGGAAAAGTTGACCGAGCAAAAACACCATGATTGCAAAGGGCAAGGTATCCAAGAGCGGCGCTTTTGAGGAGACATCGCCTTCTCGTTTCAGGCCTCGACGGCGTTTCGCGAAGGAGCCAACGCTGTCGCCGAGCAGGCAGGCAAAGCCCAGAAAGGTCCCCAGGACGAAGGCAGCCCCGGTGGTGCCACCGATGTAGAACCAGGCCGATTCTGCCCCGACCAAGGGATGAGCAAAGACGGTTGCCCCGTCGTCAAAGACCGTGGCCATGCTTCCTTCGCTCACGAGGTTGGCCAGCAGCACGCAAAGAAGGCCGGACGTGAGCGACCCACCGATCAAACCGTTCCATGTCTTCCCGTCCCCCAGGATTCGGTTGCCGTCTTTCCATCGGCGTCCCCCGTCGATGGGCCAAGGTCCGTATCCCGTTTTGGGCAGCCATTTCCCCCACATCATGGCGAAGGTGTTCGCCAGGAAACCGGGGAGGTACAGCCACAAGGTCAGCAAGCAAAGGAGCAGGAAGTTCACATCAATCGCCTCGTTGTTCGTTACAACAACCCCTTGGCTCAGCCTTTCATGTTTGTTGGTCCAAGGATGTCGAGGGCCTTGCTTCCTGCGAGAAGAGGTGCGGATAGCGGGAGTCGAACCCACGACATAAGGTTGGAAACCTCAGATGATAACCACTTCACCATATCCGCTTGTGGTGATTTCATCCAATCGCCTCCCCCCTTTGAGGGAATCGGTTGGAGGGGCTCGCTCAACGCTTCCGGAACTCGTCGAAAATGGAGCTCTCCCGCAGCCGACTTGCTGGTGGCGGACGTTGCTGCTGGACCATGCTTCGCTGCGGCAGGTCCACCATGCCGTGCGTGTCTCGGTAATCGGCCATGCGGCGCGCACGGCGCTCGCTTTCTTTCGCACTTTTCGCACGGCCCCGAAGCATCAGGGCGCCCATCAGGACAAAGAGAATCAACACCGCCATGCTGGCCTGAATCACCGGATTCTCAATGAGGGTGCTCAACCCCGAACCTTCCGCTTCATCGGCGGTGATCACGGGTGCGTTGGAATCGGTGGCCCGAATCACGACCGTCACGGTGTCCATGGGGTACTCCGCACCGGGCTCTCGGGCGGAGAGCTGCAGTTGGTGGTTCCCGGTGGCTTTTGCCGTCCCCGAGAAGGTGACCGTTTGCGAGGTTCCGCTCTCCGAGGTGAAGGTGATGAAGTGGTTGGAATTCTCGCCCACGATGTTGTTGGTTGCCTCCCAGTTCACGTTGGCGGCAAACGCCGAAGCCATGGTCGTGCTCAAGGTGCAAGTAAAGGAGAACCAACCGCTTGCGGCCAAATCAACGTCGATGCTCACCGGCGAACAGGTCATCGCTGCTTCTGCAGCGTACCGGGTGCCGTCGTTCGGGTAGTGGTCGGGGCGATGGGCGCCGAGACTGGCGTTGTCGCCGTACCCGTCACCGTCTCCATCGGCGTGTTGGCTCGCCTGGTCGGGGAAGGCGTCCTGATCGTTGGCCCAGCCGTCGCCGTCGTTGTCCGGGCAGCCTGCGGTTCCGCCCATGGTCGAGGTTCCAGCCTCGCCGGGACAGGCGTCGCCATCGGTCCCTGAGGCTTCGTCACCGTAGCCGTCACCGTCGCTGTCGAACCATTGGGTGGCGTCCGTGGGCCACAGGTCAAGTTCGTCGCCCGCTCCGTCGCCGTCGCCGTCAGGGCATCCAAACCCGCCCAAGGTGGAGGTTCCCACCGCATTTGGACAAGCATCGGCTTGGGTGCCGTTTGGATGATCGCCAAAGCCGTCGCCATCAGCATCGTTCCATTGGCTCGCATCATCGGCAAAGGCATCGTTCGTGTCCGAAGTTCCGTCGCCGTCGCCGTCCTCGCATCCAAACCGGTCCACGGTAGACGTGCCGGACGTGGTGGGACACGCATCGGCTTGCATCCCCGAAGCGTTGTCACCGAAGCCGTCGCCGTCCTGATCGGCGGTTTGGGTGGCGTCGTAAGGGAAGGCATCGGCCCCATCGCTGAGGTTCCATCCCGATTGATTACCGACCGCCGGGCTCGGGTTGGAAACACCGTCGCCGTCGTAGTCCAAGCAGCCGAAGCGGTCCAGACTTGAGTTGCCGTTGGTGAACGGACAGGCGTCTTCAGCATCGTCGTAGCCGTCACCATCGGTGTCGACCCAGCGAGTAGGGTCGTCGGGGAAGGCGTCGCTCGCATTGGAGTAGCCGTCACCGTCGTCGTCAACACAGCCGTAGCGGTCTTCGGTTGAGGTTCCGCTTTCGCCGGGACAAGCGTCCGGCTGCAAGCCGCTGGCGTTATCGCCGTAGCCGTCACCGTCCTGGTCAAGCCATTGCGTCGCCAAATTGGGGAGGGCATCGATGGCGTCGTCCCAACCGTCGCCGTCGGTATCGGGGCAACCAAGTCGGTTACCTTGGGTGGAGTTTCCGTAGGCCGTCGGGCATGCATCGGGGTTGACACCGCCGGGGTTGTCACCGTAGCCGTCACCGTCACCGTCCAACCATTGCGTGACCTCGTTTGGATGGCTGTCCTCGCTGTCGGCCCAACCGTCCTCATCGGCGTCAGGACAACCCAAGGTGCCGTTCTGCCACGACTCACCGTAGGTGTTGGGGCAGGCATCGGGCAGGGAACCGGTGGGCTCGTCCCCAAAACCGTCGCCGTCGGTGTCGTTCCACTGCGATGAATCGGTCATGAAGGCGTCGGCGCCGTCGCCCGTCGTCCAACCGCTGTCGGGGTCCGAGTAGCCGTCCCCGTCTTGGTCCGGACAGCCTTTCCGGTCGTGGACGGACGTTCCAAACACGGTTGGACAATCGTCGTCCAAGCCATCGTCGAACCCGTCACCGTCGTTGTCGCCCCAGCGGGTGGGGTCGAGAGGGTACGCATCGGCGCCGTCGTCCGTGGTCCACAACACGTCAGGATCGGAGTAGCCGTCGCCGTCGCTGTCGGTGCAGCCTCGTCGGTCGTTGGTCGAGTTCCCTGCGATGAGGGGGCAAGCGTCGCCGTTGGTTCCGGAGGGATTGTCGCCGTAACCGTCGCCGTCCGAGTCCAACCATTGGGTGGAATCGTTCGGGGCGATGTCAGCGCCGTCGGTCGTCGTCCAGTTTGCATCCCCGTCCGATGACCCGTCGTTGTCGGTGTCGGTGCACCCGAACCGGTCCCGGGTCGACGTACCGCTGGTGCTCGGACACGCATCGCCTTCGAACCCGCTGGCTTCGTCGCCGTAGCCGTCGCTATCGCTGTCGGCCCATTGGGTGGCTTCGCTCGGGAAGGCATCGTCCACGTCGGCGTAGCCGTCCCCGTCGGTGTCGGTGCAGCCGAGTCGACCGGCTTCCGTCGAGGTTCCGAATTGACTCGGGCACGCATCGGGGTTGTTTCCGGTGGCGTTGTCGCCGTAGCCGTCACCGTCGCTGTCAGCCCATTGGGTGTTGTCGGAAGCGAAGGCGTCCGCACCGCTTGAGGTTGTCCACAACACGTCGGGGTCCGAATACCCGTCCCCGTCGGTGTCGGTGCACCCGTAGCGGTCGTGAATCGAGGTGCCTGAGGTGCTCGGACATCCATCGCCTGAAGTGGCGGGAGGGGGATTGTCGCCGTAGCCGTCGCCATCGCTGTCGGCCCATTGGGTGCTGTCGGTGGGGAAGGCGTCTGCGCCGTTGGCCGTGGTCCAACCGCTGTCGGGGTCGGAGTACCCGTCCCCGTCCTGGTCTGCACACCCGTTCCGGTCTTCGTCCGAGGGTCCTGCTACGGTTGTGCACGCATCGGCCCCGTTGGAGGTTGTCCACCCGCTGTCGCCGTCGGAGAACCCGTCGCCGTCGGTGTCGGTGCAGCCGAAGCGGTCGCTTGTGGAATTCCCTGCCAGCGAAATGCACGCGTCGGGTTCGGTACCGGCAGCGTTGTCGCCGTAGCCATCAAAGTCGCTGTCTTCCCACTGGGTCGCATCGGACGGGAAGGCATCGGCGCCGTCGTTCACCGTCCAGTTGCCGTCGGGGTTGGAGTACCCGTCGTTGTCGGTATCGGGGCATCCCGTTCGATCGGCGGTGGAGGTGCCGGCCGTGTTGTTGCAGTCGTCATCGTCGTCCTCGTAGCCGTCCCCGTCCGTGTCTTGGGTGAGGTTGGTGAGGGTGTAATCCCCCGTCATCGCGAGGGCGAAGAACTGAGGTCCAGTCGGGACGTTGGAGCCAAGCACGTGGACTTCCCAGGTGCCTTGCGCAGGGCTTGCGAGCGTGAGCCCCCGCGTGTTGTCGAGGTTGTTGGACAAGTTGGTCCACGTTCCCGAAGGGCTCTTGAACGCAAGGTCAAGGTCGTTCACGAGGTTGGTGCTGGCCGAAGGCGTTGAGGCCGGGTCGGTCCAGGACAGGGCGAAATTGATGTCAGCAGCATTGGCGGGGACGTTGAACGACCATCCCCGTTCAGCGTTTGTGGTGACCGATTCGCCTTGGAGCCAGGAGGTGTTGATGGCCTGCGTCATGTTGACCAGACCCCAACCTTCGTGGTTGTTTGGAGCGGCTTCACCGGCACCGTTGGTCGACGAGGAATACTGTCCATCCATGTCATGTGCGCTTGCGGTAAAGATGGCTTTGATGAGGGCCGACGTGGGGGCGCTCTCACCTTCGTTGTCCATCAGGTGTTGCAAGAGGAGCGCCGTTGCGCCTGCGGTCAGCGGCGTGGCCATGCTCGTCCCGCCCATGTAGGTGTAACTGGCGTTGTGGGCGAGCCAACCGGTGTCGCTCGTGCTGCGTGACTTGGTCGAGAGGATCATGGTTCCAGGGGCGGTCACCTCGGGTTTGAGGCGGCCGTCGTCGGCCGGTCCACGGGATGAAAATGCTGCCATTCCTTGGGGGTTATCGGCAATTTTGTCGCCCGAAACCGGAGAGGCAGGATAACCGAAGGCTGACCCCCATGTCCAGGTCATGTTGGCCCGGTCGTTTTCCCCTGCACCCACGGTGAGGACGTTCTTTGCCGTGGCCGGCGAACCCATGGAATCCAAATCAATTTCGCCGTCCGAGTTGGCGTCTGCTCCCTCGTTGGCGGCGGCGAACAAGATCACCAACTCGTCGTAGGTACGGGCGCTGGCATCGGCTTGCGCCGAAGAGGTGGTGTAAGCTCCTGCTACGTCCGAACCCCAAGAATTGGTGTGGACACGGCTGCCGTTGGCCCATGCAAGGGAAAACATGTCATCGAGGTCGTTGGGAATGCCGATGAGCGACTCATCGCCGTTGTTCAGCGTGGTTGCGATGGAATGGAACAGGAGGTGGGCCTCCGGTGCAGCACCGATGATGGCGCCGTTGCTGTGCGTCCCGTCTCCCAAAACCGATCCCGCCACGTGGGTTCCGTGCCCGTGGAGGTCCTCAGCATCGTCTCCGCACGGACTCAAACTGTAATACGAGCACTCTGCTGCGGTGGGAGGGAAGGAGAGAATCCCCGTGATGTGGTCCCGGAAATCGGGGTGCATGTTGGTGTTGTTCACGCCGTTGTCAAGACCCGTGTCGGCCACCGTGACGATGATGCCCGAACCGTCAAGTCCCGACCAACCGGTGTTGATGGCGGCCATGTTGGTTCCGCTCCAGACATCGGTGACGTTCATCACCTCAATTCCCTTTGAATTCAAGATTTCAAAAAACGGCTTGGCTTCAATCCATTCGACGGTGTCTTGGTGCGCCAGCCAAGCCAAACCACCGCTGTCAACGGTAGCCGTGGCGAACCGTCCGCTGTGGGAGTCCACTTCCACACCGCTCTGTGCGCTCGTCCCTTCGGGCAGAGCGTCACCGGCGAGCATGATGTTCACCATGGCCCAATCGTCGTTCACAAAGGGATTGGGTGAATACATCTCAAGGCCGTTCATTCCTCGCACAAGGTCGGTCTGGACCTTGTCGACCGCATCCATTCGCGCCATGCCGAGAACGTTGAGGGCGGCCAGTTGGGCAGGGGTGCTGCCCCCAACATCGCAATGGAAGCCGCTCGGTGGGAGGAAGGAGAAGCATTCGATGCCGGCTGCGGCCAATTGGCCGTGCCAGTCGGTCGGCACCGGGTAGGCGTGGCTGAGGAGATGGAAACCGTCAACCCGGGATTCCCCCGTCAGGTCGGCCCAATCCATCGGGGCGACGAGGGTCACGTCTCTGAACAGGAGACGAGATACATCCGTGCCGGCTTCCGAAGCCAGCCATCCGTATTCCGCCGTCGCCATCGGTGCGATGCCGAGTTGAGCCAATCCCGCCAAGTCCGCATCGCTTTGGGCTTCCAAGGTGGTGGATTGAGCCGAAACGAGAACCGCTGGGGAGAGAACTTGGAGCAACATCAGCGTTGAAAACAAAACGGTGGCTCGACGGCGTTGCCTCTGCATGATTGATGGGAAACCGAGAACCCTCATCAAAGATTGGTTGGATGGTCTCGGTGAATCCACCAAGTGAGCGAGGGTTCAAGAGATGCAGACTGGGGCGTTGCTCCATGACGAGAGCCCACGCGTCCGGCGGCGGCAAGGACATGATGTCCCCCGAAGACATCAACGAGGGCGCGGAGGTTCTCGGAAAGCAGATTTGGCGCGTGGTCCCTTACGCCAAAAAATACCCCGGACGTGTGTTCACGGGCATCTTCGCCAACGCCGCCGCGCGCTTCTTCGACCTCATGCCGTTTGTCGCCATCGGTTTGGCCGTGGACTATTTCACCACCGACGTGCTCTCTGGACCGCAAATCGTCCAAGACATGGTCACCGGTATTCACAGCGACCCGGCGTACGGCTACGGGATTCTGATCTTCCTCGGTTTCCTCTGCCTCGCCATCTTCCAAGGCATTTCCGAATACGCCTGGCAGACCTTGGGTTACAACATCCAGCACGACCTTCGGATGGACGCCACGCGCTCGCTCATCGCCATGGAAGCCTCGTACTACGACCTGCGTCAGACGGGTCAAATCATGTCGGTCCTCTCAAGCGATGTCAATCAACTCGAGGACGTGGTCTCCGATTCCTCCACCTCCATCATTCGGATCGTCATCACCTTCGCCACGGCCTTCATCATTCTCGTCCTGATGTCGTGGAGGTTGGCCGCCGTTCTCTTCGCTCCGATTCTGTTCATCGTTCCGGCGGTCTACTGGTTCTCGACACGCGTGCAACGAAAATACCGCAAACAACGCGAGTCCACGGGGGACATCCACGCCATTCTCGAGAACCTGATTTCGGGCATCGCCGTCGTTCAAGCCTACAACGCTGAGGAGTGGGAAGCCGACCGTGTTTCGGTTGAATCCGGTTCCTACCGTGACCAAGCCATGGGTGCGAGCAAGGACCGCAACCGCTTCATTCCGATGATTTACGCCGTCGCCGGCGTGGCGTTTGGACTGCTCGTGACCGCCGGCGGTTACCTCGCCAGCACGGGCGAAATCACCACGGGGCAATTGGTGACCTTCTTGCTCATCAGCACCCGAATGACGATGCCGATGTTCATCTTCGGCATCCTCGTCAACCAACTTCAACGGGGCGAAGCGGCAGCCCGGCGCGTCTTCGCAGCGGTTGATCTTGAGCCCACCATCGTCGACGAACCCGATGCCGTCCCCCTTGAAGGCGGCCTTCAAACCATTGAGTTCAAGGACGTGTTCTTCACCTATCCAAACACCTCCATCAAGGTGCTCAACGGCATTTCGTTCAAGGTTGAAGGAGGCGATTTCCTCGGCATCATGGGGCACACGGGAGCCGGCAAGACCACCATTTTGAAACTCATCATGCGCTATTACACCCCCGACAGCGGGGAGGTACTCGTCAACGGCAAACCGATCACGGCCTTCACCCTGCACTCGTTGCGCGAAGCCATCGGTTTTGTCAGCCAGGACCCCTTCTTGTTTTACGGCTCGGTTCGGGACAACGTCATCTACAACCAAGAGGCCACGGATGCCGAATTGGAAGCGGCCCTCCACATGGCGGGTGCTTGGGACTTCGTTCAGGAACTCGAAGAGGGCATGAACACCTTGGTCGGTGACCGCGGCGCCATGCTCAGCGGCGGTCAACGTGCACGAATTTCCCTCGCCCGAGCCCTCCTGAAGTCGCCCAGCCTGCTCATTCTCGACGAAGCGAGCAGCGCCTTGGATGCTGAAACGGAGCGACGCATTCAGGAAAACCTGCTCTCAACGGGCAAAGACCGGGCGACGATTGCGGTCGCTCACCGACTGAGCACCATCCGAAACGCCAACGAAATCCTGTCCATGGTCGACGGTGCCATCGTCGAACGAGGTCTCCACGACGAACTCGTCGCGTCCGGCGGCGTCTACGCCAGTCAATGGACCATCCAAACCGGCGACATGGCCGGTTTGTGATCAGACCTGAGCCGGGCGTCGAAGCAGCACCAGGTTGACTGTCGCCACGACGATGATGAATCCGGAGAGCCAAATCGGCATCAGCGGGACGTGCTCGTATGGCAGATGCAGCATGTCCAAGAGCGATTCGCCACGCGTAAAGGTGCCGCCAATGGATGCGGTGGTGAGAATGAGGCCCACGGCCACCATGCCCCCGAGCGCCTGCCAGCGGCGACCCCATTCGTGCAACCAGACCTCGGAACCTTGTCGCCATCGCGTCAGCAAGACACCAAACGCCAAGCCGAAGGCCGTTGAGGCGAGCAGCATTTTGTTGATGAGCAGCGGGTGGTCAACGCCTTCGCCGGGACTCGCTTGGATACCGGTCATGATGGCCATCGGCATCGACAGCAAGCCGAAGGCGAGGGCGAAGTGCGCAACGTTGTCGGCGAGGGTGAGATGGCGTCGCATCCCCAACAGGTCGTGGCTGGCGAGGCCGGCGAGAAGGAAGGCGGCTCCGGCCATCGCAAAGGCGCCAACGGTCATTTCCGTGCTCACCACGTGAAGCGTACCTGCGGAAACCATCAGTCCTCACCTCCAATTTCATTCAAATCCGCTTCGTAGGCTTTCAGTGAGCTTTGGGAGCGCCGGTGTTGGAGGCCGACGAAAAGGGACGTCGCCGCCACCAACATCGCCAGCGATTGAACGTAGGCCGTGGGTTCGTCAACCGACCACGACGCATCGTCGCTGTTGATTTGGAACCAAGGGGTGGTTTGGGGGGGCCCTTCGCCTTCGAGATGGGCGCGCCACTCGATGACAACCGGTTGAACGCTCGCTGGAAGCGTGAACGCCCACGAACCGTCCTCAAGTTGGCGCACGCTGGCTGTTTGGGCTTCACCGCCCACGGTTCGCCAGTCAACGGCGACGACGTCCACAAATTCGGTTTGAAGATTCACTTCGGTGTCTTGACCCACGGTGATTTGGGTCGGCGGCGTGAACGTTGCTGAGAGGCGTGGGAGGTTTTCCGGTACCTCCACCACGCTGACGGTGGCCGGAGAAGCGGTTGCTCCGAAGAACGGTGCTTCGCTGCCGTCTTGCGTGCCGTGGTGAATGGCGGCGTGGAGGTTGTAGGTTCCTACGGCGGGGGCTCGCAAGGTCCACGAAACGGTGTGATTGGTTTGCCCGGGAGCGATTTGCGCTTCGACGTAATTTTCCACACCCCCTTCGCTGTTGGAGATCACGGTCCAACCGTCGTCGGCAGGCGTGTCCTCGGCACCGGAGAGGTCGCTGAGCAGGAAGACGCCCAACAGGCCGTTGGTGGTGGTTTGAATGTTTGAAACGGTGACGGAAACGCTGGTCAACAACGCATCGTACGCCACCTCAGGCGCTTCAACGGTCACGGTTGCGGGCGAGGACCGGTTCATGTCGGCGTCGCCGTGGCAGGCTCCACCGCATTGCGCATCAAAGGTGCCCGCACCAACGCCGCTGGGGTTTGCGGCTCCTTGGCTCGAGGCGAGCAAGAGCATGGCGAGAACGCCCAACAGGCGATGCCGGGTCACGCTTCTTCACCTCCTTTTCGGAGGGCGGCCAGCGGCATGAGCGCCAAGGCCAGCAGCAGAACACCGCCCAAGACAAATCCACCAAGGTCCGACGGTGACGGCTCCTCGACACCGGTCAAGACGACCTCAGCGTCCACGGCATCCGCACCGGCGATGAACACCCGTTCGTCGTTGAAGGGCTGAACGGTGTAGGCGGTCGGCCCGCTCATCAGCGGGAGGTCGGTGAAGCGGGTTGAATCGGTTTGTCCGATGACAACGCCGTTGCGCAGCACGTTGAAGCTCGTCACGTCACCGTTCCAATTCCACTCGAGGTCAACTTCTCCGTTGTTTTGCGGGGTGGCCTCAAGGTCGCTGATGAACGGCCCGTTGACCGGCTCCAAGTCGATGGTTGCCGTCGCCGTGGCGCCGTTGGCGTCGGTCACGGTCAAGGTCACGGTTTCGCTGGCATCCAATACCAACGCCACCTCAACCCCGGTTGCGCTTTGGCTCCCCCATGACCAGCGGTAGGAGAGGTCGCCTCCATCGGCGTCGGTTGAGGCTTCGCCGGACAGGAGGATGGTTTCTCCGAACCAAACCTGGGTCGAGCGAACATCCACGGCGGCGGTTGGCGCAAGGTTCGCCACGACGTGCGTGTGTTCCTGCACTTCGCTTGTGCTCTGACCGTCCGTTGCTTGAATCACCGCGGTCCATACCTGTCCGGGGGCGAGTTTGCCAGCGGGGACGCCGGTCGCGTTCTCCAAGGCAGCATCTCGGAAGCCGTTCTTGAACCACGATACGGTGAGCGTGACGTCGTCGCCGTCCACATCGCTCGTCGTGAGCGTTGGAAGCAGGTCAACGAGTGAAGAGGAGGCCGTCGGCCAAGAAAACGCTACGGTCGGCGGGGCGTTCTCGATGAGAACTGCAGCCGTCGTGAATTCGCTTGAACCGTCCGTGCCGTCCGTCACCGTCACCACGGCGTGCCAGGATTGGCCGCGCTGAAGCCGGGAAGCCTCCATGCGCAAGGCGTCGCTGCCTGCGGCTTGGGCTTCGCCGTCCATGTACCACGTCACGGTCTCCACCGAGCGCTCGTCACCGTCGGGATCCTCGGTCGTGAGGTTGAGATGGAGGTCGTGCAGAGCGGAAAACGAAGCCGACTCCAGCGTTGCCTCAACCACGACGGGTGGGCGTTGGCCACGGTGATTGCGGGTCCGGTTTGAGCTTGCGACCACGCAAGTCCGTCGGAAATGCTCACGCTCGCCTGCCACAGGTCCCCCTTTGTTGTGTGTTCAGCCGGGAGCGGGTTGAGGTTGTCAAGTTCCGGTTGGACCTCTCCGTTCTTCGTCCAAACGAGTTCGGTTTCGACAATGGCGTCGCCCTCGGGGTCGCTTTCGGTCCATGAGAGGGCGATGGCGTCAGCGGTGGTCGGGTTTTGCGAAGGTGAAACGGTGATGTTGGCGACGGTCGGGGCTTCGTTCGTTGAACCGATCATCACCGGAGCGGAGGTGAACCACGCTGAAACATCTTCACCGTCGGCCACCCGCACTTGAACGTCCCAGACATCGCCGGGACGGGTGGCCAGAGCTGGCAAGGTGCTCGTGTTGTGAAGCGAGGCTTGGGGCGTGCCGTCAAGGCGCCACCTGGATTCGCTCGAAGCGACGGTGTCGCCGTCAGGGTCGTTCGAGGCGAAGGTGAACGAAACATCGTCGGACGTGTCCGGGGCTTCGTCACTCACCTCGAGGTCGGTCACGGCGGGCGCGCTGTTGAGCACGGTGACGGTCGCCGAGTTGACGGTGTCTCCTTCGTCCACGCCGTCGGAGGGCGTGACCGAAACGAACCAGATGTCGCCTTTGTTCGTTGCGCTGGCAGGCAGGGTTGCCGAGGTGTGGGCGGCTTGAACAACACCGTTGCGATGCCAAGCGAACACCGTCCCGCTTTCCCCGTCGCCGTCCTCGTCGGCGTAGGTGTAGGTGGCGGTGAGGGCGTCCAACGTGGTGGGTTGGGCGGGGGTGAGCGCAACATCGCTGACCTCGGGGGGGTTGTTGGTGGACACCGCCTCGCTCACCGACAACGAGGTGGTGGCGTAACTGTCGCCGCTGGTGAATCCGTTGTTGTTCGCAGACAGGACTGCGAGGTCGAATTGCGTTGCTCCCGACCCCGCTGAAGGAGCCGTCCAATCAAGGCTCCACGAGGTCGTTCCGGGTGAGAAATCGTGGGTGGCTTGCAGCCCGTTGCCCGCCACTTGGGTGTTGGCGTCGGGATTGGAGAGGGTGCCTTTGCTCACCTCCAGATTGAAGCCGCCCGTGGCCGGTGAACCCGCCATGCTGACGCCGAGGGTGTAACTTGTTCCCGGCGTGTACGCCGAGGGTAAACCCGTTAACTGAGCGGAAAATCCGCTGGATGACCCGTGGCAGGAACACCCGTTCGAGCGGTTGTAGATGCCGTCTTCTTTCGCGTGGACGGCACCCGAGGGGAGCAGCGCCAAAAGCAGAAGCGTGAGCAGAATCGCTACCGGTTTTCGCATGCCTCTGCATGTTCGCTTGTCTTTTTGATTGCTTGCTACCGTTCACGGCTTGCGAGCCTCGTTCTCCGCCTCGCTCTTCGCCAGCCGGTCGCCGTAGGTGATGCCCACGGAAGCGAGAAGGAAAAGCGGAATGCCGGCGATGAGGGCCCAAACGCCAACGGTGAGTCCTCCAAGGCGCGCATCATCAAACAATTCGCTCAGCGCGATGATCGACAGGACCATCGCCACACGCCCCATGACCAACACGGGCCGGATCGAAGACCAAATGGCGGCGGTGTCGCTGGCGTGGTCGGGTTGATCCAAGGCCGACAAGCGTTCAGCGAGACTCGGCGGCACGAAGGAAGACGCCCTCGAGCACATCAAGAACGTTCGGCAGACGCACCGGTCAGCTCCGCCGTTTTCGGGTGTGTTCTGCTCATGCCGTTCGGACCCGGTCGTCGATTTGCGCGCCTTCGCCCGCCTTTCCACCGGTTCGTCGAATTTCCCGCCAGGCCTTGATGACGCCTTGGCCGTACGCCCACTGGGCGAGGAAGACAAAGAGCGGTGCGAAGAAAACCGTGCCGACCGAGCGGTGAGGCGATGTTCCGATGGCGGCACCGAACCATGACAGGGCGACGTAGAAACCCATCAAACCCAACGGAACGTGAAACGCAACACGGGCTGCATTCCATTCGCCCTCCAGCGTGAACCAAAGGTCGGCGGCAGCGCCTCCTGAAACAGCCCCGTAAACGAGCGCCGAGAGGGCAGCGACCACCAAGAGCGGGAAAAATCCGATGGCGGTGTGGGACCACGTGGCGATCTCCGGCCAGCGTTTGTTGGCGACCATCCGGGTGTACCCGTAATTCCGCATCTGCTTCATGTAGGGTTTGAACGGCCGTCGGCGCCGATGGGGCATGACGTTGGACGGGTCGATGAACAACTTGTGACCTGCCCGCTGAATCTTCGCGTCAAGCACGACGTCTTCTGCGCCGATGCATCCCTCTTCGAAGAAACCCACCTCGCGAAGGTTGGCCATTCGGTGAGCGCAGTTGACGCCGGGGTTGTGGGTGATGGGGACGAGCTCCCCCTTGGGTTGAGCACCGTAGCGCGTTCCGGCGGTCATGAACTTCGTGCAAAAGGCCACGTCGGCGCACTTGGCGCCAAACGGGTCGTCGTCAGGAGCGAAGTTTGGCCCTCCGACGGCCCCGACTTCGGGGTTGTCAAACCAACGGATCAACTTGGCCACCCAGTCCAGCGGGGGGACGGTGTCGTCGTCGGTGAAGAGCACGAGGTCGTGGTCCATTTGGTTGAGGGCAAAATTGCAGGCATCCGCTCGGTTGCGAGAGGGGTCCTCAATCCACGTTGCGCCGTGTTTTTCGCAAACGGCCTTGGTGTGGTCCTTGGATTTTGAATCGGAAATCACGACCTCGAAATGCGGGTAGGTCTGTTTGCCCAAGCGCTCAAGCACGATATCCAGTTCATCGGCGTTGTTGATGGTGGGAATCAGCACCGCTGTTTTGTACGGCGTGCCGTCTTCTTTCAGCAGCACCGGAACGGTCGCCGCGTTCTCGCCCATGGGACAGGCGAGCCGCCCGCCTCATAAGAAATCAAGGGCGAAATTCTCACTCGGCCGGGACGCCGTTCGTGGTGTCGATAACCTTCTCTTCACGGGTGTCCGTGATGGTCACGTCGATGCTGCAGGAGCTGCTGCACAGATCGGTGCCGGTCTCGACGATGGTCACGGTGTCACCGACGGACCAGAACTGGTCGTTGGTGTCTCGGCCGTTGTCCACCAGAACGCAGACGCCGCCATCGCCGCCTGGGTTGTCGCAGAAGACCGGGGAGCCGCCGTCAATCGAGAGCTTCACGGAGACGGAAGCCCAGTTGATGTCGCCACCCTGGTCCATGGTCAGCATGATGAGGTTGTCATCGGTGCCCGTGCTGGGTTGACCCTGAGCATCCTCTCCGCTGAACGCGTAGAGGGCCAGGTTTCCGTCGGTGTTGCCTTCTGCAAGGGAGCTAGCCCACACGTACAGCACACCAGCCAGCACAACGGTGATCGCCACCATCAAGATGGTAGCGATAACGGGGCTGACAGCCTCTTCATTTCGGTTTTCGTTTTTCATATTTTTGTCCTCCTTTCCCCTTTGGGGGTAGCCCTCCTATGCCCGTCCTTCTATTAAACCATACTGTGCAGAATCCTCAAGCCCGCGCGAAAAAACGGGTTTTTTAGCGAAATTTCCCACGCCGTGTTTCCTCGAATTCGCGCGCCGGGAGTGGTGCATACGGTTTGTAAATAACACGACGGGAAGAAAAAAGAACGCGTAACGCGTTCGCTCGGGGTGGAGTTGAGGTGAACAGGGTGAGAGAAACCGAGAGGGGATGGGATGCACTCAACGAGAACTTCAACAGCCCTGTTCATGAAACCGTAGCATCAACCGGTTTATATGCGTTTTTGAGCCAAAAAACCGCCCTTCATTCGACCGTCAAGATCTCCGGACCGCCGGAGGTCACGTGAACGGTGTGCTCAAACTGGGCGATGTTGCCGCCGTCCTTGCAGCGCAGCACGTGGTACGTCTCCAAGAATCGGATGCTGATGAGTTTCTTCACCAGAGCGTTCCACTTGCTTTGGAGACTCTCTTCATCAGCATCGGGAAACGGTTTCTTCAGCATTGGGAACGCCCATCGTTCTGCGAAAGGAAGGGTCGAATACCGCTCTTCGAGGTTCCGAGCCATCTGCGCGCCCAAGGGCTTGAGTTGCCCTTTTGCCCGCGCCTTTCGCGACGTCGTCATCCCGGTGACCCGGTAGATGTTGGACGAGTGATGGCGGCCGATGTTTTCGATGAGCCCGGAGGACCCGGTGGTGTTGAACGGTTCAACCGCATACACGCCGCCTTCTTCCACCACGCCACGGAAGCCTTGGTTGTCCTTACCGCAGGCGTAGGACGGCACCGAGACACCGGCGTGCAGTTCCCACGGCTTGAGTTGGTGGCCGCAGAGGTTCCGAATCGGCTGAAATCCAGCGTCCAACGAGGGTTGCGCAGCGGCTTGCCCGACTTTGTACCACGGCGTGCCGGGGTGGAGCATTTCCACCGCAGCGTCTCGCGCCTCTTTGGCCGCCTTGATTTGCTCGGTGTGCTCGTTGCTGTTGCCAACCTCAAACGTCAACGCATTGTCGCCGATGTGCCCTTTGATGTGAACGCCAAAATCAATTTTCACCAAGTCCCCCTTCTGGAGAACCGATTCGCCTTCCCATCCCTCAACCGCCTCCACCTGATGGTTCGTCGTGAAATGGGCTGCGAGGTCGTTGACCGCAATGGTGCCGGGAAAAGCGGGTTTACCGCCGTGGCGATGAATAAAACGTTCAGCGGATTCAATGATTTCGTGAAAGGTTTTGCCGGGCTGCAATTCCAGCTTCATCGCTTCGAGAGTACGGCGGGCCACATGACCTGCATCCCGCCAATATTTCAGTTGCGACTCTTCCACCATTCAATCACGCTATGCGTGGGTACAACGCCCTCTCTCATAATGGTTACTTCAACACCAGCGTCGCCCTCGGTGACGTTGACGAAGGTGCTGCCCAAGCCTCCAGGGCAGGTCCCTTCGAGCACGGCGTGTGGAGGGAGCCCCAAACCGCGCCCCGCTTCTTCAGCGGAAGGTGCCGGCGTTTCGCCCGATTCGTTGGCGCTTGTTGCGGTGATCGGGCCCACGGCCTCAACCAACGCTCTCGCCACCGGATGGGCGAGGCAACGAACCGCCACGCGCGCCCCGCCCAGTCTCGGGTCAAGCGGTTCAATCGCGTCGAGAACGAACGAAAATCCACCCTTCGGGAACGCGGCCTCCAAGGCATGAATCTCCGGAGGGACGACCACCAGCGCTGCGGCCTGATCCAACGAGAGAACACCGAGACTCACCGGTTTGTCCGCTGAGCGTTGTTTGAGTGCAAACAAGGCGTCAAGCGCTTCCGAAGTCGGCAAGCAGGCCAGTCCGGGCAGGGTGCTGGTGGGATACGCCACAACGCCATGGCCGTGGAGATGAGCCAGGACGTCCTCGTCGATCATGCCTTCACGCTCATGCTGTCCCATTCATGCCTTAATCCACACCTCGACATGACGTTCGGCAACCGTGGTGGCCAAATCTTTGTCTTCGGTTCGCACCATCAGTTTCCCGCTTGGAAAGAGCGTCATGATGCAGGGGTCGGTGAAGGTCCAGCACAGGCGGGAACGAACGCCAACCTCGTACCCTTCTGCCTCAATGGCAGCCCCAACCGCATCGAGGTCAATGCCGTCAATGCCCTCGGGAACGATCTGGTAGGAGGCTTGAGTCCCGCACAATTTCATCGCAAAGCGTTCGCTCACGGTCTCACCTCAAATATCGTCAGGACGAGAAGGGGGGCCGGATGGAGGTCCGCTCGGTGGTCCAGAAGGAGGACCGCTCGGCGGCCCAGATGGAGGGCCCGAGGGCGGGCCACTCGGTGGTCCTGAGGGTGGACCGGATGGAGGCCCGCTGGGTGGCGCCCCCGATGGAGGTCCCGAGGGAGGACCGGAAGGTGGTCCGGATGGAGGCCCCGAGGGTGGACTGCTCGGAGGTCCAGAAGGTGGGCCGCTCGGGGGCCCGGATGGAGGTCCTGAGGGTGGCTCGGTCGGAGGACCGGACGGGGGAGCGCTTGGAGGGCTCGGGGCGGATGGCGGAACCGGTGGAGGTGTTGCTTCGGCTGCAGGTGGGAGTGGTGGAGGTGAGGTGGCGGTTTCCACTACGGGTTCAGGTGGGGCCTCGGGCGGTGCTACCGGAGCCTCGGGCTCGGGCGCTGCCAAAATCTCAGGCTCGGGGGCTGCCGGCGTGGAAGGAAGCGGTGCGAGCAGGGGGTCAGCGGCAGGGGCTGCCTCGGGTGCAGGAGGAGTGGCCTCGTTTGGCGCCGGTGTTGGGGAAAGAAGAAGATCGCTCGAGGCGGTGACGGGGGATTGGGCGGGCTCGGATGATGCTGACGCCCACGGTGGCGTCCGTGGGCCTTCCTCGTCTTCAGCCTCAGCCGCAAAGCCTTGGCTGACTTTCGTGCCGCCACCCTCCATGCTTTCGCCGACATAATTCGTCAGCACGATGGAATCGGGGTTGATGATGCCGCGTTCCTCGACGGACCCAAAGTCGCCCAAATGGGAGTCAAAGGCTCCGCTGAACAACGAGGACCCGATGGCGTTGCCCATGGCGCGCCCTTGCTCGGCTTTGAACTCAAAATCGGCTTCGTACGGGCCGAGTTTCATCCCTTGCCCTCCGCCGCTGAATTCAAACGACCATGTTCCGGTGACGATGCCGGCTTCGAACTTGAACTGACGCGTCAGGCCCGGCCCGATGGAGGTGATGCCCTCCACCGGTTCGTAGCGAACGCCTTTGTCGGTGACCAAGGCAGCGGAAAGGCCGCCTACCGGGATGGCCGATTCGTTCACGACATCGACCACGACGAAGATCACGTCCTCGTCATCGTCGTCAATCTCCATGCTGACGGACATGAGATGAGCGTTGAGGGAGCCGGCACGTGCGCTGTGGTCGTCGCTCATCATGCCTCACCTGTCCCGACTGAAGGGTGGCTCTACTTCAATGGCTTGCCCGTTTGCGGATGAAATCAGCGCAAGCGAAGACGGGTCTCGGAAGGCAACGACCAATCCACGGCAGCCACGGTGTGGTGGGTTTGGTCAACCTTGGTTCGGTATTCGTTGTCTTTCGACCCCGCGTTGAAGGCATCCCGGAGACCAAACCACAACGGTCCGATGACCGGAAGCATGTAGATCATCTTCGCCACGGCTCGGGGACCCCAATGATGGGCTTCCAAAACCGTCCCGTTGTCGTGAACGATGGCGATGCGAAAGCCGCGCTGAGCCAAGGAACGGCCCATGGTCTGCCCGGTGTACTTGAAGTACAGATAGAAGGCACCGGCGAAAACAAACCAGTTGACGAAAAAGAAGACCACGCTCTGGGTGCCTTGAGAGAGCAAGCTGAGGTTGTAGAGGTAGGCGACCAGTTGCCCGCCGGAAAGAAACGCCAGCACCACGCTGAGCATGATGACGTCGAGCATGAACGCCAAAACGCGTTTCCAAGCCGGAGCGATGAGCATGCCCTCGGGAGCCGACCCGAGAATGCTCTGAGCGAGGGTTCCGCCCTTTACGATCGTCACCGCATCGTCGGCCATGCCTTGCCCACGCCTTCTCCTTTGTCAAAGGCTGCGTTCTTACCGTACGAAGATTGGCGACGAAATCCACCCTCAAGGGCTGTCAATTTGGCGGAGGGAACTGGGTTCTAATCAGTGCCTTGTGATGACGTGCCCCTTGCCGTCCTTGTAATTGCCAGTTGCGAGCAAGATGATGTCGACGATCCACCAAAGGTAAACACCTCCCCCGGTGAAGAATTTCACCAATCCAAGAAGGTAGGACCCTGAATAGATGCGGTCGATACCGAACGCGCCAAACAGGATGGAGAGCACCATGGTGAGACCCCAACTCTTCTCTGAAGCGATGCCAGATTGTGTTTGATGGATGGAAAACGGGTCGGTTGGGGCGGGATAGATGGATACGGGTTCCGGTTGGGGCGGATAGATGGATACGGGTTCCGGTTGGGGCGGATAGATGGATACGGGTTCGGGTTGAGCTGGATAAATGGAGGCCTGCTCAGACGAGAGGCTCGGATAGATGGAGTCCTGCTCAGACGAGAGGCTCGGATAGATGGAGTCCTGTGAAGATTGCATGGTCGGCTTGTGAGGTCGCCGACTTATGAGCCTCACCGACTCCCGGGCCTCCGGCGAGTTTCTGCACAAAGTTCTTCCCCGAAACGTGGACCGCTTTCGCCGTCGAGGCTTCAATCCTGATGGGTGACATGCCAAGCAAAGAGTTGGCTTTCCTCGACCCAATCAAGGTACGACCGCCAGGTGGGGTCGTGACGCAGGGTCGTGGGGTGACCGAGAAGAACAAGTCCCCGCTTGGCCCGCGTGATGGCCACGTTCAAGCGTCGGTAATCGGCCAGGAAACCCACTTCGCCGCGGTCGTTGGCCCGGACGGTCGACATGACGATGACCTCTTTTTCTCGGCCTTGGTACCCGTCAACGCTTTTGATTTCCAAGCCCGCATACGGTTCCCCAGGTTCCCGTCCACCCGCATCGTCAAACAGATGGACGAGTTCGCGAACCTGACCGTTGTAAGGAGAAATCACCCCGATGTCCTCGGGTTGAAGGTCGCCCATCGCCAACAGGTCGTTCACGATGCTGAGGACCTTGGCCGCCTCGTCACGGTTGGAACGGCTTTTGCCTTCCTCATCCGTTTCCTCAACGCCCTCAACGGGAACGAAGGCCATCGGTCGGTCCCAATCCGGCCACAGAAAACCTGCGGGAGGTGGGCGCTGTTCCGGTGTGCATCCGTCCTCGAGTCGATTTTCGTAGAAACGGGCGCTTGGAAATTCTCGCAGCGTGGGGTGCATGCGGTATTGCGTGGTAAGCATCATGGATTCCAAACCGCAGGCAATCAGTCGGTCAAAGAGGGAACGGTTGAGCCCGCCCGACTCAGCCCGTTTGCTGATGACCGTGGGCGGAAGCTGTTGATGGTCGCCCACCAAGACGAGTTGTCGGCACCCTTTCACGATGGGGACCAACGCACTTGGTTCGGTGGCTTGGGTCGCTTCGTCCATCAAAACGATGGGGAATTTTCGACGCTCCAACAACCGGTGGCCTGCGCCGATGGTGGTGGCGCAAATCACCTCGGCCTCGTCGAGAATGCTGGCGGTCATTTCGTCCTCCAAGCGGCGAATTTCTTTGTGGTTGATGTTGATGTCCCGATGCATCATCCCCTTGTCCTTGCCTTTGAGCGAAGGAAGTTCCCGTTTGAATTTGCGGAGTTCGTCCTGCAGGAACGTCAGCTCCTCTTGTTTCGGGTGGTCTTCGAGAATGGCATCAAGGGTGGCCGACCGCAAGGCTTCCCGTACCTTCACCGGGCGACCAACTCGGAGCGCCTTGACGCCCAAGTCGAGCAAGCCTTCGAGCAGGTTGTCGACCGCCACGTTCGATTCAGCGGTGGCGAGGATGGGTCCGCTTCCTCGGGCGGCGAGGTAGTGGAGAAGGTGGGTGGCCGTCGTTGTTTTCCCGGTTCCCGGAGGGCCTTGAATCAAGGTCAGACGTTGGTTCACGGCGGCGTCAATGGCCGCTCGTTGCGAGGTGTTGAGGGTGGCCAAGGTCGGCAACGGCCCCCGTTGGAGCAACTTGCCGCGAATTTCGGGAGGGAGGCGGGCGCTATCGTTGATGTCCAAGACGTTGCCCAGCAAGACCTCCCGAAGCACCGTCCCGCCGTCGCCTTCGGTTGAATGGAAGGCTTCGAGGGCTTCGTGCATCCGGTCGTGAGCCACGCGGTTGGCTCCGCGGTCCAAGCGCCAACCTCCCTTGCGCAAGTCGCGAGGCCGTTCGGCCACGACCACCCGAATACGGGTTGGGCCTCGGTCGAGCACCACGCCTTCAACCACTTTTTCTCCCCACGGCCGGGAACGGGAGATCAGGACGATGTCGCCGTGCGAAAACCGGTGTTCGGGTAATCGGCCGCTGTCCTGCGACTCAAACACCACGATGTCCTCGCCAAAGAAACGCCCTTGGGTCCGGGCTCGCAAGTCAAACATGGCCACTCCAGCGAGGACCAACCGTTGTTTTGTCCAGGTTTTCCACCGTTCCTCGACCGCCTGAGTCTCGTCGTCCAGTTCTTGGCGAATCAATTCGGTCATGCGGTTGAAATGGTCCTGACTGCGGCGCCACCGGTCCGGCATCGGCTCGTCTTTCGCCATCGGCACTTCGGGAGGAGAGGCGCTGTTCATCCGTTTCACGGCCCCCTTTCGCCCCATGAAGCGACGACCCCCCCGCCCCTCATCATCGTATGGATGGTGAACGAGGACTTCGGCGAGCGAGAAACCCGCATTCTTAAACAGAGATTCTGCGGCGGAGGGATGAGGTGGGTAGGCCGTGTTTGGACGCAAGAAAAGGGAAAAGGACACCATCGGTGAATCCTGCCCCTATTGCGAGTACCTGAACCCGCTCGGCGCCCAAACCTGCGAGCAATGCTACTACGAACTCAACAAATCTGCACGCGACCAACCGATGGCAGAACCCACCACCACGGGTGAAGAAATCATGGATTTGCTCCTCGGTGAGAACGAAGACCCTGAGGAGACCGTCGCTGTGGTTCAGGCGGTCTTGGCGATGGACGACGTGACCGTGGACATCGACCAATACGCCGTTGTCCCCCCATCGGGCGATGAGGAAGAGGCTGAACCAGAATCCTTTGAGTTCATTGAAGGGCAAGGCCCCACCCTTTCTCAAACCGTTTTGGCTGAAGAAGAGGAAGAGGAAATGCTCACGGCTGCCGACGCTCCAAAGGAACGCATTGAGTTCGCCTTGGAAGCGGTTGACCCGCTTGCCGAGGTGGCCGAACCCGTCCATACGGGAAAGGGTGGCCTTTACTCGCCCACTGTGTCCACCCCCAACGACGATGATTTGCTCGGCGAAGTGGGTCCTGCCCCGTCCGAAGCGACACCCGATTTGCCGGACCTGCCGGACGACGACATGGACGAGGCGCCCGAGTCGTTGGCTCAAGCCGTGGTGAGTGAGCCCCAACGCCAGACCTCTGCGGCCCCGGTTCAGGCCATCGAAACCGCCGTGAGCGCCGTTGCTCCGCCCCCCTCAACCTCAACGCCCGACCTGCCCGACTTTTTTGATGAGGACGAGCCGTCCGAGCAGGCTCCTCAATCCGTCGTTGCCGTCCCGTCCGCAGAACCCGCAGAGGCTTCTGAACCGGATGCCGTCGCTCCTACCGAAACGGATTCGCAACCCGAATCAAACGAAAACCGCATTTGGCCCTGGCCCAAAGGGGAGCCTTGGGCGCCGACCCAAGTCTACCAGGAAGTGGTCGCAGCCATGGAACACATCAAGCACGGGCGAATGGAGCAAGCAGCGCATACGCTCGACGGCCTCGGGCCGCACCTCGACCAGAACCTCGACATGCTGCTCCACATCTCGGTCTTGATGCAACATTTGGGCCGACACGACCACGTCAAGTGGACGTTGGACATGGCAGCCTACGTCCACCCCAACGACCCGCACGTTCAACAAGCCCGGGCTCAATTGCTTGCTTAGAGGGAACCCGATGATGGCTACACCCGAACTCGTCGTCGATGACGAATTGGTGTTGCGCCCTGCTGCAAAAGGCGTGCTCGAAGCGATGATTGAGGCGTATCACGAGGATGCACCCGCCGCCCAAACCGCGTTGCCGTGGTTGGATCCCAGCGACGACATTCGTCGCCAACTCCGGGACATGCTCTACGATATCAACGCCCAGCAAGGAACCGACCGGCTCCATTTTTGGTCCATTCACGTTGCCTCGACGGGTGAATTTGCCGGCTTGGTCGGCCTCGGTGACGAACTGCAATCCCCGCATTCGGACTTCAATTTGGGGTATTGGGTGCGTCAAAAGCACCGACAACAACGCATGGCGAGCCGATGCGTTGACGCCATCTTTGCGTGGCTCGCCCAGCGGGACGAGGCGACGATCGTTGAGATCGCCGTTCATCCCCACAACACGCCCGGCTTGGCCACGGCGAGTGCCATCTGCAAACGGTGGGACGGCGAACGGCTTGAAGCGTTCATCGGCATCGAATTCAACGAACGCACCGTCCCGCATCATCTCCATCTGGTTGACGTGCAGCCGGGGGCCTAACATGCCGACATGGTTCACCGTTGACAGCGATGACCTGCGCCACCTTCCCAAGCATCAGGGCCATCCGACTCGCAGCACCGTTCCGTTTGACGGCAAGCCCGATGAACTCTCCTCAACCTTTCAGGACGGATGGCGAGGATTTGTTTCCTGGATGGCGAGCCACGATGCAGCCGTGACCTTGTTTTTGATCACCGACCTGCTGGAAAACGAGGCGTTTGTGGAAATGTTAACGGATGCTTTGGCCCGGTTTCCGACCCGACTCACCGTCGGCTGTCACGGGCACGAACACCGCTCATGGTCGGCTTGGGGAGAGGATGTCGAGGGATTCTCAGCGACGCTTGCACGTTCAACGGCGCTGCTCAAACACCACGCTGGCGATGCCTTTCGGCCTTATTTTCGAGCACCGAACGGCTACGTTGCGCCGTGGATGGCCCCGGTCCTTGCTCAACACGGGTTTACCGTGGACTCCTCGGTGAACCCCTCGTGGCTGGTTCGAAAGAAAGCCGGCGGCGCTTCGTGGTCCGAAGTGAAGGAGGCCATGGCGAAGGTCGGGGTTCTTGAGCGCCCGTGGATGACCCGGTGGTCCTTGCCGGTGAACGGCCCGGCGCTGTTCCGTTTCCCGCTGTCCTTTCTCGCACGACGGGCGTGGAAAAAGACGCCTGAACCGTTGTTGGCCGACGAACTTGAGCGGGTTGAACGCCGAAGTGAAAACATCACCACGGTCTACTGCCACGTGCTTGACTTTGCGCGCAACAACGGGACGTGGACGCCTCCTCGTTGACGAGGCATAGAGCCAAGTAAAACCGATGTTCTCCCCAACCCATGAGCGTCGTGAACTTCGCCGAGAAATTTGACCTGTTTTCCGACCTTTGGTCGCCCAAGGTGATTGCCGAGATGAACGACTACCAATTCAAGCTGGTCAAGATTCAAGGCGAATTTGTCTGGCACGACCACAGCGATACCGACGAAGTATTCATCGTCATCGAAGGCAGCATGAAGATTGAGTTTGAGGAGCGAACCTTGACCCTCAGCGCTGGCGAGATGCACGTCGTTCCAAAAGGAACTCGGCACAAACCCTACGCTGAACAGGAATGCAAGGTCATGCTCGTTGAGCCACGGGGCGTCATCAACACCGGTGATGTGCGGGGTGAACTGACCGCTGAAAACGATGCTTGGATTTGAGAAACGAGGCGAACCATAAATATCCGGCAATCCGAGGAAATCCCATGGAATCTGACGGTATACGCCTGCAAATGATGATGCTGATCGGCCTCGTGGCCTTGGTCGTGGCAGCGCGCTTGCGAAACGTCTTCGGTGATGGTGAATAGCGAGATGAAGGGTACGCCGTTTCAACAAAAAGTATGGAAGGCGCTGAAGAGCATTCCCCGGGGAGAGGTACGCACGTACACGCAAATCGCGGTTCAAATCGGCCACCCCAAATCGGCCCGAGCCGTCGCCAATGCGTGTGCGAGCAACCCCTACGCTCCCGAAGTCCCGTGTCATCGCGTGGTTCGCTCCGACGGAGGTCTTGGAGGTTATAGCGGGACGGGGGGCGTGGAACAAAAGCGCCTCCTGCTGAGCGAAGAAGGGGTTGACGTGGGTCAACTCAGAGCTCGGTGATGTCCGTTCGCTCCGAGGAGACGGCGAAGTTCTTCTGAGCCGTAGCGTAGATTTTTGCGTCCAATTCACCTTCGCGAACCAGGCACGAGAGCGCCGCCAAGGCGATGGCGGCGCCGTCGATTTCGAAGAAACGGCGAAGCGCTTCTCGAGTATCGGACCGGCCAAAACCGTCGGTGCCGAGAACCGTGTACGGCCCGTTAACCCACTGTCGAATCATGTCGGGAACCGCCGCCATGTTGTCGGAAACCGCAACGGTGGGAAGGGGTTCGGCGAGCAGCGTCTCCACCCACGGCTTTTGGGTGTCTTCGCTGGGGTGGAGGCGGTTGTGGCGGTCGCAAGCCAGTCCTTCTCGGCGCAATTCTCCGTAAGAGGTTGCGGAATAAATCTCGGCACGAACGCCGTAGGTTTCGAGTTTCTCAACGGCGTCGAGCACCTGAACCATGATCGGGCCTGAACCGATGAGGCGAACGACGGGGCCGTTGCCCTTCGGGGCACCTCGAAGCAAGTACATGCCTTTCACGATGCCCTCGTCAACGCCTTTTGGCTTGGGGGGCATCGGATAATTTTCGTTATAAATGGCGATGTAATGCAGGACGTCCTTGTCCTGAGCGTACATTTCCTCGATGCCGTAGCGAACGATGGTGGCGATTTCGTAGGCAAAGGCCGGGTCCCACGCCCGTACGGCAGGGTTGGTGTGCGCCATCAGCAAGGAGTGGCCGTCTTGGTGTTGCAAGCCCTCGCCGTTGAGGGTGGTTCGCCCGGAGGTGGCTCCCATGAGGAAGCCTCGAGCGCGCTGGTCCGCTGCGGACCAAATCAAATCGGCGACTCGCTGGAAGCCGAACATGGAATAGAACGTGTAGAACGGCACCGTTGGATAGAGGTGGGTGGCGTAGGACGTGGCCGAGGCGATGAAGGTGGAGGTGGCTCCGGCCTCGTTGATGCCTTCTTCGAAGAGTTGGCCCTTTGTGGATTCTTTGTACTTCATCAGCACGTTGTGGTCCACCGGTTTGTAGAGTTGGCCTTCGGGGTGGTAGATGCCGAATTCGGCAAAGAGCGGGTCCATACCGAAGGTTCGGGCTTCGTCGGGGATGATGGGGACGACGCGTGGACCGAAGGTCTTGTCCTTCATCAGCGAGCGAAGCACCCGCACGAACGCCATCGTGGTGGAGACTTCCATCGTTCCCTTTGTTCCCTCATCGAACTCGGCGTACGCAGCGGGTTCGGGCAGCACGATGGTGTCGGACGGCACGGTGCGCTTTGGCAGGAAACCGCCCAGCGCCTCTCGACGAGCTTTGGCGTAGGCGACCAGGTCGGGGACATCCTCCGGGAGGACATAGGGGTAGGACTCGAGGTCCTTGTCGCTGAAGGCCAACCCGAGGTCATCGCGCATGAACTGCATCGTCTCCATGTCGGCCTTCTTCTTCTGATGCGTGGTGTTTCGTCCAGCGAAGGAAGGGCCGAGTCCGTAGCCCTTGATGGTGCGAATCAGCACGACGGTCGGCTGGCCTTTGTGCGCCGTTGCTTGCGCGTAAGCAGCGTGCAACTTGACGAAGTCGTGTCCACCGACATCGGCACAAAGCGCAACGAGGTCGTCGTCGGAGAGGTGGGCGACCAGAGCGGCCAAGGCTTCGGTGTTGAACAATTCCTTGCGGATGGTCGCTCCGTCTGCCGTCATCAAACGCTGCTCGTCGCCGTCCACCAAACCGTTCAATCGGTTAGCGAGATGGCCCGCCGTGTCCCGTTCGAAGAGGTCGTCCCATGAACTTCCCCAGAGCACTTTGATGACGTTCCAACCTGCTCCACGGTACCGGCCTTCAAGCTCCTGAACGATCTTGGAGTTTCCACGGACGGGGCCGTCAAGCCGTTGCAAATTGCAATTCATGGTCATGACGATGTTGTCCAGACCTTCTCGGCCAGCCAGCGAGAGTTGGGAAAGGGATTCGGGCTCGTCCGATTCACCGTCGCCCATCGTGTACCAAACGCGGGAGGCGGACGTGGAAATGAGGCCTCTGTCCTCAAGGTAGCGGTTGAACCGAGCCTGGTGAATGGCGGTCATGGCGCCCAAACCCATGCTGACCGTTGGGAATTCCCAGAAGTCGGGCATCAAGCGAGGGTGGGGGTAGGAGGAAAGTCCCTCGCCGCCCACTTCCTGACGGAACTTTTCCATCTGCTCCCGTGTCAAACGACCTTCAAGCCAGGCTCGGGCGTAGATGCCGGGAGAGGCGTGACCCTGCCAGTACAGATGGTCGCCTGCGGAGCCCCCGTCTTTGCCGCGGAAAAAATGGTTGAAACCGATTTCCCATGCGTGGGAAGCCGAGGCATAGGTGGAGATGTGACCGCCAATGCCTTCGAAGTATTTGTTCGCCCGAGTCACCATCATCATGGCGTTCCATCGAATGATGCCGTGCAGGCGGGTTTCGGTGTCCAAATCACCGGGATAGGCGCCTTGGTCATGAGGGTGAATCGTGTTCAAGTACGGTGTTTCAACCACGTCGATGCTCACGCCGGCATCCTTGGCCGAGGCCACGGTGGCCTGGAGCAGCCGTTGTGCTTCCTCAGGTCCAAGGTGTTGGGCGACCGCACGAATGGAATCCTCCCATTCTTGGGTAGCAACAGGGTCGGGGTCCGGTGATGTTGAGCGCCGTGAGAAGCCCATGCTCGGTGTCCCCCTTGATGAGGGCTCTATGGTGAGGGTTTTCAATCCCTCGCCAAGGTGGCGACTGCCTTTGGCCAAAGACCCGGGGTTCGGCGTACCGATTTTTCGTCATTGGGGGCGACGTTCATCGTTTTCTTGAGCAAGCAATAAGAACCGACTTTCAAAGCCGCAGGATATGTCCGTTGAGGCTATGGTACAGAAGATGATTGACGATTTGACCGCCGCTCTTGGAGATGCTGCAAAGCACGACAAGGGCAACTCCGCCGCTGGCACCCGTGTGCGAAAGGCCATGCAGGAAGCCAAGGCTGCTGCTCAGGCCATTCGCGTTCAGGTCCAAACCGACAAGAACGCTTGAAGCGAAGAACGGCGCAAGCGCCCTGCTCCTGCTCAGCCGAGCATAGGTTGAATTGATGCGTTGCTGAGGCCACGCCATGCAACCGCTCGCCGGTATCAAGGTGCTCGACCTTTCCCGCATTCTGGCCGGTCCACACGCCGCCCAGACCCTCGCTGATTTGGGAGCAGAAGTCACCAAGGTTGAAGCTCCGTGGGGCGACGATACCCGCCGTTGGGGTCCGCCGTTTCAAACCGGGTTCACGGGAGAAGACGTCGCGGCGTACTACCTCTCCTGCAACCGGGGCAAGACCGTGCTGAACGGCGACATCAAAGCCGAGCGGGAACGCATCCGTGAACTCATCGCCCAAGCCGATGTCGTCATTGAGAACTTCAAGCCGGGCACCTTTGACCGACTCCTCGGACCGGTCGACCGGCGAACCGTTCTTTGCAGCATTTCCGGCTACGGCCAAAGCGGACCGCGACGGGACGAAGTGGCGTTTGACCTCACGATGCAAGCACGCAGCGGCATCATGTCCATCACCGGCGACGCCGACGGTGGGCCGGCGAAGGTCGGCGTTGCCTGGATCGACGTCATGACCGGAATGAACGCCGTCAGTGCGATTCTTGCCGCCCTGTACCACCGGGAAAAGACCGGCGAAGGCGCGAGAATTGACATCACCCTCTGGGACACCGCTCTGGCTGCGTTGGTCAATCAAGGGCACAATGCCCTGGCCGGCATCACGCCCGGCCGCATGGGCAGCGCCCATCCCAACCTCGTCCCTTACCGTGCGTTCCAAGCCAGCGACGGGTGGTTTGCCATCGGCGTGGGCACCGAAAACCAGTGGAAAGCGCTCGTGAAGGCGCTCGACCTTGACGTCCCTGAACGTTGGACGGAGAACAGCGCTCGAATCAACGAGCGAGAAGCGGTTGAGGCGGTCGTCCAAACCGCCGTTGCAGGACGGGACCGCGCGGCGCTCGAGGCGCTGCTGAACGGGATTCCGTGCGCGCCAGTCAACACGGTGAACGAAGCGCTTGTCGATGTCCAAACCGAAGCCCGTGGAGGTCTCGTTGACCACGAGGGCGTGACAACGCTCGCCAGTCCACTTCGCTTCCTTCAACCGTCAAACGAGAACAACGAGGTTTGACCGCCTTCCCGAAGGTAGCCGCTTTCGATCAGCTTCTCGAAGGCTTGGTCCATGCGTCGCTGACTGAATTGACGCTCGGTTTGGAGAAATTGAATCAGGCCTTGCCGGTCGACTCGCCCTTGAACCAACGCTTCGTCCTCCACCTCCACCGCCGGATGGTTGTGGAAAATCGCTCGGATTTCCTCAAGGCGCTCCGGAATCTCCTGTTCCTTCGCTTCACAAACCGCTTCCAGCGTACCGTGTTTCTTGATGAGTTTGAGGCCCGTCTTTGGCCCGATGCCTTTGATGCCGGGGTGGTAGTCGGTGCCGATCATGATGGCCAAGTCCACCAGTTGTTCCCGGCTCAGGTCGTTGGTCTTCAGCAGTTCTTCAAGCCCGATGGATTGGGCATGAACCACGCGCCCGTAGCGTTTTGTTCCGTCGTCCATCAAGTTGCGCACCAAAACCGGGGCGCCGTACAACAAAGCGTCCCAGTCCTGCGTTGCGACGACATCCAGTTGCCCCTTGGCCGCCATCACCGCGGCTTGTGCCTCCCCTTCCGCAGCCGCCGTCACCCACGGCACGCCCATCAAATCCAACAGCCGTTGCGTCTCTTCGACCATCTGCGGTGAGTAGTGCATGATGCGTGCCGCCATTTTTTGGGCCAGTGCAAAATCACCGGCAGCCAAGGCTTCGGTGTGGACCGTTTCGGCTTCTTCTCGCCGTGCTCGCCGTGCCGCCATTTCGTCGGCTTTCAGCTCCGGTGACGTGCCGTCAAAGACGTACACGGGTTTGATGCCCATGCTCAACAGGGTCGCCGTGCGGTGAAGGAAACCCATCAGGTGGGATACGGGGTTCCCGTTGGCGTCACGAAGCGGCATGCCGTCGCCCTGTGGGGAGCGGTCGCGCATGGTCGTCAGGAATTGAAACGCCGTCAGGAAGGCGTCGATGCCGACCCGCTTTCCTGCAAGCGCCTTCAGGTTGGTTTGTTCAGCGGGTGCGATGTCTTTCAGATTGCAGCCCATAACCAAAACACAAGGCCACCCTATGTAGGCCTTCGCCTGCGAGAGCATCAAGAGGGTGAAACGGCAGGAACGACCATGGGGGACGTTCTTGCTTGCCTCCGAGGGTGGCACCCCGCCTTGGCCGCTGCAGAGTTG
Source organism: Candidatus Poseidonia sp. (assembly GCA_030828165.1). Taxonomy (GTDB): domain Archaea; phylum Thermoplasmatota; class Poseidoniia; order Poseidoniales; family Poseidoniaceae; genus Poseidonia. The sequence goes on from JAURDA010000001.1 coordinate 59,184, forward strand.
TCGGCGTTGCTCCCCAACGCCGAGCTCGCCTCCACCCCAGCGGTACGCTGGTTGAGGGTGAGCCGCTCGACCCACGAGGAACGCCGCGCAGCCCTCGCCGTTGCCAGTGGATTGCAGTGTTTTCTCGATGAAGGACGGGTCGTTTCGGTCTCGGAAACCGACGAAGAAGCGTGGTTTGCATCGGCCATCGCCTACGTTGAAGCCCACCCGGTTGAAGGAAGCTTTGCGGTTCGAGGTTGGTCACAAGGCGGCAAAATATCGGGGTGGAGTCTCTCTCGTCTCTCGCGCCGGCTGGGCGGCGCCCTGCACGAGCGCGGCTACACCGTTGACCTTGAGCATCCTGAACGGGTGCTGGCGCTCATCGGCGACGGACAAGCCCAACACCTTGCGTGGGGTTGGATGGAGGGTGACGGTCAAGCGGCTTTTTCCAACGGGGAGCGCCGCGCCGGGGAACGCCCTTTCTTCAAACCCGTCAGCCTCGACCCGATGCTGGCCCGTTTGGCGGTCAACGTGGCCACCGGACCGGTCGATGCAGGTCCCGTGGTGGACCCCATGACGGGAACCGGGGGCTTTCTGATCGAAGCGGCGCTGAGCAACCGGCCGTCGTTGGGCATCGATCTCAATTCGGAAATGGCGCACGGCGCCGAAGCCAACCTCGTTTGGGCCTGCGATGGGCCGGTCGACCATGCCCGTGTGGTTCGCGGCGATGCGACCCGTTTGGCCGACCTGCTGCCCGAAGCCTGGCACGGCGCAGTTGCCGGCTTCGTGCTCGACCCACCGTATGGACGGAACTCCCACGGAAACATGGAATCGTTGAGCCTGCTCGAAGCGTGCCTGAGAAGCGCACGTGGCGTTGCCGCTCCAACCGCGGGATTTGTGTTGATTCTCCCCGTTCACCCGATTCAGCCGCATCCGGAAACAGCGGTCCCGCTCAACACCGAGTTCTCACTGCTTCACGGCGATTGGGAAGGCGTTCGCACGCTCATTGAAGCGACGGGATGGACCCTCCAATCCGCTCACGTTGAACGGGTCCACCGGAGCCTTAGTCGGCTGATCCTTCACGCACGATGCGCTCCTCAAGATTGAGCAACACGGCGTCCGTGCCCTCCGGGGGCGGCGGGAATTGAGCGCGATGCGGACAACCCTCGTCCAAGACCGCGGCATCTCGGTCGTTCAGCACGTAGGGGTAGGTCTGGCAACCTTTGGGTCGGATTTCGTACACCGAACACATCCCCTCAGCATCAGCGTCCGCAGACGAGGTCAACAAGAAGACGCACGCACGGGTCTCCTCTCGGTTCAGCAAGGTTAGGACGCCGTCGTTCACGATGCAGAAGTCCGCCTCTTTCATCCCGGTCCGACGAGCGAGACGGGCCGCTTCCGCCTTGGTGATGGGCATCGTGGTTTCCCTGCAGCACGCCGAACACCCGCTTGGAATGCACGGAAGAGCACGCGCCATGGACGAGCCACACCACCCGCCTTCTTCAAGAAGGGGGGGCCTCTCGGGGGTTCAACGGGCGATTAGGGTAGTCTGGATATCCTTCCGGCCTTCGGAGCCGGAGACGGGGGTTCGAATCCTCCATCGCCCGCCATCACGATGCCAACAGGGTGTACCCGCACGTTTCCATCAATACGGTAATCGTCTCGTGGTGTTCTTGAGCCAACGGATGGTCCAGAACGAAGAGGAGCTGAAAAGTAGTCTCGCTTATTTTTCGGTACTCCACGCCGCTGCCTTCGGGAGCCCACACGGCCCCCACCGGCATCGTCGGGAAGTGTTCGTTCCCCCATTCGATGAACGATTCATCCAGTTGCACTGTCGTCGTACCCTTCTGTTCTTCACGAGCTTCTTCGCAGGCGAAGACGCTGGCGTTTTCTCTTGCAAACCACGGCGCGTTTTCGCTAATGATGTTCAACGCCCCCTGTTGTTCATCGCCTTCCATGGAAGCAAGAGCGTACTCCATCAACTCCCTCCACAACGGTCGAGCTTCATCCTCTCCATACCAGTAATCGGTGAGGAGAGCGAGCCGGTTCAGCGCACGGGTGTAAAAATACACTGAACGCTCCTCTCTTGAAAGATCGGCTTTGGTGGACGCGATCAACTCAGCGAAGAGGCTGAACTTCCGACGGAGTCCGGCCTGATCGGAGTATCGAATGGCGAGTTCCCACATGCTTCGCTGCCAGTTGGCGTATCCCTCGTCTCCGGTTCGAGCAAGCAGGGCAACACGCGCCTCGAGGTACGAGATGACGTCAAAAGGGTTGACGACAGAGCCGCCCGGCGTATCTTGAGCTTGCCAGAGGACCGAGTGAAGGTTGAACAGCTCCTCGCAAACATTGAGCATGTCTTCAACGCTCAGGTTTGCTTCGTCGAGGTACGTTTCGTATTCCTCGTGATGCGCGTGCCTTGAAATCAATTCCATCAATTGGTTGGTTGGCTGGTTGTTCATTGGTTTCCCCTCCCTTTCCCCTTGGTTGGTTTAAATCGGATTGGACGATCGTTTTCGTTTCCAATCGCTTCTTCATGGTCGCCATCGGAGGCAATTTGACCGCTGGCCAGGTCCATCAAGAAGGCGACTTGGCGCGGGTTCATGCAGTGAGGACTGCGGATTTCACGAACCGAATGGATGGCCTCGCGCATGGTCATGCCCCGCAACCAAAGGTACAACGAAGCAAAGGTCCCTGCACGGCTCAAGCCCCCCATGCAGTGCACCACCACCTTGGCGCCTTCTGGAACGGTGGTCAAGATTTTCTGCAAGACGGGGCTTGCCATGTCCATCCACGCTTCGGTGGGCGCGGTGGTGTCAGCAAAGGGAAGGTGGTTCCACGCTAAACCGTTGTTTTGCAACTGCTGAGGAAGGTCTTCAACGCGCAGGACACGCATGTCTTCGTCGGTGATCAGGCTGATGACGTGGGAGACGCCCATGTCGACGAGCGCTTGGACATCGACATCGAGTTGGCGGTCCCAACTCCCCGTAGAGGCAACGGGTTGGTACTTTCCCGGGCACAGCGTGAGACCCAAGGCACCCTCATCGCCTTCGAGTTCGATCCACGACACGTAGAGTGGATGGGTGGTGCTGGTTCGCATTCAAACACCCCCTCGACGGTTGCGGTTGCCATACGCCCACATCGTTCGCCAAACATCGAGGCACACATCGTGGTAATCGTCATCGGGAATGCTGTTTTTGAAATTGTCATACGCCATGGACGACAGGTACGCGGAAATCGCTTCTTGAACCGCTTCGCGAGGCAAAACGGTGCGGTAGGGGTAATCAGCCGCACCAAGATGAATCACCTGCGCCTCGGGGAAGACGGCGTTGATGTGGTCGGGGTGACGAGCGCGCACGAGGAGGTCGTCGGGCTGGTGACGGTGGGCGACGATGGACAGAAAGCCGCCGGAAACGAAGAGCCACATTCAGGCCACCTCCATGCCGACGACGGTCGAATCGTGGCCAAGTGCTTCTTGGTGTTCGGCCTTGAGTTGGTCATCGCTCGCCTCGACCTCGTCACGCTGGTCGTTGGCGACAAAGGGGCGGACGACGGTGTACGGGGCGAGCTCAAGACGCCCCCCCGCCAGCACGATCGTCTCGTTCGCCATGGCGAGGGAATGCACTGCAATCTCGTGGTCGACCATGTAAACGCAGCGTAGCACGCCTGCACCTGCGTTTTGCAAGGTAAAACCGAGGTGTTCAAACCACTGGAGCCGCCCGACGTTTTCCTTGGCCATCAAGTCGGTCATGAACTGAATGTCGTCGGGTGCGGCGGCTGCGTGGAGCTCAGTAGCCGATAACGCTGGCAATTGCTCTTCGCTGAGCGTGATGTAGCCGGCTTCGGTGTAGGTCCCTTTTGTCATGATATTTTCTTCCATTTTTCTCTCTCCTTTTTCCATTGCTGGTAGTTATATATACCAAGGTCATAAGGTATAAAGATTCAAAAAAATGATGCCTTTCAGTCTTCTCTTTCCAAAATTTTAGAAGAATATTGTATCGCTTTTTGAACAGTTAAATACGGTCCAACCGTACCCGTTGTATGGAAGTGAACAAGCCCAGCCTCCAAGAACTTCGAAGAAGCAAGTATACCAAGCGGGCAAAACACTCCCTTTCAGGCATCACCCACGGGAGATTGTGGGAAACCTCCACACCAATTCACAGAGAAAAAAACTGCACGCAGTGCAACGGGCATTGCGTACAAAATCGTCAACACACGCTGCGAATATCATCGGCATTTGCCGCGGCTCTAAAATCAATGCCGGGGAGAAAAAAACGATACTCAAGCCGAGTCCCTGGTCCAACACCGGACGATTCCTATATTCAAGCAGGTCAACGAGCGAGCGGCTTGCCCCATCAGCTTCGACGACGGATGTGTCTTCTGGTAAACATGAACAATGATCGAATCCAGGACATGTTGGAACGCCATCCGGAGTACAAGCCTGCGAAGGGAAGAGTCAGCGTGGTGATGTTGATGCCCTCGCTCGAGTTGGCCATTGAGGAACTTTACCGGGACATGGTCAAGCGCAACCCTGAGTTGCGATTCCATCCGGTTTTCAAAAAGCGCTGGGCACCTGCTGCGTGCAGGTTAATAGAATTGCACTGGTTGGTAACGCATGAAAAATGAGGGACCCCACGGACATCCCGACCGACCTTTATGGCCGATATTCACCTATGGATACATGAGAAATCATGAGAGGCAAAGGCTCCCAGAAAAAGGCTCGCTTGGAACGCTTGAAGAACGAAATCGTCGATTACGTGACGAACACGCCCGGGGCATCCGCTGCGGACATCGTCGCCTTTTTGTCGAACGAACGCAAGATGCGAAACCACGGATTAACCACGCGCAAAGTGGGTTTGTTCATTCCCCTGCACCTGGCCGACCTGATCAGCTTCCACTTGGACGCTTCAACGGGCAAGCGAATCTACCACGCAGCCGCCTGAGCGAACACCACCTTCATGCCACAGAGCTTCATGGCGTGGCCATGAACTGGCAGCGCATGACGACGGCAGCCGCTCTTTTCCCGTCGTTTACCGGCAGCGAGGACGGTTGTTTGCCGACCCTGCCCGCAAGCGGCCCGGCTTGGGCCCTGCTGAACCCCAACGATGCGGACGGCCTGAAGGCGCAGATGAACGCCCTTTCGGGGGGAATTGAGGTTGACAACAACGGATTTTTCGTTCGCGGCGATGGGATCATCATCGAAGCCTCGGCGACCGTCGAAGCGGGGGCTTACCTCATCGGTCCGTGCTACATCGGCCCTCGTGCCACCGTGCGCAGCGGGGCTTATGTCCGAGAATATTCGTGGATTTGCGCCGATGCGGTCGTGGGTCACGCCACCGAAGTCAAGCACAGCGTTCTCCTGCCGGGCGCCAAAGCGCCGCATTTCAATTACGTCGGCGATTCCATCCTCGGAAAGGACGTCAATCTTGGCGCAGGTACCAAACTTAGCAACCTTCGCAACGACGGCGGTGAAGTCCACCTCCGAGTCGGCGGCGAACGGGTGGCGAGTGGATTGCGAAAGTTTGGCGCCCTGTTGGGCGAAGGAGCAGCGCTTGGATGCAACAGCGTCACCAACCCCGGCGTCGTGTTGGGGTGCAACAGCGTGGTTTGGCCCAATGTCACGGTGACGGGTGTCCACGGAGCGAAGAGCGAGCATCGTTGAGGGAGCCCCGTGGAACCATCGTTTTTCGGCACGGACGGCATTCGGGGAAAGACCTCGGTCGAAGCGGTGGACGAAGCCGAAGCCATCGACCTGCTCGTCAACCAACGGACGCTCACGCCGGCCTTTATGCGGGTGCTTGGTGAAGCGCTCTCCCATGTTCAACCGGGGCTGCCCGGTGAAGGCGAACGGGTGGTCATCGGTTGGGACCGACGGCCGCACAACCCCGACCTGGTCAAGGCGTTGACCCTCGGTTTGCGCCTCACGGGAAGCGAGGTCGTTCACATCGGCGAGTGCGCCACGCCCACGCTTCATCACGCCGTGCTGGCCTTTGGGGCTCGGATGGGGTGCATGATCACCGCCAGCCACAACCCCGTCACCGATTCGGGCATCAAGGTGTTCGATGCCAACGGGTACAAATCCACGCCAAAGACCGAAGCGGACATCAGCCACACCCTGCGGCAACTCGCCGCAGAAGACCGTGAGGTGGACGAGGTCGACCAACGGTCGGCCGCTCGTCCCGATACCGTCGAGGATGGCTGGGCGACCGAGGCGCACGCCGCATGGCTGGCGCGTCGGTGGGACCTCTTCGGCCAACAATTTGGAGGTTGCACCGAGGCTTTGGCCGACGGCACCGTGGCCAACCCGTTTCTGCTCGATTGTGCGGGCGGCTTTGGAAGGGGTTGGCTGGCCTCGTGGCTTGGCGAACGCGAGGTGTCGTGCCGAGAGGTCAGTCAAAACGTCGCCCTGCTCAACGACGGTTGCGGCGCGGGTGACTTCTCACCAACCCAACAATGGACCCACGAGGAAGCGGCTGCCTCAACGCACCGGCTCATCCGCCAACTCAAGCCCGCTCCTGAAGGACAGTGGGTGGGTGCAGCGCTGGACGGGGACGGGGACCGCTGTCTGCTCATTCAGGCCACCTCAACGGGCTTCAAGGTCGTGGACGGCGACGCCATGGCGGCCGTGCTGATGGCAGCAAGCAGAGACAACGGATGGGCCTTCGCGGCGAGCATTGAGTCCGATGTTGCCCTCCCGTCCTTTGTCCGAAGCCAGGACCCTTCGGCCGAAACCCACGAAACCGCCGTGGGTGACCGATGGCTGGCCTTTGCCCTTCGGCCCGACGACGGAGGCCTTCTTCAGCACACGTCGATGCCGCTGTGCCTCGGAATCGAAGATTCAGGCCACCTCATTCTTCCTGCACCGCATCCAACCGACGACGCTCGTTGGAGCCTCGTGGGCGACGGGGCGGCCACGTTGTGCGCCGCCCTGCAAGCCGCCGACCGGGGGGCTTCGGTTGCCTTCAAGCGAGGTTGGAAATCCCGTATTTCGGTGACGGAGAGTCACCGAGAACGTTGGCATCCGGAGGCGGAGGTCTTTGAAACCGTGGCGCAGCGCATTGAACACCACCTTCAGAACCACGTTGGCCCTTCCACCCGAAGAACCGTGAACGGCGAGGCGAATCTCTTGCTGATTCACGCCAAGGGGGCTGGAGGAGCGGCTTCCGTCGGGATTCGAAACAGCGGGACACAAGCCAAAACCACTCTCTCCGTTCGGTTGGCTCCCGGCACCCCCGCCGAGCCGTTTGAAGGCTTGATGGTCGAAGTTCACGACCTGCTCGCCGCTGCGTTGTGCGAGGATTAGTCGTCCATGAGGGCGGCTTCGTTCGCCTGCGTGAGGGCGGTCACGGTGAACAGCAAGGCCGCTGATGCAACCAGCAGCACGAGCACGTAGGTCGCCGTTGTTCCGCCGATCAGCGCCAACGCTGCAACCAACCACGCAACGACCAAGTCAACCGCTCCGACCACGCGCCAGGATTTTCTGCGGGTCAAAATCCCGGACACCCAAGCCGTTGCCGAAACCAGCAACCCCACCAAGGATAGCGCAACAAGCGAGCCGACCATGATGGCTGAAGGGAAGAGCAGGAGGTGGCAGGCCCAGAGGGCTGAACTCAACCACAGACCGTGCCGGCCTTGAACGGCCAAAACGGCCCAAAGAACGGCGACAACCCCTGCGCCTGCGGTGCTGGTCGTGAACGTCAAGGGCGGTGAGAGCGGAGAGAGCGCCCAAGCCGTAAGGGCCTGAAGCGAAAACGGCAGGAGCACGATGACCGACAAGGCCACGGCGGGTTGCTGCCAAGCTCGTCCCCGACGTAGACCGGCCACGAGAGCGAGGAGGGTGGCCAAGCCCAACGAGAGAATCGCTGCTGCAACCAACCAAGCGCTTCGCCCACCAGCCGTACGGTGGTCGGCGAGGCCTCGATTCAACCGTTCGCCTTCGACCCAATCGTACACCAGCACCATCCCGACGAGCAAGCCTTCCATCGCCAGCAACGGTGCCGTCCACGACCATGTTCCATCAAACGGGTCGGTTTGGAAGGGAACGGGGACCTCGCCGCCTAGGAGCAGGCCCAAAAACCGGTCGGCAACCAGCGCGAAGACGACGAATTCAAGCGCGCTCGGAAGGCGAAGACCAAGGTCGTTGCGACCGCTCAGGCCCATGGCGGCCAAGGTCATCACCGCACCCATCAGAACAACTTGGTGAAGCGCATCGTCGCTCAGGACGCCAACGGTCATTCGTCCAGCGAGGTGAACAAGCACCAAACCGCCCATCGCCACGGCGATGGGGAGTTCCACCCCCATCACGTCGGGCAGACGCAAACCGATGGTGTTCGCCCGCAACCGGGCGAGACCGACCAGCAGCACCGCAAAAACGGCGCTGAACACCAGCGCTTCAAGTCCATACGCGGTGGCGTACGAAAACCAAGCCGAGCCAAGGAAGGCCACGAGCAGGAACAGGAGCAGCACGACGGGGCGGTAGTGAATATCGCCCACCAGCAAATCGTCCGCCTGCCCCACATCGGAACGTTTGGCGCGCTTGCGCTGCTTTTCAGCCAACGCCAGCAATTCTGCATCCAAGGTCTTGAGAGTGGTCGAGTTTGCGTCGTGAGAACCGTCGACAAGTCGGTCAACCCGCGCTCGTTTTTCGGCGTAGGTCGCCAAGCGTTCCTCGCGAACCGTGAGGGCTTTGAGACCCGACCGCACATCGGCTTGGAAGGCCAAATACGCTCCAACAAGAACAAACAGCACGCCGGAAGCAAGGACCGTTTCGCTGCTTTCAAGCGATTGCCCGGCCAAGGCCATGCTGACCAGAAGACCCACGGCACCCAGCGAGGGGAGAAGCAAAGCGTCCAACACGCCAAGGCGTTGCAAATAGAGGGCCAGGGAAACGGCCCCCACCACCGTCAGGAGGCGCAAATTGGTCTCGCCGGTGAACCACGTTGAACCCGTGAGCAATGCGCCCCGTTCAGGAGCGAGCGCCATCGTCAGAAACAGAGCGGTCACCACGCCGAGATGGAGGGTCAGAAGGCGGCCGGGAAGCGATTGCTCCTCGCGTTGCACGGTGCCTTCTGCCGTTGCGATTTCAAGACGGTTGACGGAGGACAACACGAACAGAAAACTTCCGGCGGTCAACATCATCGCCCAAGCCGCCTCGTCCCCGTAGCGCCATGCAAGAGCGAGGGCGGCCACGGACCAAACGATGACGAGGTTTTGAGGACGGCCTCGATGAAGGTCGAGACGAACCATCGCCGCATGCGCCACGAGCAACGCCCCCATTCCCCCGACCAGCGCCAACGACGTCAGCCCGTCGGGTCGAGCCATGCCCATGTAGGTCAAACACGCCGAGACGAAGCCGAGGTTCCACAGGTTCAACATCTCGCTGTCACGCAAACGCCCGCTGATCTCGCTGCGACCGGCGAGGCCTGAGCCAAGGTTCAGCGTCGCCTCGCCCAATCGCGAACAAACGCCAACCTGCAACCCCACCAGCAGCAACATCCACCAGCCAACCTCGCCTTCCCCCAGCACGATGGGAACCACATCGGCGTTGACCAGCCTCGCTTCCACATCGGTGGCGAAGGCAAGCAACCATCCGTAGGGCGCTAAAACGGCGACGCCTGCCATGCTCGGCGAGGCGCGTGCGACGGCCATACCGGCCAAGACCGTCCACACCACGCCTTGGCTGAAGAGGAGGACCCGTCCCCCCGTTCCTCCATCCTCTGCCGGAACCAAGAGGGTGAGGAGCACGACCACGGTCAGCGAACCCAACCACAGGACGTGATCGGAGACGTTGGATTGGTGCATCAACAACACCGTGACGCAAAGCACCGAAGCGACGAGCGCAAAGACGGCGTACTCGGTTAACGAAAACGGAAGCGTGAGGTCAACCGCACCGGTGTTGAGGAGGGCAACAAACGCCAACATGAACGGAAGCGGAGCCAAAACAAACGGCATCAAGGAAGGCCATGGAACTCCCCGAACCACCAGATAGGAGGCGACGAAAGCCAGCGTGAGCAGCATCAACTGAGCGAGCGCATACCCTGTTTCGTCGCGGTGCGCAGCGATGGCCATCAACGCCCCCACCATACCGAGCGAAACCGAGACCGCCCAAAGGCCGGGTTTGCCCAGACCAACGGCGCTCACGGCTTGGCTCAACCAATTCTCGTGGTGGACAAAACGTGCCGCCATCGCCGCATTGGCCGCCGTCACCACCGCCAACAACACGAAGAGCGTGAGGCCGTCGTCGAGACGAACAAGGGTCAACGACCCGATGGACCAGTCGTTCGACAGGGCGTGAACCCCCACCCAAAGGTAGGACATGGAAATGCCGAGACTTGCGAGGTTTCCCGAAGAGCGCAACCAAGCCAATCCGTGCATCAACACCATGGCGAGCACGAGCATGACGGCGATGCCGTTCTCTCCGTAGACCGCTCCTGCTGAACTGCCAACCGCAAAGAGAACCAGCGCCGACTGTGCTGCGACGGCGTCCTCGTCGTGGCGAAAGGCGAGCGCGACGTTCAGGCCAACCAGCGCCACGAGCAGCCCGCCAAGAGCATGGCCTGAACTCGGACCGACGCCGTCCAGCCAACCCCAACGCCAAGCATCGAGGGCCAACCCATAGAGCAGTTTCATCGAAATGATCACCCAAGTGATGCCCAAAACGTGCATCGCATCTCGTTGGATCCAACGCTCACCCAAGACCAATCCAACCGCCGCCATGGCGAGCAAACCCAACGCTCCGAGGACCGGTGGAAGCACCGTTCCAACGAGCGCTCCGATCGCCGTCCACACCACGACCATCGCCACGGCGAGACCTTTGCCCAGTTGCTGCTCGCCGTGGACCGCAAGGTGTTGGGTGGCGTCCTGCGCCGTCTCTGCGGCCGGGGCCATCGAAAAGAGGTCGCTCACCTCGCCCACCGCAGCATCGGCGGGTGCCTCGGCGGTGCCGGCCATCTCATCGGTAAGCGGTTCAGCGGTGCTGGCCATCTCATCCGTGAGCGGCTTGGCGTTGCTGGCCGTTTCAGCTGCAGGTTCATCGGCGGAGATGGCCGTCGCATCGGACGCCGCTTCGTTTGGGGAGGCGACCATGAAGGAACCCAAATTGAGGCCCGTCGGTCGCTTGAACGATTGCTCTCGAAGCACATCGTCCTCGGAGGAGGCGGGCGAATTGGACTTCGGGTCCCCCTCTTCCATGCCGGTGGGTCGCAGGGTGATGCCTTCAAGTTGACCGAAAGGCGGAGGGGCGTGGGTTGATTTGGAGCAATAAAAGGGGAACGGGAAGCCCCTTTTCCAGGACTTCCTGTGCTCGTTGAACGCTCGGAAAGTCTCGTCCTTGAGCCAAAAGGGACAAAGAGGGGCGGCAGAAACGGTCGGCATGGGCGGCATCGTCGGGACCCCCTCCGGGGACCTTCAGCAACACGGGATTTCACCTTCGGGAACGGTCTACTGGAACCTCGCCGCAGGCGATTTGATCAACCTCGCCGTGGAACGCAACGAAGGCGTCCTCAGCGCCCATGGGGCATTGGTCACCGAAACCGGCGAACGAACCGGACGGTCCCCCAACGACAAATTCATCGTCGACGAACCCTCGGTGTCCGAGGACATCAACTGGGGCGACGTGAACGTCTCCACCGACACCGCCACCTTCGAGAAAATGCGAGCCAAAGTCGTGGACTTCCTCTCGCAACAGGAGGCGTTGTTCGTGCAAGACTTGTATTGCGGGGCCGACTTTTCTGAAGCTCTCCCCATCCGAGTGGTCAACCACAACGCCTGGCACAACACCTTCGCCCGCAACATGTTCATCCGTCCCGACGCTGCTCAACTCGAGAAGCACGAACCCGAATTCACCGTCCTTCACGCCCCGCACATGGAAGCCGACCCGGAGGTCGACGGTCTCAACTCGCAGTGCTTCGTTATCGTGAACTACGCTGCAAAAGAGGTCATCATCGGCGGCACGCGCTATGCGGGCGAAATCAAGAAATCCATCTTCTCGGTCATGAACCTCATTTTGCCCAAGAAAGGCATTCTGCCCATGCACTGCTCCGCCAACACCAACGGCGACAACACGGCGATTTTCTTCGGCCTCTCCGGCACCGGAAAAACCACCCTTTCGGCGGACCCCAAGCGAGCCCTCATCGGTGACGACGAGCACGGATGGGGCGCCAACGGTGTGTTCAACTTTGAAGGCGGCTGCTATGCAAAACTGATCGACCTCTCCCAAGAGGACGAGCCCGCCATCTTCGCCACCACCCGGAAGCACGGCACGGTCCTCGAGAACATCGTGCTTGACGCGGAAGGCGTTCCCGACTTCCACGATACCTCGAAGACCCAAAACACCCGCGGGTCGTACCCGATTGAATTCATCGAGAACCGAACGGCTGACTCAAAGGGCGGCCACCCACAAAACGTGATTTTCCTCACGTGCGATGCCTTCGGCGTCCTGCCACCCATCTCCCGGCTCACCCCTTCCCAAGCCGCCTATCACTTCATTTCCGGTTACACCGCCAAAGTGGCCGGCACCGAAATCGGTGTGAAGGAACCCCAAGCCACCTTTTCGGCCTGCTTTGGTGAGCCTTTCATGCCGATGCACCCTGGCGTGTACGCTGATTTGCTCTCCGACAAGATGGACCAACACGGCTCCACGGCATGGCTCATCAACACCGGTTGGTCCGGTGGCGCCTACGGCGAGGGCAACCGAATGAAGATCAAGTACACCCGAGCCATGCTCAACGCAGCCTTGGACGGTGACTTGGACAACGTGGAATTCGTCACCGACGCACGCTTCGGTTTCGAGGTCCCGACCTCGTGCCCCGGTGTGCCCTCCGAGGTCCTTCAGCCAAAGGCCACGTGGTCAAACGGTGAAGCCTACGACGCCACGGCCGACAAGTTGGCCACCATGTTCAACGAGAATTTCAAGCGATACGAAGCCGGGGTCTCGGCAGACGTCAACGCTGCTGCGCCGGCTCCGCTTGCCTGAAGCCGGTCAACGACGGTCCCGATTGGAAGGGCCTCGACGAGAAGGCGATCCATGGCGATTTCCACCGTCTCGCCGCCCGCCTTGGTTTGAACCCCCTCGAGGCGAACGGTTGGATCGGTTTTGAGACCGATCTTGGTTCGCACGTCCCTGCTGAGGTCGGCCCCGTTGGCCACCACCACCGCCCTGTGAGGAGCGGGTGTTGCTGCGCTGCTGTTGGTTCCGCTTCGGCGCACCGCGGTCGTAACGACGCATGTTGCTTCCACGTCCCGTGCCTCGCTTGGCGTGACCTCCGCCCTGGAAACCCTTGACACGGCCCGGTTTTTGGCCGGGTTTCGGGCGAGCTTTCTCGAAATGGTACGGTTGCTCTTCCAGCACCTCGATCTCCTCGTCCAAGAGTCGTTGAATACCGACCAAATAGCCCGATTCTGTTTCGTCACAAAACGAATAGGCCAAGCCTTCCTTTCCAGCACGGGCGGTGCGGCCAATGCGGTGAACATAGACTTCGGGTTCGTTGGGTAAATCGAAGTTGAAGACGTGCGTCACGTCGTCGACATCGATGCCTCGGCTGGCGATGTCGGTGGCGACGAGAATGAACACCTCGCCGTTTCGGAAGTTCTCAAGCGCCCGTGTTCGGGCGGTTTGGCTTTTGTCACCGTGAATGGAGTCCGCTGGAATCCCGACCTTTGAGAGTTGCTTTGCCAGACGGTTCGCCCCATGTTTTGTTCGTGTGAACACGATGCCGCAAGCCACCATTTGGCCTTCAAGGAGATCGATGAGAAGCGCCCGTTTGTCCTGCTTTTGAACGAAGGCCACGTATTGTTCGATGCGGTCCGTCGTCGCTTCCTCCGGACTGATGTCCACGCGAACCGGGTCGTAGAGCATCTTACCGGCGAGGGAGGCGATGGAGTCGGGCATCGTAGCGCTGAAGAGCAAGTTCTGACGCCGGGCGGGCATCAAGTCCTGAATGCGGTCGACATCGTTGCTGAATCCCATGTCGAGCATGCGGTCGGCTTCATCAAGAACAAAATGTTCAACACGGCTCAAGTCCACATGGCCTTGGTCGTGCAAGTCCAACAAGCGACCGGGTGTTGCAACGAGCAAATCCACGCCTCTGCGAAGGGCTTTGACTTGGGGCGACTGGCCCACTCCGCCAAAAATCACCGTTGAAAACAGTGGGAGATGGCGGCCGTAGACCCGAAGGCGGTCGCCGATTTGGGCGGCCAGCTCCCGAGTAGGGGTGAGCATAAGCGCACGAATGGGTCGGGGTTTGCCCACGTTTTCGGCGGCCAATTGGTGGAGAATGGGCAGCGCAAAAGCCGCGGTTTTCCCGGTCCCCGTTTGAGCCACACCCAACACGTCGCGACCTGCGAGCAAGGCAGGAATGGTTTCTGCTTGCACGGGGGTCGGCGCGGTGTACCCCTCATCGTCAAGCGCCTGCAAAAGGCGGTCGTCCAACTCCAATTCTGAAAACGTCGACATGTTGTTGCCTCAGGGACCAACACCCCGGGACCGTGGCCCTCGGACCAACCGACCCAGTGCGCCCTCCGACACCCTCCCTATGAAGACCGAGGGTCTTCGCCGTCCTCACACGAAGGTTCCTGCAGGCGTGCTCATACGGGGAGGTCGTCCGGTAACACCCGAGTTGAGTAGCGTGTGGTGTTCCCTTCAGCATCGATGAGGAACTTTTCAAAATTCCAACGAATATCGCCACTGTACCCCTCGTCGTCAGCAACGGCGCACAAGGCTGAATAAAGCGACGTTCGGCCCTCGCCGTTGACCTTCACCTTCGCCATCAGTGGGAAGGTGACGTTGTATTTTGAGGCCGTGAACTCGCAAATCTCTTGGTGCGTCCCCGGCTCTTGTGCTCCGAATTGGTTGCAGGGAAAACCCACGACGGTCAAGTCATCGTGGCCTTCGTGGAGGGTTTGGAGCCCCGCATATTGTGGTGTAGCGCCACATGCGCTGGCAACGTTGACCACCAGCCAGCGCGAACCTCCGAGTTCGCGCAGCGTGGTCGTGCCCTGATTCATGGTGGAGATGGGGAGGTCCAAGACCGAGGTCATGGATGTTACGGCCGTTCCACCGGATTATCAAGGTGTGCTTCGGTGCAAGGTGGGCAAATCCTCTTGAAGTGCCGCTTGGTGGTGCGACCATGCAAGTTCTCATGGAAACCAGCGCCGGCAACATCACCATCGACCTCTTTCACGGCAGTGCACCCGACACCGTGGCCAACTTCGTGAAGTTGGTTGAGATGGGGCACTACAACGGCGTTCACTTTCACCGGGTCATCGAGGACTTCATGATTCAAGGCGGCTGCCCGCATTCCAAAGACCCCATGTCCCGAAGAGCCGGCACCGGTGGACCGGGCTGGCAAATTCCCTGCGAGCCTTCCGCCCTTGCCCTCAAGCACGACAAACCCGGCGTCCTCTCCATGGCCAACGCAGGCCGAAACACCGGCGGCTCGCAATTTTTCCTGACCACGGTCGCCACGCCTTGGCTCAACGGCAATCACGCCGTGTTCGGTGCTGTGAGCGAAGGCATGGACGTGGTTCACACCATCGAACGCTGCCGCAAACTCCCCGGCGACCGGCCAGCAGAACCTCAACAAATCATCCGCTGCACCGTTCTTGAGTGAGGGGGAGACATGGTCGTACTCGCCGTGCACGGTGGTGCAGGCGGCGACGGTCCATGGCGAGGGATGACCGACGCAGATCCCCTGCGGTTGGCCTGCATGCGCAAGCTGTTGACCGAACTCGGTACGCGACTGGCAGACGGCTCGCTGAACGCCCTCGAGGCCGTGACGCTCGCCGTAGAAGCGATGGAAGACGAGCCGTTGTTCAACGCAGGCCGAGGGTCGGTGCTCGATGCAGAGGGCAAAGTGGGCATGGACGCCAGCATCATGCAGGGTCACGACAAAGCCGCCGGTGCCGTGATCGGCGTCTCGCGTTCTCGCCACCCGATTCGTATCGCCCATCACCTGCTCACCCAAGGTTGGCCGGTCATGCTGGCTGGCGAGGCGGCGGATGCGTACGGTGATGCTCAGGGCGTTGAATCGGTGGACCCGTCGTGGTTGAAAACCGATCTGCGCCAAGCCCAATGGGACAAATGGCGAGGTCAACGGCTCCGCCCGGGCGCGACCGATGAAGACGACGCGCTGTTGGACCACGACGGTGAGCAAGACGGTTGGGGCACCGTTGGTGCCGTGGCTTTGGACCGAGACGGTGTTCTCGCTGCAGCGACCTCAACCGGGGGCATGACCGGGAAACCGGTCGGACGCGTCGGCGACACGCCGCTTATCGGGGCGGGAACATGGGCTGACGCCGACGTGGCCGTTTCGTGCACGGGTGTTGGAGAAGCGTTCATCCGCACCGTTGCTGCACACAGCTTGGCGGTCAATCATCGCTCGATGCCGCTCGAAGAGGCCGCCCAAAGGGTGTTGGACGAGGTCCAACCGCTGGGGGGAAGAGGGGGGCTCATCGCCGTATCTCGGGACGGGGACGTCGTGCTTCCGTTCCAAACGATGTTGATGTATCGCGGCCTATACCATGAGGACGGCGGCGTTTCGGTGGGCATTGGTCCGGACATGACGGCTTGACGACCACCCCCTAAGTTCATTGAGCGTTGGCGGTGGAGCACCCCCATGCCGGTCGACGCTGATGAAGCGCTTCGCAGGGCAACCCTCGTGCGCAGCGACCCCTCGCTTCCGGGCGTGACGAGGGAAAACATCGCCGCCGGAGAAGAGGAGGTCGCCTGGCAGTACACCGCTCCGGACGGGGAACCGATCGATGAGGCCGACCGAATTGAGCGTTGGAACGCTTTGGGCCTGCCACCTGCATGGACGGACGTTTGGATTTGCCCCAACCCACGGGGCCACATCCAGGCCACAGGAAGGGACGCAAAGGGACGCCTTCAATACCGGTACCATCCGGAGTGGACGGAGATCACCGCCGAAATGAAATACGACGATGTGGCCTATTTTGCATCCCAGTTGCCCCGGCTGAGGCGCCAAGTAGCCGTTGACATCGAGGACAACACGATGTCGTTGAACACCGTCGCTGCGCTCGTGGTTCGTTTGATGGACCTCTACAACATCCGCGTCGGTTCCGACGAATACGCTCGGTCCAACGAATCCTATGGCCTCACCACCCTCAAGTCCATGCACGTGAAGCACATCAAGGGCGAGAAGGCCGAGGGGCGGCACGATGTGGTGTTCACCTTCACCGGTAAATCGGGCAAAGATTGGGACATCACCGTGGAAGACGATCATCTGGTTGACTTGATTCTTCGAACCAACCGTTTGGGAGCAAAAGATGCTGACCTGTTCATGTACGTTTCAGAAGCGGGCAACGAAGTTGATCTCAAGGCTGAGCACATCAACCAGTACATCCGAGCCACAAGCGGGGAGGGGTTCACCGCCAAGAACTTCCGAACATGGGCAGCCACCTCGCGATGTGCCGAACGATTGGCGTTTCTTTCCCTGCCGCACGAGGCGAAGGAAATGGCGGCGTGGTTCGCTGCCCTTCCACCGACCGCGTCGATGGAAGCCGTCTGGACGGAAGGCGATTGGGAGCCACCGACCAGCGAAACCGCCCGAAACAAAGCCATGCTGGCGGTGATTGACACCGTAGCGGCGGATTTGGGCAACACGCGGGCGGTGTGCCGTTCCTCGTACATCCATCCCTGGTTCCTCGACGCGTGGACCAAGGGAACGCTCGCCGAAGCTTGGACGGCCGTGAGCGATATGCGAGCGATGGCCAACATGACGAAAGGGGAAAGTGCAACGCTTCGGATTCTCAAAGGATTGAACGAATAATTTGAGGCTTGTTTGAAACTCTTTTCCTCTCCCCTCCCTCTCTCATCATTCCCCCCCAATACCCTGCTTTCGCTATTTTTATTAATAAGTAATTATAGGACAAATCATGGCCAAACATCGCGCCGGCGACCGCCGAATCATCAGCATCAGTCTTCCCGAAGAACTCGCCAAACAACTCGACCGTAAAGTCGGGAAAGGGCGGGACGAAGGCCGTTCCGCAACCATTGCGAAATTGATTCAGCAAGGCCTTGAAGGAAGTCCTGCTCCGGGCCCTGCACCACCTGCAACACGCTCTCGAAAGGCCGATGCGCCCGAAGGCGAAATCCGCGTGGAAAGCGACACGATGGGTGAACTGGAGGTGCCCGCAGACCGATACTACGGGTGCCAAACCGCGCGTTCACTGCTCAACTTCGACATCGCTCAAGACACCATGCCCACGGGGGTCATCCGAGCGTTCGGGGTGCTCAAGCAAGCCGCCGCCAAAACCAACGTGGCGTTGAAGCAATTGGATCCTGAGGTGGGCGACCTCATCGTCGCCGCAGCTCAAGAGGTGTTGGAAGGCGAACTCAACGACCACTTCCCCCTCCGTGTCTGGCAGACCGGTTCGGGCACCCAATCCAACATGAACACCAACGAAGTCATCGCCAATCGAGCCATTGAATTGGCGGGCGGTGTGCTCGGTTCGAAATCGCCCGTGCACCCCAACGACCACGTGAACCGAGCCCAATCCTCGAACGACACCTTTCCCACGGCCATGCACATCGCTGCGGCCGAAGCCATGACCCATCGTTTGTTGCCGTCGGTCAGAGCCCTTCGAAACGCTCTGGCGGAAAAAGCGGAGGCGTGGCGGAGCATCGTCAAAATCGGACGTACCCACCTCATGGACGCCGTCCCGCTCACCTTGGGGCAAGAGGCTTCGGGATGGGTTTCGCAATTGGATGCCGATCTGCGCAGGATGGATTTCGCCCTCGACGATTTGTTTGAATTGGCCTTGGGGGGCACCGCCGTGGGCACGGGGCTCAACGCCCACCCCTTGTTCGCTCAAATGGTGGCCGACGAAATCGCCAACATCACCGGCCTTACATTTTGCACCGCCGAGAACAAATTCGCCCAACTTGCTGCGCACGACGCCATCGTGGCGGCTTCGGGGGCCTTGAACACCTTGGCTGCATCGTTGATGAAAATCGCCAACGACATCCGCTGGCTTGGCTCAGGCCCACGCTGCGGTCTCGGAGAATTGGCGCTGCCAGCCAACGAACCGGGTTCGTCCATCATGCCAGGAAAGGTCAACCCTACCCAATCGGAAGCCATGACCATGGTGTGCTGTCAAGTGATGGGCAACCACACCGCCATCACCATCGGTGGAAGCCAAGGCAACTTCGAGTTGAACGTGTTCAAACCCATGATGATCCACAATTTCCTCCATTCGGTGGACCTGCTTACGGATGCCTGCCGAACCTTCCGAGCGCGTTGCGTTGAAGGGCTTGAGCCGGTTGAAGCCAACATCCAATCCCATCTCGAAAACTCCTTGATGCTGGTGACGGCTTTGAACAACCATATCGGCTACGATAAGGCGGCGAAGATTGCAAAAAACGCGCATGAAAACGGAACGACGTTGCGGGAATCTGCGCTTGAACTCGGCTTCCTCACCAACGACGAGTTTGACCGCTGGGTTCGTCCTGAAACCATGACCGGGCCCCGTCAATCGTCCGAAGAAGTTTGACGCAGCGCACGCAACTTGGCTTGAAGCGCCGAGGCACGAGCGTCGGTCTCGGGGCCGGCTGCCGAAGGCGTTTGTTCAAGACGGCGCAACAGCATGCCTCGGTCCCAAACGACCACGCTACCGTCTTCGCACCCAACAACGGCTCGCTGGAGGGTGCCGTCCATCGCCAGAACCCGGGACATGTCTCCGCGTGCCAATCGACCGCTTCGGTCGGTGCCCCACACCTCAAGTTGACTGTTTTGTCCTTGGTCACGCGCCATCCAAAACATGGAAACACCGTCCCGGGCAAAGGCTTCCATCTGAGCAGACACCGGATTCCCCTTTGATTCCCAACACAAGACTCCATCATCGGTTCGACCCACGGCGTGACCTGCATCGGAAGTCGCCACGTACCCCTTCACCATGCACGTCAGGTGTTCAATTGAACCCGCTTCCGTGGAGCAGACACCTCCGTCAAGCGCATAGACGGTCCCGTCGGCTTGGCCAAACAGCAGGCTGGACGATGAGGCTGAACCAGCGGTCGTCGGCGAAGAAGTAGGGGGCTTGGTGTGGACGAACGGGGGGCCGGCCCGCAAATCCAACATCCCGCATCTCGGTCGGCCAAGCCCCGCAACAAGATGCTCCCCGCCGACCAGAAGCGCCCATGGGCGTTCGTCCATGCGTTCAACCCAAACCGGGTTGCCCTCATCCGTGAAGCGCCAAACCGCCGACTCAATGAAGTCGTTGTGTTCAATATCGTACACCGAAGAAACCGCGAGCAGGTCGCCTTCCCACCACGTCACGGCGTCCGCACTGCCTTCGAGCGCAACCGACCAGCGCTGCTCGCCCGTCGTGCGTTCAAGCGCCACGAGATGAAGACCGCTCGCAGCGACGAGCAACTCCTCCCCCAAGGCAAAAGCCCCGATGCGGTCTTCGGTTTGGACCGTCCAACGACTGTTGCCTTCTGCATCCCAACAAGCGACACATCCGTCCCAACCCCCGGCGAACACGGTGGCCTCGTCATCAACGAGCACGGCGGAGACGGCTTCGCCCAAGGAGCGAACCATCCACGTCGCAGTGTTAAGGTCCATGCCCCCTGCACCGATTGGACCCCCATAAGGAGGTCGCCTGCTTGCGTCGATTTAACGCCGAAATCGGTCCGTTTGACCAAGGAACAACCAAATGCTACCGATTCGGGATTTGAACCATGACGAATGAACCGAAGCTCCTCGCCGAGTTGCGTGCTGCAAACGCCGCCTACGTCGACCAATTCGCCGCAGCATCGGTTCCTGGGAGGGCCGGTCAACGCTTGTTGTTGATCACCTGCATGGATTCGAGAATCGTCCCCCACGCCGTGTTCGGGCTCAAGGAGGGGGACATGAAAGTCATCCGGAACGCCGGCGGCCAACTCAACCCGGAGGTTCTCAACGACATCGTGCTCGCCAGTCATGTCTTGGATTGCGAGTGCATCGTCATCATGCCGCACACGCGATGCGCCATGGCCAGTCAAACCCTCGACGGTTTGCAAGCGGCCCTGACGGCGAGCAGTGGAAAGGATTTCTCAACGTTTGAACCAAGGCTCATCGATGACCCGCTGGAAAAACTTGCACGCGACGTTGCGCAACTCCAGTCCCATCCGTTGCTCAATGAGGCGGCCACCGTCCACGGTGCAGTGTACGATGTGGACACGGGCCTCGTGAATTGGTTGTGAACGTCACGCCCCGGTCAGCGGCACGTGACGGCGGGGGATGGCAAAGGTGAGCAGGAACGCCATGAGGCCGAACACGCACGCCGAATAGTAGTGCCCCATGGTGAAAAAGGCGAGGACAGTGGCGGTGCGGAGCACGAGAACGGAACCGGATTTGAGCGACCAAACCGCAAAACCGGCGGAGATCAGCGAGATGCCCATGAAGGCGAACCCAACGAGAATGTAGCCGGTGGCTGCGCTCGGATCCATCAGCGGATGGTCCATCTGCGACGGCGTTTTGTCGATGGTCCGAATTTCACACCCGCTCTCGTTGGCCGATTCGCAAGGAGCAGCAGCGAAAGCCTCGCTTGTGGGGAAGGTGAAATCCAGCGTCGTAAACCCGATGGGTTCGATCAACGCCGGGGGCGACAACAGGACGCGATTGGCGTAAACGTCGCGATGCCCGTCCCGGCTCACGATGATGTCGACCCTAACAAGGCCGGGGTCAAGACCTTCGAAAAGGTAGGCGCCGGAGTCGTCAGTGAGGGTCTCTTCCGCCACCCAAAGTTGGGTTGCATCGTCCAACCACGACACGTAGACCGTAGCGTTGACCAGGGGGGTTCCCGACGTGTCCTGCACGGTGCCTCGGAAGGTGGCCGTGTCGTCGGGCGCCGTTTGGGCAAGACGGTAGACAAACTCGTCCGGGCGGACCAACCCGTCGTTGGGCGAGGCGTAATCGAGGCCGTTGAGAAAACCGAGCATGCAGGTGAAAAGCAGGAAAATCGCCGTGGCTTTTCCAACGGGGTGCATGCGTGGATCTTCGACGGTCAGGACGGTATCGGACGTCGCGAACAACATCGGAGTTTCGTCCACCATCTCATCGAGATAGGTGGCGGGAGCGTCCGAATCCCCGTCCATAGGGAAGGGGTGAAGGCCGACCTACTTGATGTCAATGCGCCCGGCCCAACGCCGTTTGAGCCGAGCTTGTTGTTCCTCAGCCGCCCAAACCACCAAGCGTACGGTGCCGTCGCTCAAAACCTCGCGATTTTCGACCATGCCGGCTTCGTGGATGTCCGCGACGATGCGTTCGCTCGCATCGTCGTCCGGCGCTTGAGGCGCGTTGACAAGAACCGTGGACGGTGCGCCAAACAGGTGCTCTCGAACACGAAGTTGCAGGGCGTCAAGGCCCGTGTTTTCGTGCGTTGAAATGACCAACGGCTCGGTAAACCCGTACTCATGAACGATGTCCATCACCGCTGCGAGGTGGGTTGGGGAAACGTTGTCCGCCTTGGTCAACACCAAACATGGTGGGAGGCGGTCGGCCAAACCTTCCTCGTCCAGGCCTTGCCGCTCGGTGATTTCGCGCCGAGTGGTTTCGACCTTTCGACGGATTTCGAGGAACGGGTCGGAGGCGTCGACCAAAAGCAGGGTTAAATCGGCATCTATTGCTTCACCAATAGTTGCTTTAAATGCTGCAAGAGTAGCATTTGGTATATTATCAATAAAACCAATCGTGTCGACCAGCAAAATTCTCGGACTCTTCTCCATCCTGCCCACGGTGGTTTCCAACGTCGAGAACAATTTGTCTTGAACCAGCACCTGTTTTCCGGATAAGCGTTGAAACAGCGACGATTTGCCGGCGTTCGTGTATCCCACAAAGCCGACCGTCATCGCCCCGCTCCGTGCTCGTTGCCGTCGGTGCTCTCGTTGGGCATTGTGATGCTTGCGTTGCCGCTTTCGAAGGTTGGTCAATTCTCGGTTGAGGTTGGCGATGACGTTTTGCAGAGCGGTCACACCGCCACCGCCGTATCCCGCTCGCTCGCCGGTGGTCTGTTGATTCGCCAATTCACGCAACACGGTGCGGTCCGACTGAAGCCGAGCAATGCGGACCTGCGTTCGCGCTTCAACCGATGCCGCATGGGCGGTGAACAACGAGAGCAACAAGCGAACCCGATCCCAAATCTCGAGACCGATGAGAGAACTGATGCCCACGAGTTGCCGGGCCGTCGCATTCGTGTGGACCAACACCAAGTCGACCTTCGCCCAGGGGTGGCCGGGCACACGGCTTTGTAGTTCGTCGACGATGTCCATCAGCCGGCCCTTTCCCAAGTAGGTGCGGGGGTCTTCTCGACCGGCCTGCACGACGGTTTCAACGATGGAAATCCCCATGGTTGCTGCCAAATCTTCCAGTTCTCGCGTGTCCGCCTGACCTCGGACGAGGAGGACGGCGTTTCGGCCCTCGTGGCTGGTCCGAGCCTCTCCGAGCACCACGCCACCGCTGCCCGCGAGCGTGAACGGGTCGCTGGAGGGCTGCGCCATGCCTCGTGGGACGGTTAGACTCATATCAGCCCACCTCAAGGTCCCTTCATGGGCGAAATGCACGCGATGGAGGTCCGCTGGTCCGGGTCTTCGGAGGTCGCCGAGGTGCTCAAAGCCGCTGCGGAGGGTCACGGCGTGGACGTTGCCGCCGAAACCTCCTCCGGGACGACGACGCTTCGAATTTCGGTCAGCGACACCGACCTCCAAGCCTTGCGGGACCGAGTTGACGCTCTTTTGGTCGTGTTGAGCGCTGCCGAGGAAGCCCTTGGGTGATGTTGTGAGCGAAACCACCCTGCTTATTGACGCCCATTGCGTGATGTGCAACGGGCTCGCTAAATTCCTCCGCCGCCGGCAACGAACCGAAGGCGCACTCGTCATTCACGGCATTCAATCCCCGGAAGGTCAAGCGCTCATCGCCACCTTCCCTGAACGCTTGCAAGCCCTTGACACGTTGTACGTGGTTCGGAACGGGAAGGCCCACGTTCGGTCTGCAGGTGCTGTTCGTTTGCTGCTAACCATGCGTTGGTATTATGCTGCGTTGTTTCCGTTTGCATGGCTCGTTCCGCTCCCGCTCCGGGACGCCGTGTACTGGGTGGTCTCAAAACTCCGCCACAAGTTCGGCAGAACCGATGCTTAGAGGTCGAGATCGAGCACCAGCGGAGCGTGGTCGGAGACATCGAGGCCGCCCTGTCGAACGATTGAACAATCAACGAGCACATTGGCCGCCGCTTCGTTGAGCAAGAAGTAGTCGATGCGCCATCCCCGGTCTTTCGCTCGCGCTTGCCCTCGGTTTGACCACCACGAATAGGTTTTGACACCGTCACCGGCGAGGTGCCGGAACGCATCGGTCCAACCGTCGGCAAGCAGTTCGGTGAACCATTCCCGCTCGTGAGGAAGAAAGCCCGAATTTTTCGCGTTTCCTTTTGGATTCCAGATGTCGTCTTCGGTGTGAGCGATGTTGAGGTCGCCGCACACCACCACCGGGCGCTCATCTTCTGCAAACGGTTTGAGCCAGGCTCGCCATTCGTCCATCCAACCTTCCTTGAACGCTTGACGCTCGTCTTTGGCTGAGCCGCTGGGGAGGTAGGTGTTGATGCAGACCACGCCGTTGATTTCGCAAGCGAGCACCCGCCCCTCCGTGTCGTTCCCGTCCAGACGCCCGCCCTTGCCTCGGCCGAGCACGTTGTGGGGTTTGACGGAGGCCGTTGCAACGCCCGAGTACCCCTTCTTTTCGGCTGGATGCAACGTGACGTGCCAACCCGATGGCCACGACCACCCCGCAGGAAGTTGTTCTTCCAATGTCCGGGTTTCTTGGAGCATGGTCACGTCCGCTTCAAGCGATGAAAAGTAATCGTCAATGCCCTTGCGAATGGCGGCACGCAGCCCGTTGACGTTCCAAGAAACGAAGCGCATGGTGTTGCCTGTTGGAGCCGGTGAATAAGCGTTCAAGCCATGGCGCGTGCGATGTTTTGGCCGGACAACCGTCCCGTTTCGACCGCAGCGTCGGCCAACGCATGTTCGCTTTCCACCCACTCTCCAGCGAGCAAAATACCGTGGTCAGCAAGCCGGTCAAAAGCAGGTTTCTGTCCCACGGTTTGCACCCCGACATGCGTTTGATGACGGCGGTGCACGACATGAGCACGCCAACCGGGAGCGTGGGTGTCAAGGAAGGTCTCGAGGCGGGCCAAGCGAGCTTCCCCCGTTTCGCCTTCCCGTTCGATCATGACCGACGAGAGGTATGCGCCCGAAAGACCCCATCGCGGTTGGATGTTGCTCAAATCCAACGTATACGCGCCTTCGTCGGCATCGATGATGCCGTGAAGCATCTCAAGAGGGCGAGAGGAGAGAGTGAGATCGAGGGTGCTTGCATACTTCGCATGGACGTCCTCGAACAGAACGTGTCCCGAGTCGCTCAACAAACGTCGGGCTTGCTTGAAGCCGCACGCAACGACAACCACGTCGCTGTCAAACGAACGTCCGTCAGCGAGGGTGACGCGTCCGGAATCGAGGGTGACGACTTCGCAGTTCGCCTCGATCAGCACCCCGACTTCGTCAAGGGCTGAGGCCATCCTTCCAACGAGGCCTGCCCATCCTTCACCGACGACCGCCAGACGTTGTTTCAACAGGGCCTCGTAACGATGCTCAAGGTTTGGATGGCCTGAACCTGCGAGCAGAGCAGCGGCCTGAACGATCGGATCGTTGGGTAAACGAGAACGGAGCGCTCGGCGTTGCTCGGCTGCTTTCCGCACGCTGTTCCGTGGGCGAAGGACACCGATGTTGACCGCTTTCAACCGATCCAATCGGGGGGCTGAGAGCACCGTGGGTAGCCGGCTGATCTTCTTGACCACGTTCGCCAGCGGGCCTCGCCGAAGCAGCAGGTGCAAGCCGTGACCGAACGGCGCACCGTCCACCGTTTGCGACGTGGCGTAACCCCCCAGACGGTCGCGCCGGTCCAGCACCACAACGTGGTGTCCGGCGGTTGTGGCGTACAGAGCGGTCGCAAGGCCGGCAAGACCTGCGCCTACCACCGTCACCCGCGCCATGTCGGAGGGAGCGTGGGTTGCGTCAAAAGGTCGTTGGAGGGGGTGCTTTGAAGTGGAGGCAGACATTCCATCCATCATGGCCGAAGCCCCACGACTTCCCCACGACCGTGGCCATGAATTGTGGACCATGGAGGACGGGGCAAGCCGCAAACTCATGGCGAGCATCGACCGCTGGGTGACCGCCTTCGTGGGTGATGACGGCATTGACATGCCGCTTTCAAGTCCCTCACCGACCGTTGAAGCCACCGTTTTTGCTCGCCAGGACGGTTTGGTCGTCGGCGGCGCCGTTGTGGATTATCTGCTTCAAATCTGGGCGCCTTCCGTTCGCATCACGTGGCTTGCAGGCGACGGTAAGCGCGTGGCGTCTGGGGACGAGATCGCCGTGGTCGCCGGCGACCGGGAGAGCGTCTTGGCGATCGAGCGATGCATGTTGAACGTGCTCGGTCAACTTTCAGGCATCGCCACCGAAACCAAACGCTGGTCTGCCATCGCTCCCAAACAAATCGCCTCCACTCGGAAAACCGTCTGGGGGATGCTTGACAAGTGGGCCGTCCACATGGGCGGCGGCTTAACCCACCGTTTGTCAAAAGACGATGCAACCATGGTCAAGGAGAACGATTTGGCGACCATGCACACCGACGTTGAGGGGCACGACCAACGCCTGGCTGCTTACTTGCAATCCGTCGATATGGAGGACGCCGGCGCCTTCCTCGAAGTCGAGGTCCGTAATGAGAAAGAGGCGCTTGTTGCCGCCATGATCTGGGCACAGCGACGTGCCGGTGAAGGGCTCGACCGACTCGTCGTGATGCTTGACAACATGGATCCCGAAACGTGCAAGTCCATCAGCGAACAAATGGAAGACCAAGGAATTCGTGAACACGTCGTCCTCGAAGCGAGCGGTGGCATCGTGTTCTCCGAGTTGAAATCCTGGCACGAATGTGGACTGGACGTCGTCTCAACAAGCGCCATCAATCGGGGGGTTCCTCCTTTGGACATCAGCATGCTTGTGAAGGGCGCTTGAGGTGAGCACATGGAGGAGATTGCGGCCGACCCAAGCCACCCGCGTTACGCATCCTTGCTGATGCGCCATCGCTTGGAAGCGGCGGCCAAACGGGGCATGCTCGCCGACAGTGCGATGATCGCCCACGGCCGTGGAGAAGCCTTCGATTACCTTCTCGGGGAGCGAACGACGGCGAGTGCTCGGACCGCTGCAGGCGAGGCCATGCATCGATTGAGTCGAGCAAAGCGCCCGGTGTTGAGTTTGAACGGGAACGTTGCTGCGCTCGCTGCGGACGACATGTTGCGTCTCGCTGCTCGGCTTTCGTGTCCGGTTGAAATCAACATCTTCTACCGAACCCCTGAACGGATGACAGCGATTTTGGGTTACATCGAAGAACGGAAAAAAGCGTTGCACCTTGACGTCCTCGTGCTCGGCGATGCACCCGACGCCACCATCCCCGGCCTCAAAGGTCCGCGTGCTGCGTGTCACAAGGAAGGTATTCTCGACAGCGACGTGATCCTGGTGCCGCTTGAAGACGGGGACCGATGCAAGGCGTTGGTGGCAATGGGGAAAACCGTCATCGTCATCGACCTCAACCCGCTCTCTCGCTCGGCACAACAAGCCAGCATCACCGTCGTCGACGAGCTTTCCAGAGCTTTGTCGACCATGCTCTCGTGGAACGAAGAGGATGTACGCCCGGCTTATGACCACCAAGCGACCTTGAACGATGCTCACAAGGCGATGCTTGAAGGGCTGAACAACGCTTAGCGCTGCTTCAATTTTTCAGCCAATTTTGCAGCGATGCTCTCACCAACGGCCGAGCACGAGGCCGTACCGCCCAAATCATAGGTCAACATCTTTCCGTCTTTGAGGTGGTCGGCAACGCTTTCGTCAATCAACCGGCCGATGGAAACCAAATCCTCGTCGTTGTTCTTTCGGCCGAGGTAATCCATCATCATCTGAATGGAGTTGATGGTGGCGATGGGGTTGACTTTGTTTTGTCCGGCGTGCTTTGGAGCCGACCCGTGAACGGGCTCGAAGAAGGCGTGGTGATCGCCGATGTTGCCTGAGGCAGCCATGCCCATCCCGCCCTGCAGAACGGCTCCCAAATCAGTGGAGATGTCGCCGAACATGTTGGACGTCACCACGGTGTCGTAATGTTCAGGAGAGCGGGTAATCCACTGCATGAACGCATCGATGTAGCCGTAGTCCACCTCGGTGCCGGGGTACGAAGCCGCAACGTCGTCGAAGGTGGCTCGGAACAATTGGCAACCTCGGGTCACGTTGGATTTGTCAATGCACGAAACGCGACGAACGCCGTCGGCGGGTGCGCCGTTTCGGGTTTGAGCGATTTCAAAGCCCATGCGAATCAAGCGTTCGGAACCGGCACGAGAAATGGGGCGGGGGTCGTAGGCCACCTCGCCGTCAAGGCCGGGGAAGGTCATGGGCTCGGGTTCGTATTCCGGTCGCCCTTGAGCCCGGTCGGCACTCCGGCGCAGCAACGCATGGTAGAGACCTTCCGTGTTCTCTCGCAGAATGGTCATGTCCACCATACCGGGCTGCCAGATTTGCCGGAAGCCACCGTGGATTTTGTGAGGCACGCCTTCGTAGAGTTTGATGGGGCGAACGTTCGCGTAGAGGTCCAAGCCGCTTCGCAGACCGAGAATCACCGAGCCGCCGGCGAGGTCGCCGTTTGGAAGACGGGCGCCGGGATAGCCGATAGCACCGAGGAAGATGGCATCGGTTTCGTTCTTGCAGAACTCAAAGGAGCCTTCAGCCCACTCTTCACCGGTTGCCGAGTAGTGTTGGCCGCCGCATTCGATGACGGTTTGTTCAAAACCGTGGTTGGTGTTCGCCTCGATCGTGTCAAGGATTCGCTGAGCTTCCAGGGCCACCTCGCGACCCGTTCCGTCGCCGGGCAGAACCGTGATGCGATGGTCACTCATGGTCTGTCCCACAGGAATCTTCTACATGAACGAAACCCTCGTTCATGAACGGCTCTTTTACCCCCTTCCCAACGACAATGGGAATCGGATCTTGCCGGTCTGTGCTCGGACAAAGGAGGCAAGGTTTTCGCTTCGCGAGGGGATGCTTCATAGGCCGTCACGATGCAAAACCAAGCATGGCGGACGAGAAGCAAAACGAGCAGGAACGCCGTGTGTCCGTGGAGGACTTGCCAGCCGAAGTTCGCCAACTTGCTGACACGATGCTCGGCATCAATCCCAAGTGGAACGTCCACGACTGGATGGTTGAGCAAGCCAACCTTGCGATGGATTTGCTGGCGGTGGATTTGCTGCGAGAAAAGATCGTCATCGACCAGCGCCTTCAGCGGTTGGAAGACCTCGGCCGACGACTCGAGGTTGAGACGAGCGAGGCGGATGAGGCTGATCCCCATCAAACCAACTTGTTCGATTGTTTCGACCTCAACGAACCGCACGGCCTCCGTGGCTTGGGCGAGCGAGTGATGGACCGACCGGAACGGGACGCTGACGAAGAACGGCACCCCTCCAACGTGTTCCTCGACCTCCTCCCGCACGACAACACCGACGACCCCTTGCTGGCCATTGCCTGCCAGACCATCGTCATCGCCGTGGAACAGGAATTGACCATAGGCGAAGGCGTGGCCACGCTCGAAGCCATCTTCCGCCACACCCGGGCCTCAAACATCGAAGATGACGAAACCGACGAAGCGTTGGACCATCTGCTCACCACCGGCCTGCTGTTGGAAGTCGACGACGACTGCTTTGTTCTGCTCTCGTCCTAGGGGTCCCACGGCATTCCCAACTCGGGACTTTATGTCACGGCATCCTATTGTTTCAACATGGGATTGGTACGTTCGGTGTTCTTTGGAAGCATGGCTTGGGTCGGGGCGACCTCGATGATGGTGCATCCCGAAATGGCTCTAGGATTCGCTATCGTCGTTGCGTTCATCTCTGAATCCACCCATCACCGAGGCGAATTGCGACGGATGCGGCGGCAAGCGAACGATGTGTCCACGCAGTTGCGCGCCGCCAACCTTCACGTTGAGGACCTACAACGAGCCCTCACGCAACGTCACCTCGAGTTGAACAAGGCCATTGACGAATTGCGACGTCGTGATGCGGTGGGCAGCCCGGCGGCACGGGAGCTGCTCAAACGGCAAGAGGAGGCGATGACGGCCGCATCCAGGGCTCTTGAAGCCCGTCAAGAACGCAACGACGTGGTCTTCAACAGCATGGAGCGATTGTTGAACGTTCAGGTTGAACAAACGGCAAAAATGCAGGAGGCGATGGGCAATTTGCTTCAACACTTGATCTCGCAACCCCGGGGGCACTTCACGATGAACGACAGCGTGATGGTTTCCGAAGGGGGTCAAGAGGGTGATGTCCATCAACGGCACCTCCGAGACATCAACGAGTGGTTGCGCCTCCAATCGGCATCTTCACCATGAGGCCCCCGCTGCAACGACCATGGCGAGAGGCGGGAAGCGAGAAGGAGCTCAACGGGTTCTCGACGCTTTGGCCACCAAGGAGAAAATGAAAACTCGTGTGCTCCTTGCGGGAGGTGTCATTTTGTTGGCGACCGTCGGCGTCGCGTACGCCTCTCGTTGGGAATTCGCCCTCGCCACGCTGCTGATGTGCAGCATGCTTCTGCAGTACGCCGTTGAGCGCATGAACACCATCGTTGATGCGGGGGTTGCCAACGGCTTGAAGACGATGGGGTGGGAAGCCACCACCGAATTGACGGAAGAGACCCTCGCAACCGTTGAGCGGTTGGCCAGCGGTACGAGGTGAACGGCATGCCCGCTGCCGATGATGCGATGCTGGAACATTTTTTCGCTGAAGAAACGCAACGTCGTTGGATCATCGTTCGCCGCTTGTTGTTCTTCTTGCTCGTCATGGACATCGGGGTCGTTGTTGCCTATCGCCAAGGCACCTCTCTGCAGGTTCTGGCGATGGTTCTCGTTGCAGCCTTGGTCGTTGTTGCCGGTGTTGCGATTCGAGTCGTTCGAACTCGGCGCTTGCTTGAACGTCGATTGCGCTCGCTGTTGGCCGCCATCGAGATGGATTGGGGGCGATTAGGGGAGATGGACCTCACCGAAAACGAACGAGAAATGCTTCATCACACTTTTGCTCACCAATTTGCCGGTGCTGAGCAGGCCAATGTGGAGCACCGTCTTCAACGGGGCATGGACGAAAAAGGTCCTGCGTTTGACGATGAGACGCGCCCGTTCGCCAAGGCCTCCGCTCGCAAAGACCCCGCTGAGCACGAACCCAGCTACGAAGGGCTTGAGGGGCCGCTGCTTCAAGGCGAAACCTTGCTTGAGGAAGCCAACGCCAATTACGCCGAAAATGCGCAACAACGGTGGATTGAGTCCGAGCAAAACGACCCTGACATGGTTGAAGCCGGCGTTGAACGTCTCGGGGATTTGGTGGCATCGGGATGGTTTGAGAAGCATCAGAAAGACGGGGCGGTTAGCGAATTGATGAAGAAGCATCAGCGGGAAAAGGACGACGAGGGCCTTCTGTGAACATTGGCGAGGCTTGTCTTGTTGAGGTTGGATGCGCCGGGAGATGTGATGTACCGTGACGAGTGACACCGTGCTCGGTCGGGCGTTCCAACGATGGGCGCCACGGGGTTCGCTCATCCGGTTTGGTCTGGCAGGGGGGTTCAACAGCTCGCTCTTCTTTGCCGGGTGGACCGTTTCGATGTGGGCCCTTCCGCAAACGGACGTCCGCCTTCTTTGGGGTGTGGCTTGGGGTTTGACGGGCATCCTGGCCCACTTCGTGCATCGATGGTTCACGTTTGATAATCACAAATCGCTGGCCTGGACCCTGCCGACCGCCGTTCCGGTTTATCTCGGAAGTTTGCTTGGTTCAAGCCTCACCATCGGATGGTTGACGACACGATTTCCCGATGGGGTTCACCTGATGGGCGTTGCCAACATGCTCGCATGGGGCGTGCTGATTTGGTTCACCATGCGAACCTTCGTGTTTCAATTCAGCCCGGTCAAAGCGCATGCGTCTCAAGAACATCAAGCGGAATAATGTCCAAGGCTCGCTGATGGGTTGATTCCAGGTCAACCGGACAGGCCTGACCGGCGTTGACCGCTTCCAACCATGTGCGGGCACAAACGCACCAAGAGTCTCCCGGGTTGAGACCGGGGAAATTGAATTGAGGCGCTGGCGTGATGAGATCGTTGCCTTGTTCTTTGGCGAAGTTCAGGAAGGCCTCGTTGACGACGCAACACACCGTGTGGGACCCGCGATCGTTGTCGTCGGTGTTGCAACACCCGTCTCGGTACCACCCCGTCAACGGGTCGTTTGAACATGCTTCGAGCGGTGTTCCGAGCACGTTGACGCTTGGGTGCATGGCTCCATTTGCATGGTCCATGTTCATGAAGGGTTGTTCGTGGAGGCCTAGAAACCAAACCAGCGAAGGAACCGCTGCATGGCCGAACGCTGAGGGAGGGTTGCAGCCCGGCCGAGGAGAACGTCCAATTCCCCGGTTTTCTCAACCTGTAACAAATCATCAAAACCGCCGACATGGTGTTGTCCAACAAAGATTTGCGGGACGGTCCGAGCGCCACGGGTCGCCTTGGCGAAGGCTCGTTGGGTGGCGGCGTCGGACTTGAGGCGGCGCTCCTTGAACGCCACCTTCTTGCGACCGAGGAATTGTTTGGCTTGAACGCAGGCTCCGCACCCTCTTCCGGTCCAAATCACCACCTCGACATCATCGTGTTGGACCATGCTTTCCGCTTCCCAGCGCGGGTTTCAAGATTGGGGTGTGATGCGCGGCCGTCGCCGTTGGGTTCATTGGGAAGAAGCGCGCCACGGGTTCCCATGCTGCCCGACACCGTGCACAAACTCCCCCGTGAGGAGCGATTTGCCTACGCCCGTTTGCTTGCCTTCATGGCACGAATTGACAACGAACTGACCGTTGATGAAATGGCCATGTTTGAACAGCGATTGGGGACGGCTTTGCTCTCCCCAAACCAACGCGAAATGATTCGTGCTGCCCTCAAAAACCCCCCTACGTTGGAAGAGTGCTTGGCCGATTTGCACGGCGAAGCCGGCCGTCTTGCCCTGCGGGACGCCGTGATGATGGCGGCCGCTGACGGAACCGTTGACGAAGATGAACGAGATGCGCTCGAAGACATCTCCGAACACCTTGGTCTGAAAGAGGAGGCCGTTGATGAGTTGCTCCGATGGACCATCAAGGGCTACAAATGGATGAAGGAAGGGTACGAACTTTTGGACACGCTTGAGGAATGAGGTCATGTTCCCTGACGGGATTGGGAAACGGACGCCTCAAGAGCTCGTTCGATATGCGGAAATCCTCGTTTACATCGCTGGTGCGGA
Organism: Candidatus Poseidonia sp.; assembly: GCA_030828165.1. Classification (GTDB taxonomy): domain Archaea; phylum Thermoplasmatota; class Poseidoniia; order Poseidoniales; family Poseidoniaceae; genus Poseidonia. The sequence continues at coordinate 92,541 of JAURDA010000001.1, forward strand.
CGGCGAATTGGTGCGGGAAGAAATCGCCGTCATCGAGGCGTTGATGGGACGGGCCATGATCCACCCCGAATCCAGGACGACCATTCGGGCCGGTTTCGAGCACCCCGTTCCTTTGGAACAATCCCTTGCCGATCTCGATGCCGCCTTCGTTCGGCTCATCCTGCGAGATGCCGCCTTGGTCGCTGCCGTTGACGGCGCCTACGATCGAAAGGAAATGCGGGCGCTCAAGGCGATCGCCAAAGCCGGCGAAATCACCACCGCAGAATTGGCCGAAGTGTTGGATTGGGTGACCGAGGGTTGGCATTGGTTTGCAGGCTTCGGCAGCATCTTCCCCAAAGACCCGTGAAACCGACCTCAAAGGAGCCTTGTCCGAAAGGACACCTTCAAAGCGGGAAAGCCGTCCGGACGGTTTGGTGGGGATGATGCAAAACGGCGTAAGTGGATGGTATGCTCGATTGGACCGATGCCTCGCTGACCGAACGCAACAAATCGATATTTGGCTCACGACGTGGGAAAAATCGCTCAAGACCTTCCAACCCATCGCCGCCCTCCTCCCTGAGGATTGGCCGACCCTGCCGGCCAACCTTTTGACCGATCCCGGTCATGTTCTGGACCACCTTCTCGCTCGGCACGATGCCGAATCCGACGGGCGCTCTCCTCGGGGCGCACACCCAACGCCCCCCCGTTTGGCCGACGCTGTCATCGCTTCCGAATTGCGGGAGTGTTTGGTCAACCCGACCAAGCCGGTCCAACCGTCGAGTTTCCTGATGAGCAATTTGCCCCCTGGATTCCGCCAACACGTTGAGCAGTTGAACCTACCAAACGCCTCGCAAGAAGCGGAGGTGGACGATGAAGCCGAGATGCTGGCCGTTGACAACGGCACCCGAACCCTCAGCGGCATTCCTCTCCCCGTCGCCGATGCCGCTGCTGGCGGTGGCTTGTTCCATGCCCGATTGATTCGAATTCACGCCGATGCGCATGAAGAAGCCGCCCCGGAGGTGCAAAAGGAGGACACGCGTCGCCTTTTCTCCAACATCCAACTGCTTGACATCGACCCGCTTGTCGTGGCGAGCACCAAAACCCGATTGCTGCTTGAGGCCATTCGGCACGAACTCGTCAGTTTCGGACCCGAGACTCCCGGAAAAATCTCGCGAAAAGAGATGGAAGCCTTGCTTGATGCCGGTGTTCAACTGGGCGACGCTCTGCAGGGCGAATGGCCTTGGACGGCCCCCAACCTCATGTTGACCAACCCCCCGTGGTTGCGAATCAAGGACCGCTTCCGAGGCATGGAGAACGGCAGCCAACTTCGCAAGGAACTCGGCGAGCAATTGCGTACCATCAGCGACAACGGAACGCCCCGTTTTTCCACCATGCGAGGCAACGTGAACCTCTACCGACTTTTCATCGAGCGCAGTCTCCAAATTCTGAGCACCAACGGACGGTTGCGCATCGTTGCACCCGACAGTCTGCTGCGCGAACAATCCTCTCACCCTCTCCGAGAATTGCTCGTGACGCAGCATGCATGGACCCATGCTTGGGCCATTGAGGAAGCGAACCTGTTGTTCCCCGGAATGACCCAGGGCGTTGTGGTGCTCGGTATTTCCGCCAACGGCGAGCCTTGCCCACTCAATGTTCAGGGCCCGATCACCCGAGCCGACCTGAGAAAAGACGGCGAGGGGCTCTCTTCCCGCGTCCCCGTGTTTGAACTCAACCACGAGCGCTGGCAGGCATGGTCCCGAGACACCTGGGCCGTGCCCCGCCTTCCCCGAGACCGAATGGAACGAAAATACACCCTTGAGGTCCTCGACCGACTTGCCACCTTGCCCCGACTCAGCGACGACGAGCACCCGCTCTCCACGAACGAGCGGCACGTGCGTGTTCGCGTGGGTGAAATCGACCAGACGGCTCACGCCAAAAACATCGAAACGTGGGTCAAGGGGAAGCGAAGTCGCCCCTTCATCCGAGGCGTCCACTTCTCGGAAAGCGAATCCGGCGAGGTTTTCATTCGACATCCTGCGTTCCGAACCGACATTCCGTCCCGGGCAAGCGAACGCCAGCTGGCCATGTGGATCGGCGAAGACCATCCAACCTACGGCCCGCGTTTGGCTTGTCAGGCCATCGTCAATGCTCACCAAGATCGCCGATTGCGTTGGGCCGTCATTCCCGAGGGAAGTGTCTTGGGCAACAGCGTCAACCACATTGAACTTCATGAAGAGGTTGAACAGCGTTTGACCAACGACCACCCCTCCATTGAGGACGGTCTGCAATGGCTTTGCGACCATTTGAACAATCAAGATTTGGACGAGTGGGCGAGGGCTTGGGCTGCAAACAACAACGTCAACAACTACGAACTGGAGATGCTCCCGGTTGAACTTCCGGGATTCCTTCCGCAATTCGGTAGTCTCGTTGGCTGAACGGGAAAAAAGGCGTACTCGATTACCGCATGTGCGTCGTTTGGAACCGATAATTTATAGCAGAAATCCGATTGGTTAGAATCGCACGTTCAATTGGAGGACAGGAAGAATATGGGCATTCATCCAAAGATTGGCATCACGGGGCTTCCACGGAGCGGAAAGTCGGCCGTGATGGAAAAAGTGCTCGAGATGCTCTCGGATGAGCGCCAGCGAGAAATCGCCATGCGCGGTGGAATGAGTGAAAAACCCATCTTGGGCGGTTTGCGCACGGAGCCCCTGCTCGAGAACGGAGAACGACTTGGCTACAAGGTCATTGACATCGTTTCGGGCGAGGAGGGCGTCATCGCCCACAAAGCCATCGATTCACGCCTTCGTGTGCTCGGCTACGGCATTGACGTTGACGAGCTCGACCGTGTGGCTCTTCCGGCCATCGACTACGCTCAACACCATTGCGAAGTTTTGGTGATCGATGAAATCGGGAAATTTTCCGTGGAGTCCGAAGCCTTCGTCCAAGCCGTACGAAGCGCCCTCGAGGTGGACATGCCGACCTTGCTAACCCTCCACAAGAAGAGTCGTCACCCCCTGCTGCAAGACATTCGACGAAGAGACGACGGGCGCATCCTCGAAGTCACGCCTGTCAACCGGGCGTTGCTTCCTTACAAAATTCACAAATTGATGCGGGAAACCTACTAGGTTCACCTCAGGTCATCGGTTCTTTCTTGATGTCCCGCCGCTTGGTCGTGTCATGCATCCACCCGCCGTGGCGGTTATTCGCCTCCTCAACGGAACCGGCACGGGGTTGTTGATGGGAGCAGGGTTTGCGCTTCAAGCCGGCCGTTCCCCATCCGATCAGCCCCCGGTTCTCCTTGTTTTCCTCGGATTGGCGGGCCTCATGTTCTTGATGGCCTGGAGCATCAATCGAGGAATTGGTCCGTTGGCCGAGCGCTTTTCGTACGAATCGGAAGCCGAGATGGCCCAGCGCGTGAGCGACGAAATCAACGAAGTCCAACGTTCGGAATCCGTGAACGCCAAGTGGGCGAGACTGGAGGCGGACGTGTTGGCCCACCACCTCGGTGAGGAAGCCTAGGACGCCTTCCCATCGGTGGATTGATGAGCGTTCGGCATGTCCATTGAACACGAGGCGAGAGCATGAGTGACGTTCCCGAAGGATTGTACTACACCAAAGAGCACGAATGGATGCGAGTTGAAGGCGACACGGTGACCATCGGCATCACCGACCACGCTCAAGACATGCTCACCGACATCGTCTACATCGAACTGCCAGAAGCAGGCGACACCGTCGGCGACATGGGCGAGTTTGCCGTCGTGGAATCGGTAAAATCCGCTTCCCCTATTTTTGCGCCGCTCGCAGGCACCATCACCGAGGTCAACATGGATCTCGAAGATGCTCCTGATTTGATGAATTCCTCGCCTTACGGCGACGGGTGGATTGTCAAGATGACGCTTGAGAACCCGTCCGCCGTGGCCGACCTGATGGACGCCGCCGCTTACAGAGCTGAAATCGGCGAGTGAGTCGGTTGGACCAAACCCCGCACTGGACCGTCTATGTGGACGGCTCGTGCATGGGCAACCAAAACGTCGATGCAAGCACGCCAGCCTCCTGGGGCATGGTGGTCGTGGTGGGCGATTCCGGCTTGGGAAAGGGTTCGGGCGAACTTCACCATGAAGCGGCGGGGCCGGTGGTGACGGACCGAGAAGCGGACGGATTCATCGGCGCAGAGGTCGGTTCAAACAACACCGCCGAACTCAGCGGTTTTGCAGCAGCCCTCCGATGGTTGCTGGTGGAAGGCGGTGAGGAGCCGGCGATGATTCGTGCCGACTCCACCTATGCGGGGAACCTTGCCGCAGGCGTGTGGAAAGCAAAGGCAAATCGGGAACTGGTGGCGAACGTCCAAGCCTTGTGGGACGAGGTACAAGCGCTTCGTCCGTTGGCTTGGTCGCACGTAAAAGCGCATCGAGGTCACCGGTGGAACGAGCGGGCGGACCATCTTGCTGCCCGCCACATGATGGGGGAGATGCCCGAGCCCTTGACCTTCTGGAAACCCGGGCAGCGCTAATCTTCGAGCCGATGGGTAAGCCACGCGGCGAATTCCGAGGCGAGGTCGGGTCGTCGAAGGGCGTGGTCAACTTGGGCTTGCAACCACTTGACAGGTGAGCCCGAATCGTACCATTGCGTGTCGGTCAACACCTCACCAAAGAGACGCCCTTGCCCCATGAGGTGCTCCAAGAGGGCGATGCTCTGCAGGTCGCCGTGGAGTTCGTAGGTGCACCGAGCGAGGATGGTTTTGGCGTCGGTTGGAAAGACGTACCGCCCGCACATGGCGAAGGTGCTAGGTGCAGCATCAGCCGTTGGCTTCTCAACGATGGCGGTGATGGCCTCGGCCTGCATCGCTGCGATGCCGTAGTGGTGGACTTCATCAAGACCGACGTCCATCAAGGCCACCGTGGAACCGTTGCGGTCGCCGTGAGCTTCGAGAAGGCGTTTGGAGGCGAGGGAGGGGCGGTAAGCGGTGGTCGGAGCGTGGTCGTCCATCAGGAGATTGTCGCCCAACATCACCAAAAACGGGCCGTCGATCATGTGAAGGGCGGCTTCGATGGCGTTGCCGACACCCTTCGGTTCGAGCTGGACATGGGTGTGAATCTCCATGCCGTCCGCAGCGTGAAACAACTGAACGTCCAAGTGCTCGCGCAGCGCTTGCAAGGATCTGCGATCCTCAAACATCCCGTCAAAGGACTTGGTCGGCGAAACCACCACGTGAAAGCGTTCGATCCCGGCCGCTTTGGCTTCCAGCACGAGGTGCGTCAGCAGCGGCACGTCGACGAGCGGAAGCGTTTCTTTGGGGAGAAAGGCGCTGCTGGGGAACATGCGCGTCCCCATGCCCGCGGCCACAAGCACCGCATCGCGAACCGCGCCCATACCGTGACGTAAGAGGAGCATGCTTTCAAGCGTCCCCCTCCAGCCAACCGCATGGTGGAGGAGAAGCGGGTGGATGCGCTCCTCTTCGTCGCAGGACTTCTCCTCGTGGGTCAAACCTTCACCGACCTGGCCCCAAACGGTCCGTGGGATTCCGCCTCCTTCAGCCGAGGGGTTCTGGGGCTTGCCGGCATGTTGGCCCTCTACCTGGCGTGGTTCAAGCGAACCTTCGGCATCTACGGCGTGGCACCGACCGTGAACCGTTGGGCGTCGCCCTCAACCTCTTGGTTGAACGTCATCGTGTTCGGGTTGGTGTGCCTGGTGGCAACACGAGTCATTCGCCTCGTTGACGGCTCGGGTTTTTTCCCCGACCCTGCTGGCCTCCTGCTCGCGTTGGTCGGCTTTTTGGCCTTGATGAACGGCGGTTATGTCTGGCTCATCACGGCTGGGCCGCTCAACGACGAAGAGGAGTGACTCAACCGTCAAGCGAGTTGAGCGCGTCGTCCAAGTCGGGAAGGTTTTCGGGCGCTTCCATCGTGGATTCGTGGATTCGCCGCTCGGTGCTTTCAGGGACTTCGCCCCGTCCTTCGAGCCAGGCTTTCCACGCCTCGCAACGCTGTGAATGACGAATCTGCATCGGCTCCCACAACGGGTTCAAATCAGCGTCCGCTTCGTACAGGGCTCTGACTTGATTTGCAAAATGTTCAGGAGCGACTTCGTCCATACGCAGCAACAACTCACGCAGGCGAATCCGTACCACCTCGTCACCGTCCTGCCACAAAGCGAAAAACAGGCCGCGCTGATCTGCAGGGTCAAATTCGACGTATTCCCGAAGGTTCGGCACAAGGTTTCGACGCACGATGGGCAATGGGTGGTCCACCAGTTGCCGCAGTCGGTCGGCCCACTGTTCTTTGTCGAGGAATTTCACATCGCCGACCGTGGCGCTGGCGGCAGCCAATACGCCTTCGTCTTCGGAAGCGAGCATGTCGTCAAGGAACGGCAAGGCGTCCCAGGTCAAACGGCGAAAGAGACGAGTCAGCACATCGGCCATCGCTCGTTGCACCAAGGTCTCTTCCCGCTCGTGCAAGCGTTGGGCCAGTTGGTGACCAAAATCACGGTCCGCTTCGATGGCCTTGGCCAAACAGAGGGTGACCCGGTTCGCCACCTCTGCAACGGGGTCGGCGGCTCGACGCAACAAAATCTCCTTGAGGCCAAGAGGCTCGATGAGCGGTGGACGTTCAAGCAAAAGACGAACCCATTCCAAGAGCAGCAGACGGCGATCGAGGTCGCCGCCCTCCAAGCGCTCCAGCAACCAGCGAGCGGCATCGACGCCGCGCTCGTGGGCAACGACGGTGCTGGTCATCCGAGGAACGACGGCGTGCGGGTTCCAATCCATGTGTTGCGGACCGGCCTCGGGTTGCGTGTGCCAGGTTCCGGGACGTTCGGCAAGCGCAATGGATTCGACCAGGTGATAGCCTTGGTGAATCGGCTGGCCGTGAGGCACCGTGGCCAAGCCGTTGATGAGAGCGATGCTGAGCCACCATCGGTCGGTGTTCGGTGCGTGAGGGTCAAAGGCCTGCGCCAACCAATCGGTAGCGATGTGAAACAAGAGGCGGTGGGCCACATCGTCCATTCGCCGACGGAGCCACTTCTGGTGGATCTCGAAGGGGTCGTCCGTGAGGTTCATCCGATGAGGAACGATGAGGTCCACCACCGTGTTCAGGTGGCGGTCAAACATCCCCCGGTCGATGGTAAGGATTCCAAGACCTTCCTCAAACAGCCGATGCGGCGACGTTGGGGCGAGCGCAGGAAAATCGGGGTCGCTCATGGGGGGCTCGGGCAAGGGCCAAGCCTCCGTACCCCGCTCAAGAGCCTCAACAAGGCCGGTGGCCACGCGTTCAAACGCTTCGTCTGAAATCACGGTTCGACTCTTGCTCACGCTCTCAACCTCCGGTTGTCTCGCTTTCTGGGCGAGTCCCTCAGATGTCGAGTTCAATGTTGAGGTTCTGAATCAGTTCCTTGTAGCGGTTTCGAATCGTGACTTCCGTGACACCGGCCACCTCAGCCACCTCGCGTTGAGTACGGCGCTTTCCGCACAACACCGATGCGATGTAGATGATGGAAGCAGCGATGCCGGTTGGGCCGCGCCCGCTGGTCAGTTCCTTTTCTTGAGCGGCTTTGATGAGCTCGTACGCCTTGGCTTCGACATCGGCATCAAGGCCCAATCCGGAACAGAATCTTGAGATGTAATCTTCGGGACCGGTCGGCATGATCTTCATCTTCAATTCACGAACCATGAATCGGTAGGTCCTGCCGATTTCCTTGCGGCCGGTTCGAGATGCTTGACCGATTTCGTCAAGCGTACGCGGCACGCCGCATTGGCGGCAAGCAGCGTAGAGGGAGGCGGCGGCCACGCCCTCGATGGAACGCCCACGAATCAATCGCTTGTCAACCGCTTTCTTGTAATTCACCGCCGCTGCTTCGCGAACGGATTTTGGAAGTTCAAGGCGACTGGCCATACGGTCAAGTTCCGCCAACGCCATGGCGAGGTTGCGCTCGGTGGCGTTGCTGACTCGGCTCCGCTTCTGCCACTTTCGCATTCGGTAGAATTGCGAACGGTATCGGGAATTGATGGTCTTGCCCGAGTAGTCTTTGTTTTGCCAGTCGATGTCGGTGGACAGTCCTTTGTCGTGAAGCATCACGGTCATCGGTGCACCGGTTCGTGCGCGCTGGTCGCCTTGTTCGGGCGAAAACACACGCCATTCTGCGCCTTGGTCAATGACGTTGTCTTCCAGCACGAGGCCGCAGTCGTCGCAGACCACTTCGCCACGGGTTTCGTCTCTTGAGAGCGATCGGCTTCCGCAATCGCTGCATTTCACAATATCTTCTACTTGTTGTTCGTCCATATCATCCCACTCCAGTCCACAGCAATCGTGCGAACCTATTTAATCCCTTTTGGCGTTTCTATTTATAGTTGATGACATTATAATTTGAGTGCAGACTGAAATATAAAATTCATTCATACAGCACCATATACGAGGATTGAATCCAATAAAATTTGGAAATCCTTGACGTTGATGAAGAGGCTTGAACCCCTTTCTTACCCCTCAATCACCGGTGGGGTTCTTGAGGGGTTGACCTGTGCATGAACTTGATACCATGACCGAAGGCACCGGAAGCACCTCGTTTTTCCGAAAGTGGGTGATGCGTCAATATTGGAGAATGCAAATGAGCCAAGCGGTGGTGAGCCTCTTGCTCTGGGGAACCACGATCACCTTGCTCGTGTGGCCCTATGTTTCGTGGCGATTTTCCGCTCAATGCGATGCTGGCTTCTGCTTCCCAAGTTCGATTGCCAACATCCCATCGACTTATTTCGGCCTCATCTTCATTTTCATGTCGGTGATGCTCGCCGTCTTGCTGGTGGGTTATCTCTACGATCAGGTGTTCTCGCTGTGGACGGAATGGCGCAGCGTTGACATGGAGCGCAATCCGTACGTGACCTATGCACTCTCTCCAAACTGGGCCATGATGATCGCTTTGCAAGCAGAGACGTTGAAGCGGAACTCAGAGGGCGATGAGGCCATGATCGCTCAAGCCGATTGGTACCTCAAGTGGTGCGAGGCGTACACCGAAGGCGAAATGTTTGCCCGCGCCGTTCAACGATGGGACGTTGACATCGGCGAAACGCCGACCTTCTGGTTCACGAGTGATGAAGCCATGCAACGTGCTCGGGACTCCATCTTTGAAGACGAAGCCTGATCCCTGCCCTCGAAAAAAAGCGATTCTTCCGACGATTCAAAGCTCTTCCAGAAGGCTCTCGAGACCGCTACGAAAAGCTGCCACCGAACGTCGATGGTCCACCATCCGGGTGTGTTCTCGAGCCAGCGCACCGTAGCGCTCCCGGTCGTCGTACACGGCCCGCAAGGCATCGATGACCGCATCAGCGTCGTGCCCGTCGTCGACCAAAATACCGCCCTCACCCAAGGCTTCCTTTTGCGAACCCACGTCCGACGTCACGCTTGGTACGCCGAACAGACCCGCTTCACCGATGACACGGCCCCACGACCCGGTCGTCTCAAAGAGAATGAGGTGGAGGTCGATGCCGGCAAAGAACGTCGCTGCATCCACGTGACCCAACACACGTGCATTCGGGTGGTGAGCGAGTTGCTGCGGGTAGGTGCTCCCGCCTGCGATGTGGACTTCCGCCTCTGGCCAACGCTCGTGCAACCTGGGGAGAAGGCGTTGATACATCTGCAAGCCCTTCTCGGGCGTGACGACCATGACGCCGATCGTCGGGGGTGCTCCCTCCGGTCGCTTTGCCTGCTCGGCCGACCGCAGAGCGTTCACGTCGTCCATGCTTCCAAAACGGCCTCCAAAGTCGATGGGCAGCGGCACGCTGTGGCCCCGTTGGATGTTGAAGCGGGACCGAATGTCGTTCAGTAAGCCTTCTCCGGCTGCGCACACAAGGGCTGCACCCTCCATCACGGGGCGAAATCGCTCCTCAAGACGGAACACCGCATCGTCTCGAACGAACATGACGTAAGGCATATCGCGAGCCGAAAACGCCTGGGCCGCACCCGGTGCCCATTCCAGTTGGGTTAGGCCGATGCCCCCGGCGTGCTCTTCCTCGTCCAACCAGGAGCCAACCCGGGCGGCGAACTGGGCGCTCCGCCGAGCGATGTGCCGGTCATGGGGCCACTTTCGGCGTCGCATGCTGCCCTTTCGTTCCCGCAAGCCCCAAGCCACCTTCGACCAGAAGCCCTCGATGGGCAAATCGGTGGTGGTGAATTCCACTTCGGGCTCAAGCAGACCGATGGGCTCGCCTCGGTCTTTGCTTGCAAAGGCCCTCACCGTCCACGCAGGATGCGTTGGCGTCTCCTCGGCGGGAGTCATCGGCACGAAGGTTGGGGCGGTTTCCAGCGTGGGTCCCGCCGACGCAATACCGTTGAGCAGGGCTGCTAAGGAGCGCTCTGCGCCACCTCCGGGTGGGTCGAGGTCCCGCACGGCAGCAAAGAGGCGGCGGATGCCCATGTTCCAACCCCGGCCCCGGCACCTTTGAGCGTTGTGGGCCCCGTTGGGCGTTCTCGTTGGATTGCGTTCACCGTTCGTTGGCACTCGCTGCGAGCCGAGGCACGCTCAGTCCGGATGGAAAAGGCAGAACGAGGCGACCGGCAACAAGCATCTACAAAAGCCGCCTCCATGGCTTTTCAACCATGACGGTGAAAGCCATCTTGGTGGCAGGAGGGCACGGTTCTCGCCTTCATCCGTTCACAGCCTACACGCAGAAAACCCTCCTGCCGCTTCACGAGCGTCCCGTAATCGACTATGCCTTGGGCACCATTCGCCGCGCCGGCATCACGGACATCACCATCATCTCAAACCGATTCGTCGGTCAAATCGCTGGGCATGTGGGTCAAGGCCTGGAGGGGGAGCGCATCCATTACGTCATGGAAGAGGAACCGTTG
>JAURDA010000020.1 GCA_030828165.1 Candidatus Poseidonia sp.
CTTAATCGAACTCCAAAAGCGGTCGCCTCTGGCAGGATCAACCAGATTTCTCTTGTTTCGATCCTTTGGCTACCTGTCGCAATTGATTTTGTATGCTGACCTAAATTGATTGGCGAGAGAATAATGCACTTGAGCTTCTTGCACAAATACGTCATAATCTCGATCACCTACCTGACCCCAAAACCCGTGAGGGCCTGCTTGGGATCGCAATCGCTTCGGCTTTGCATCAGGGAGGATGGAGACCGTCATCGTCCGAAGACTCAGCCCCCAACGCCGTTCCCAGACGACGCAAGCAACCAAGCCACATACACCCTGTATATGAAGATAACCACCCACTCAACCACCAAAAATGGGCCGCTGCACCCCATATGCACCGTTTTCACAGAGAGCCATGACAACACCATTGAGGTCGAACCTCAGCCAAGTTCGATGGCGCTGCTTGAGGAGGGAGGACATTCGGCCGAATATCCTCAAAAATCCAAAGGAAAGTGGTGTTTCGTGAACCCAACCGAAGGGAGAGCAAACTTCACCGTCATGCCCTTCAGGCCCTACTCGGCACCAAAGAATTGGCGGATCATCGGATGCATTTCCATCGCCTGTTCCTTCTGGATTTGCTCGTACGTACGCAAGATGATACCGACTGCCAGCAGCAGACCCGTACCCGTCGCATTTCCGACCGTACCCAGCAGGTCAGCACCTGCTGCGAGAAGACCAACGAAAGCACCGGAGAAGTAGGTGACCGGTGGGATGTAGTTCTCCAAAATCTTCTCAACGGCCTTCGGGTTGTTTCGGAACCCAGGAATTTGCATGCCCGTGTTTTGGATTTGCTTGGCGACATCTTTCGTGCCCATGTTCGTGGTGTCGATCCAGAACTTCGCGAAGACCATCGAACCAACCGTCATCAAGGCCACGTAGAAGACCACATGGACCATGATTTGAGGCAAGCTGTGCCCGAAGACGTCACCCTGCTGATTGAGCAACGGAATGAGCCAATCGTTCACGCCGTTGACCATGCTCGCATACCAAGCAAAGCCACCCGAGGCCGTGGTTTGTCCGGGCTCGTACGTCCCAATGTAGGCCGAAGCAGACGCCCACCCGTTTTGTCCGAGAATCGGTGTTTGACTCAAGGTCGGATGGCTCCAGAAGAGAAGGGTGAACATGTTGATGTTGGCCAACAGGGCCGCCATCAAAATGACGGGAATGTTCGAGGCGTAGACCAAACGAATGGGGTATTGGCCACGGTGACCACGCACCTTGGCGTGGGTGAGCGGCAGCTCGAGTTTGCTGGATTCCGCATAGGCCACCACCAAGAACACGATAATGGACGAAACCAAAGCCGCAACCGGGTTGACGTGCGTGAGCAACATCACCTCAAAGCCGTTGGATTGAATCATCTCGTAATTCGTGGACTGTCGGAACATGTAGAAGATCATCGGCAACGTACCTGAAGGAGGGTTTTGCGTGGAATACGGGGCACCCGAGGTGGTTGCAAGCGGGGACAGGGTTCCGACAAAGGTCGATTGAGCTACACCCGCAGCGATGAACAAGGAAATACCCGAGCCGATACCCCACTTGCTGACGAGTTCGTCGAGCAAGAACACCAAGTAGGAACCGGCGAAGAGCTGGGCCACGATCACAAAGTTCGCCCAACCCAAGCCGTAGGTGTCGATCAGCCAGGGACTTGGGTCAAGGAAACCGTACGTCTGAGGAATCGATTCGATTGGAATCATGATGAGCACCAGTAGTTTCTGAACGCCTTGGTACATCGCTTTGTCATCGGAGTTGCTCAAGTCCAGTCGGATGATCTTGGCACCGGCGAACAACTGCATGATGATGGAGCCCGTAACGATGGGCCCGATACCCAAGTGCATGATGGTCCCCGAAGCACCGGCCATGATGGAGCGGAATCCGCTAAACAGGTCAAGGGCTTGACCCGAGAGACCGAACAACATCACGTTGGTCATACCGAAGTAAATGATCAGCACGAAGGTCGTGGTCCACATTTTCTCGTTGAAGCGCACGTGGCGCTCGGGCTTCGTGATGGTGGGGTAAACATCGACGAATCGGCGGAGGGCATAGAGTCGGCTGCTGTCGTCACCTTCCCACATGAAACAGGTCAAAATGGCCGCAGCTGCGAAACCAAGCAGGAGGATACCAACGAGGAAGAAACCGACACCCTCGTCGTACCCGCCCCATGCACCGGGTCGGACGTACCAAACCGCCACGCTGGCGAAGGCCAACCACGCGGTGATTTTTCCATAGCGTCCAACAAACGGCATGTCCTTGAGACCATCGGGCAAATCGCGTTGGAAACACCACATACAGAAGGCGACGTAAATCACGGAGAAAATCAAGCCAAAGACCGCTGCATCCCGTGCCTGACCGGAACCCGACAGTTCGTCGGATTGCCAGTAGATTAGCAGGGCGTAGTAGAGCACACCGGTCAATGCGATGGCCCAGGGGATTGGCTTGTGCTTCATGTTGATTCCCACCGACTCATTCAGTCTTCATCTTCGTCTTCGAAGTCGCCCCATTCATCGTCGTCACCGGTTTCAACGGTGCCGCCAGCGGCTTGGATTTTCTCAACGGCTCGAGCGCTCGCTTCCTCAACCACGACGGTCAAGGCCGTGCGGATTTGACCGCTGCCGAGAAGCTTATCGATGCCCATGGAGGTCAAATCCACCGTGGATTCGCCGTTGGCCATGTCTTCGAGTTGCCCGACGTTGGCCGTCACGTGGACGGTCCGCAGCGACGGATGGCGGTTGAAGCCGTGCATGCCCCAGTGCTTGGGCATGTACTTGATTCGGGTCATGACGCGGTGCTTGTTCATACCGGCGTTTCCACGGCCACCGCGCTTTCCTGCACCGCGACCGGCTTTCTTTCCTCGACCGTGGTAACGGTTTCGTCCACGGTGCTTGTTTGCTTTCGTACCCATCTTCATCACCTCAAATCATGCGTTCAACGAGATCAACAATGGCCTCGCCACGAGCGCCGAGTGCGCCGCCAACCACGAAGCTTCGCTTGATGCCGCCCCAGCCTTTGGTCCCTCGAGGAGGGTGGAGGCGGAACACGCGCTTCAATTCTGGAATGTCCTTGACTTGTGCTTCGCCGGCGACGATGGCCTTGGCGAAGTCAGCGATGCCGGAGTACTCGGTGTGCTCGGCAACGATGGCATCCGTAAGCGGGTGGTCACCCGTCATGCGGCCGCGCTCGGTGAGCATGCGCTCAACGACGCCTGTGTCGGCTTCTCCCCACGTGATGTAGTCCTTGGCCTTCTGCAACATGCCCCGGTATTGGGGATTGTCTGGAATGATAACGGCGTGGTTGACACGGGTCAAATTCATGAAACCCATGGTTTCACGAATGGACCGCTCGACTTTGACGTCGCTTCGTGCTCTGACAACGATGAAGGTCATGCGTTTTTCCTCCCGGTGTGGATGTACAACGAATCTCGCTGTGCGTTAGTGACTCGCGTCGTGTTGATGTTTTTCAAAGCGTTGAAGGTTGCTGCGGCGTAGTTGATGGTTGTGCGAGTTTGTCCCTTGGTCCGGGACAACACGTCCTCAATTCCTGCGAGTTCAAGAACACGCTTTCCGGTTTCTCCAATGACCAGGCCCTTGCCTTGAGCGGCGGGCATCAGGGTCACGCGGGTGGAGGCAGCACGTCCGTTGATCTTGAACGGGACGGTGTTTCCAGGTCCTGAGGCGGATTCCCAAGAGCCGTTGCCACGCTGGACGGGGATGAGGTTGAGTTTTGCAGCCGTGATGGCCTTTCGGATGGCGGTTGCGACTTCCTTGGCCTTGGCCATGCCCAAGCCGACGTAGCCGTCGCGGTTGCCCACGCAAGCCATGACGTTGAACCGGACACGGCGTCCACTGTCCGTCATGCGTTGAATCATGTTGACCGAGATGACCTCGTCTTCGAGGTTGGGAATCAAGGCGTCCACGATTTCAACTTCCCGAATGGGAAGACCCGAGGCGAGAGCGGCTTCGAACGTGATGATTTTTCCGGCCATGACCGCTGCACCGAGGCGGGTTTTTGGTTCCCACTTTCGGAGGTTGGCGATCGGGTCGTCCTGTTGCCGTCGGCGACGACGGGGGTCAGGCATCTCATCGGCTTCTTCTGGGGCGTAGGCCTGCAACAGGCCCGGCGCCATGGTTGGCGTGTCTTCTTCTGTCATCAGTTAGCCCCCTCGATTTTGGATTTTGTCGATTCAATGTCGTTGACGATCTTGTCGTCGATGTGAGCCCCGTTGAGACGGTCCTCGTCAGGGTAGATCTCTTCGCTGTGAGGAATATCGAGACCGGCATCGCACATGCCCTTGAGAGCAGCATAGACGCGGCTCCCGGGGGAACTGGCGGCCAATCCGATGTCAAGCACGGCTTCTTCAGCACCGTTTGCGACAGCAGCTTTGCCCATGGCGAACCCGACAAGGTAGGAGGCCGGGACGGACTTCAAGGAGCGTCCCTCTGGCCAGCCGTACTTCTTGACGAGGTCAGACCCGGTGACGTTCACCGTGACCAGGTCACCGTCAGCAGCCCACGAGATCAACTGGCAGGTCGTTCGGGTGTTGGAAACACGGACAACAGCACGGGGCATGCGGCCACGAAGCAGCTTGAGGCGGCGACGGTAGTCGGTCACACCGGCCTTGCGGCGACGGAAAACGGAGCGTCGGTTGTTTCCTGCCATCACTCGTCACCTCCCTTGAAGGAGACACCCTCGAGCGCCATCTGCGAGCGCATGTGGGCAATCGAACGGTAGGAACCGCCCTTGGCTTTGAGGTAGTACCGTCGGTATTGCGAGGGAGCGATGGTGGCGTCCTCGCGCAATTCCTTGAGAACGCGGCGTTGGCTGCGGATGGTTCGCATCCATCGGTGCTTGCGAGGGTTTCGAGCGTTTGCCGTACCGGCACGAGTACCTTGTCCCTTACGTCGTCCCTTTCGCTTCTGAGCCAAACGGACTCGGGCCCGGACTCGAGAGGTTCCCTTGACGGGTTTTGCTTTGATCCAGCCCTCGTCGATGAACTCACGAATGTCATCGGTTTGGACGGCGGATGCCACCTGGTCTACGTACAGGGGGTTGATCCAGACTCGGTTCTCTCCACAGCCCAAAAGGCGTGCTGCGATTCGCTTTTGATTGGTGATTTGCATCAAACATCCCTCCGTCGGTTGAGCACACGAATGCCGAGTTCATCGGCTCGTGCGTAGATGGTCTCGCGCTTTCGGCCGCCGACCGTGCCGCCGACGCGGGCAGCTTCGGTTTCGGGGTCGATGCTTTCGAGGTCGGCAAGGTTCTGCACCATGACCTCCTTGAATCCGGAGGGGTGGAGGAAGCGAGCAGCAGCCACTTTTCCGTGACCGATGCGGACAAGCGAGCCACGATACTTGTAGTTGCGGCGTTGCTTGTTGTCCATGCCGTGAGGGGCACGCCATCCAGAGCGAGAAAGTCGCTTGTAGCGGAACCACTCCGTCCTTCGGAAGGAGGGGGTCTTCTTCTTCTGGGCTGCTCGCAAGGAAAGTGCAGCCCTTATCTCTTCGTCGAGGACGGGCTTTTGCTTGACCATGTAGACAGCGTCGTCTTCATCGTCCCAGTCCTCGTCATCCCAGCCGTCGTCGGAGGTGGCCGGAGCGTCCTCTTCCACCGGTTCCTCGACGGCCTCGGTGGTCGTGTCTGCTCCTGCAGCCTCTTGAAGGCGTGCGATGAGATCGGATTTCTTCCCGGAAACGGGAAGTTCAAGTTCCTTGAGCGCCTCTTTGAGTTGCGCTACCGTCATTGATTCGTAATCGTCTGCCATGTCCATCACTCCTTGTTCAACAGGTAAATCCCATCCTGAAAGACCCGGCGGTCTCGCTTCTTCACGGTCGTGCAACGCTCGATGTTCGCAGCGGTTTGTCCCACGGATTCCTTGTCGATTCCGGAGACGGTGATCTCCACTTTGTTGGTGACCTTCACGTCGACGTTGGCAAGAATCTCCGCCGTCCGGGGGACGCGCTCACCGAAGTAGTTGTTCACGGTGAACGTGTTACCGCTGACGGCGAGGGTCATTGGGAAGTGAGAGTAGAAGGCCTTCAAGTTGTAGGTGAATCCTTCCGTGACGCCCTTCACCATGTTGTTGAGGTGGGCGTTCCAGGTTCCTGCGAGAGCACGTTGCTTGCGGCGTGGGAGGTCCACGCGCACAATGATGCCTGAGCCGTCTTGGAAGAGGTCGATGAAACCGCTTTGGAAGGTTCGGGTCAAGGAACCCTTTGGGCCGGTAATGGTCACGACGCCGTCTTCACTGATTTCGGCGTTAACGCCTTCAGGGACGGTTACGGTGTGTTCGATTCTGTCGAGTTTTACCATTCATTTCACCTCAGTACACGTAGGCGAGCAGTTTGCCGCCGATTCGAGCATCTTTTGCATCGTAGTGGTGCATCACACCGGAGTTGGTCGTCAAGATGAGCAACCCGAAATCACGGGCAGGGAGGTAACGGGTTTCCCACTTCTCGTATTCTTGGCGTCGAACGCTGTGACGGGGTTTCACGGTGCCGCATCGGTTGATGGTTCCGCGGAGTTCGACGACAAAGGCATCGCCACGGCCGTTTTCAACCCGCTCTATACCACCGACATAGCCGGAAGACTGCATGATGTTCAACACGTTGCCGAGGAGCTTGGAAGCTGGAGTCAACTCTACGTTGAACTTCCCGGCCTGCTCGGCGTTGTAGATTTTGACGAGTGCGTCGTTCAATGGATCAATTTGCATACTTCATTCCTCCTCAATTCATCTTCTTGAACCCAATTTCGGGCCCGACGTCTCGGAAACACTGGCGACAAAGGCGCAGTCCGTGGCGTCGAATCATACCTCGCTTGCGTCCGCAGCGGCGGCATCCGATGGTTCGTCCGATTCGTTCTCCGTGATCTCTTGCCATCTTCACTCCTCCAGAATATTGATGTTGAAATTCTCAGCAAACCATGCGCGGGACTCGTCCGCCGAAACACGGTGCTTCATGCCGACCTTGCTCTTTGCACGGCGACGGCGGCTCACTCGGTGGCCTGGGCGTTCCAAGACCACGGTGATGTCCATACCGAAGATACCGATGTCGGGGTCGTACTTTTGACCCGGGAAATCCGTGTAATCGCGGACGCCGAACGAAAGGTTGCCCTCACGGTCAAAGTTCCACGAAGGGATGACCCCTTCACGGCAGGCAAAGGCGTTGGTGAGGAATTCCTTGATGTCGTCTTGCTTGCGCATCGTAGCTTTGCAGCCGATAGGAGCGCCAATACGGACTTTGAGGTCTCGGTTCTGAATGCGCCCAAGGGTGCGTTGCGGCTTCACGCCGGTCACCATCTCGAGAACGTTTTCGGCGTTGACGAGTCGATCACCGCCTTCGCCCACACCGATGTTCACGCATACTTTCGTGACCCGGAGCTGGCTCATGGGGTTGGCTGTGGCGCTCATTGCGTCACCTCCGTCAACGGCAGAACGGCGTCGCCGATGGCGAAGACGTTGCGAGCCACGGTGTCGAAGCCATCAAACTGGACTTCGTTGGGCATGCTGGAGCGCTTGACGATGTATTCTTTGACCTCGGCCGTGGAGCCAACGTGCGCACCACCGGTCAGGAAACATCGTGTGCCCTCACCGAAGCGGATGTGCTCGGCGATGGTTTGGTCGGGGAGGTTGAGTTTCAACGAGTCGCCGGTGTTGTAGGCTTGCGCATCGTCGACGATGAGGTTGCGTCCGTCGTGGAGGTTCAGTTGGGTCTTTCCTCCTTTGACGGTGCTCTTCCCGTTGATTCGGCAGACCTTCCATGCGGCTTCGTCGGCTGAAATCGTGCGGTAGCGGAGGCGTCCGTTGTGGTCGAGAACACATCGGAAGTGTTCATCACCAACGCTGAGGACGTCCATCAAGCCCACGCCTCGGCGAGTGTCTTTGACGATGCGGCCGTCGACCTTGGCGAGTTCGTTGTGGAGAATGTACCGCACCTCACGGGCGGTTTTCGCCATGCCGAGAACGTCTCGGAGAACCAGCGTGATCGGCATGCAGTGCTCCAACGAGTGGGCACCTGGAGCCGGTCGAGTCACCCAGACCGTGGTCTTTCGTGGCAGAGGCCAGCTTCGAGGCATGGCCAAGCGCTTCAAGTGATTGCTGCTCATTTCATTCAACTCCTGTTGCCCGTAAGTTTCGCAATTCGCATTCGGTCGGACTCGTCAAGTTGAGTCACCACGACGTTCGAGGCATGGACGGGGACGGCCTCTTCCTTGTTGTCGGCCTTGCTGGCCTTGACACCTTCAATGTACAAACGACCCTTTTCAGCGTCGATGCGCAACACGGCGCCGGTCAACGGGTCTTTGCCTCGAGTACCGCCGTGTCGCTTTCCACCGTGAGCTTGGTCGCCACGGGTGACTTGGACGATGTCGCCAACACGAACCGTGACCGTACGGACACCGGCGAAGCGGGCATCGGGCTTGCTCAATTGGAGACGAGCGGCCACGCGCTTTCGCTTCTCGTGCTTCGGCGCGTTAAAGTGCGCTTTGCGTTGTTTTCCTGGTTTCATGCTCTTGACCATGATTCTCCCTCACACAATTTGCTTCGCATTCGCTGCGATACGTGGCCAGCGTTCTGCGGCTTCACGGGAAACCGGGCCTTTGATGTCCGATCCCGTGACATCGCCACGCTCGTTGACGATAACGCAGGCGTTGTCTTCGAATTGAACCCAAGTACCGTCAACTCGACGGAACGGTCGGCGTTGGCGGATGATCACGGCGTTGAACATTTGACGGCGGGTGTCAGGCGTTCCCTTCTTGACGGACACTTTGGCCATGTCGCCAACGCCCGCTGCGGGGTAACGACGCATGGTGCCGCCCAACTTCAGGACGTTGAGAATCTGTACGACTTTTGCACCGGTGTTGTCGGCGACATGAAGCCGTGCTGCCGTGGGCAAGCCACGGGTCTGCTTTCCAGCGATGCCCTTCATCAAGCAACACCTCCAGAGTTCTCGATGACACAGAATGAAACGGTCTTGGAGAGCGGTCGGCATTCCATGATTTTGACCGTATCACCGATGTTGACCTCACCAATGCACGAAGGCAGGTGGGCGGCGACGGAACCGGTCCGCTTCTCAAACCGCTCGTA
Organism: Candidatus Poseidonia sp.; assembly: GCA_030828165.1. Classification (GTDB taxonomy): domain Archaea; phylum Thermoplasmatota; class Poseidoniia; order Poseidoniales; family Poseidoniaceae; genus Poseidonia. The sequence goes on from JAURDA010000020.1 coordinate 9,113, forward strand.
CTTCTTCATGTAGCGAACGTTGTTTCGCTCAATGGTGATGGTTTTCTGCATGTTCACGCTGGAGACGGTGCCCTCGAGAACTTGTCCCCGCAGGCGCAAACTGCCGTAAAACGGGCAGTTCACATCGCCGTCCCACTCGCCGGTGGGGTTTTTCACATCAACGCCAATATCTCGCATCGTATCATGCCTTCCTGTATGTTCGGTGGATCCTGTCTTCAGGGCGCTGACCCACCATGGCCCCTTCGATGACGACATCGCTGTCGTCAACCGTGAATGTGATGCTCGCCTTGTTCAAGACGAGCGTGCGCTCGCCTTCCAACAGCGAGACGGTGTTTCGTGATTCGTTGACCACCGTGCCCTCACGACCGAGCAACGTTGCATCGGTTGAGGCGACGACCCGCATCGTGCGGCCGATCCAAGGTTGGTTGTACATGTCCATATCATCGCACCTCCACATTGAATCCGTTGTTCTTGAGCACTTCTGCAGCTTTCTTTTTGTGGTCCCCTTGGAGTTCAATCAATCGCCCTTTCACCGTTCCGCCTGCTGCGCATTTGTTCTTCAGGGTCTTCGCAAGTTGATTGATGTCAATTGCTGCGTCGTCAATGCCCTCCACTTTGGTTACGAATTTTCCATATCGTCGTCGTTCGGTTGAGATGATCGCTTTTTGTTGCTCTTTTGCAATTTCTTGACAGATGCACAGTTCATCGGGAAGTCCGCAAACATTGCAAATAGCAGCCATTGTTCTTCATCACCTCGGGTTCGTTTCATTGTTGATTGTGCATGTGCGTCTTCAAGCGAGCAATGCTGCGTCGAGTCGCCTTGTAGGCGCCCATGTTCGAGGGCGTACCGCCCAGTGCTTTCTCAGCTCGAAGTTGCAACAACTCCTCTTGGAGTTCAAGGAGGCGGGCCTCGCGAGCCTCGGCGCTCATCGAGGCGATTTCGCGGTTGGAGACATAACTCATTGTGCATCAGCTCCTTCAGCGTTCTCCGCTTCTTCTTGAGCGGCCTGAATCTTCAACTCCTCGTTGGAGTAAATGCTGATTTCATGGGGCAACTTGGTGCCAGGGCGCATGATTTCGACGGTGACACCGATGGTGCCGAGTTTCTTCACGGCAACGGAGTATCCTTTGTCCATGTGCTCGAGCGCCGTTTCACCGCAGTACTTCACGTGACCACGGATGTACTTCTCGGTTCGGTTGCGGGACCCGGTCAATTTTCCGGCAACGGTGATGATCACACCGCGGGCGCCGGCGTCCATGACGTTCTGGGCGCCGCTGTGGCACGAGCGTCGGTGGTACCAACCACGCTCAAGCGAGGCAGCGATTTTCTCGGCCATCACTTGGGCGTTCAAGGTCGGGTTCTTGACTTCCTCAACCTTGAGTTTGGGGTTGGGAAGGTCAAATTCCTGGCGGAGGCGGTTTTGAAGATCGTTGATGATCTTTCCCTTTCGGCCAATGACCATACCGGGACGCTCTGCGTGAACGGTGACTTCGGTGCCTTCAGGGACACGTCGAATATCAAGACCGCCAAAGCCGGATTTCTTGGTGTTGTTCATCAAGAACTCACGAACGAGCAAGCGCTCGACGTTTCGGTTGACGATGGTTCGTAGAATGTTTTGTTTACCCATGATGTTCACCTCAGAAATCGTCCTCCATGTCGTCGTCCGTGGCGTTCATGTCTTCCAAGAAGACTTCCAGATTGACGCGGTAATGGTTGCTGGGCGTGGCACGACCACGGGCCCGTGGAATCCAACCGCGGCGGATAGGGCCACGGTGTGCGGCGATGTGAGAGATCACCATCTCTTCTGCATCGATGTCTTCGTATTGGAAGCGTGCGTTCTCCATGGCACTCTCGATGAGCTTCAAGATGGAGCGGGAGGCTTTCACGGGGTATCGACCTGGACCGATACCGCCTTTTCGATGCCCGACCATTGAGGGGCCCGAGCGGCGCTTGCGCTTGTTTCCGCTACCGAGCCGGTAAGGAACGGCGGCGGCCTTGCGGCGGACATCGGCTCGGTCGGAATCGATCTTGAGCACGTTGTTGAGGTAAGCCACCGCTTCACCGGCGGTCTTGTTCTTCACGGCACGGCACACTTCGAAGCAGTGCTTGACGTGCATGTCCACGTTGGTGGCCCGTGCGGTGGCGAGGCGGTTGCCTTGCAAAAGTTGGGTGTACCCTCGCTGAGGAAGTTGGCGTCGACGGGTTCGTCGGTCCATTTGGTTTCGCTTTGCCATCATTTTCACCTCACTTCAACGGAACATGCTTGGACGAACGGGTAGCACCAACACCGGGACCGCTGTGGGTCACGCCATGGCGAGTCACAGCGAACTCACCAAGGTAATGACCAATCATTTCGGGTTTGATGTCGATCTCGACAAAATGCTGGCCGTTGTGAATAGCGATGCGGCGTCCGACGAACTGCGGCAAAATGGGCATGTCTCGTCGGTGCGTGCGGACGGTTTTGCTTCCCGAGCGTTTCACCCGGTCGATGAAATTCTCGTTTTCAACCGAAAGGCCTCGACCGAGGCTGCGGCGGACACGGGAGGGAAGCAGGCCCACGATGTAGTCCTGGTCTTCGGTTTCGGGCCACATGGGCATGTTGTTGAGTTCCTCCATCGAGAATCCGCGGTAGGTGAATTCCTTCTTGACGCGAGCCGAGGTGGTCGAGAGGCGCTTGCGTGCCTTTCGGCGGCTGGCCTTCGGGGTCATAAACGACTTCTTCTTACGTGCCATACATCATCACCTCAGACTTTCTTACCTCGTCCACGACCGGTACGCCGTGGTGCAATCAAACCAACCTTCGCACCCGGTGGGGTGCCGCGAGCGACGGAGTTTGGACCGTGAACGGCCTGGTGGTTTCCACCGCCGTGGGGGTGGTCAACAGGGTTCATGGCCACACCGGAAACGTGTGGGTAGAGCTTACCACGGGCCTTGGCCTTGTAGTAGGCGGCACCAGCGGTTCGCATCGGCATCTCGTCACGGCCATGGCCGCCGAGCACGCCAATGGTTGCACGGCAGTTGGCGGGGAGTTCTTTGAGCGCACCCGAGGGCATCCGAACACGGACCGTTGAGCCCATGCGGGATTCGACCATGCAAGAGTTCCCGCCAGAGCGAGCGACCTTGCCGCCGTCACCGGGTCGAAGTTCGAGGTTGTTGATCGCCGTTCCTTCGGGAATGTTCCCGATTTCGGTGATGTTTCCGGGGCGCAGGGCAACGTTGTCGCCAATGGCCACTTTGCTGCCAACGGCAAGACCCTCGGTGGCGGCCACGAGCGTGGTGTCGCCATCGGGCGTCTTGATGCGAGCGAGCGGAGCGGTGTGAACCGGGCTGTGAATCAGCTCGGTGACTTCGCAAACCACGTCCTTGTCGCGCGGCATGCGGTTCTTGCCGGGGAATCGATGGCTCGCCACGCGGTAGCGTGGAGAGGAACCTTTGCGTTGTGCACGAATTCTCTTACCCATGATAAATCACCTCAGAATGCTCCCAGACGCATGGCAGCGTCTTCTGCATCGTAGCCTTCAGCAAGTTTGACCGAAGCGTGCTTGCCGTGTTTGGAGTTGCGGACGTTCACCTTGGCGACCTCAACGTCGAAGATGGTCTCGACGGCTCGTGCGATCTGAGCCTTGGTAGCGGAGCGGCGAACGATGAACTCCAGTCGTTGCTCGCTCGTGCGAGCTTCCATGGATTTCTCGGTCAGCCAGGGTTGAATGATGATGTCGTATGCGTTCATGATCTCACCTCAGTTCATGGCCTCCAATGCCGCTTTTGTGAACACGGTCAATCGACCGAGGTCTCCACCGGGAGCAAGGTCCTCTGCGCACAAGTCCTTGGCAGCGACGACGTCGACACCAGGGAGGTTACGAGCGGCTTGGGCCAATCCCGATTTTTCTTTGACCACGAGGAGCACGGACTTGGGGGTCTTGTGAACCCGTCCACGCATGGTGGCTTTCCCAGCACGGATTTTGCGACCTGCTCGGGCCCGGTCCATGTCAGGGCCGAGTCCTAGGCCGGCAAAGATAGCGGCGGCCTTGCGGGTAGCGGAGCCGTGGTTGAAGGTTTCAATGTCGTATTCGGTGGATTTGCCGTCAACGATTTCCGTGTAGGAGCCAAGAACGATCGGCAGGTGTTCGACGGTGTCGTCAAAGCGATGTCCGCGTGCAGCGACGGTCTCCATGGAAACGGTCGCAGCCAAGGCAGCGTTGCGGGCAGCATGGCGTTGCTTGGCGTTGAGTTTGCGAGACCAGTCCTTCTCGACCTTGGGGCCGTGGGCTCGGCGACCGCCAAGCGTGTGAGGGTTCTGAGCGCCACGGCGCGAGCCGGTACGGCGCATGATACGGGACACACCGCGACCCTTGCCCCACCATTCGACGGAATGCTTCATACCCGACATGGGGCGGCGCTTTCCGATGTGTGGGCGGGAACCGTAGGGTTGGCGACGGTTGGCACGGCTCGAAGCCACGGCCAACTTGACCAAGTCTTCGCGAACTTCAGCATCAAAGGCTGAGGGAAGGGTCACTTTGGAGCCGTCCGAGACGTTGATCTCAAAGCGAGCGGACAACTTTCCAGCATCCATCTCGGTCTGCGTGACGGTGTTCACAATGTCCTTTGTTGCAACCTTCATCTTCAGGCCCCCTGCTTGGATGCCGTACTGACGTACGTGATTTCGTAGTCGTAAACCGTGGAAGGTGCACGGGTAGCGTCACGGAATCGGATCAGCCGCTTGGCGGGGCCGGGAACGCTTCCCTTGACGAGAATGTAATCGGACTTCACTTCGCCGTAATGGAGGAACCCTCCGGCAGGCGTGATGGAGTGGTCTTCGGGGTTGGCGACGCGGAGCACGCGCTTGTTGTACTCGGTGCGCTGATGGTAGCCGGTTTGACCGCCTTGGCGAATCGTCTTGCGGACATAGCCGTCCCCGAAGGCGCCCATGTTTCCGTGTTGGCGGCGCTTCTTCGAGTTCTTGTGAGATTGGAGTTTTCCACCGAACCGCTTGATGACACCCTGCCATCCGTAACCTTTGGTGATGGCCACGATGTCGGTCATGGAGCCTTCTTCGAAAGCATCGGCGAAACTGTATTCTTCACCGAGCTTCTCTTTTGCCCAGGTCAACTGCTCGCCCATCGATCCTCCGGTGAGACCCATTTCCATAACGTCGGGGACCTTGGTGGGGACGCTGGCCAGCGTGTGAGGCTGGGTGGCTACGATGAGGCGGACCTCGCAGAGGTCGGCTTGCTCAAGGTTGGTGAAGTGCTTGGAGGCATCGTGTTCCTTGCGCTCGGGGACACGCTTGAAGAGTTCAGGGAAGGCGTCGGCGATTTGCTCGGCTTCTGCCCAAACCTCGCCACGGGATTGCATCCCGTACGGGGTCATTTCGTATCCACGGACACCGAGAATGCGCATCTTGGGGCATTCAACGACGGTGACAGGAACTCGAACCTCTTGTCCTGCCGAGGTGCTTCGTGGGTTCATATCGCGAGCCAGAATGTGGGTCATACCGGCCTTCCAGCCGGCGAATCCCTGCACGCGGACTTCGCTCGCATCGGTTGTGGGCCACGACTTGACGTGACCAAAGGGGCGGTTCGCTCGCTTGCGCGGGCTGAACGCCATTGATCCACGACGTGGGTGGTTTCGCTTTGCCATGTTGGATTCCTCCAGTGTTTTCTACAACGCATTGGCCCCACCGAGGGGGGCGTACGAGGGCCCATGCAGCGTCGAAGCCGTGACACGGAGGCTCATTCCCACGAGTGGGGAACGGCCAGTTGGGGTCCTCGAGGGATGGCCCATTGTGTCTGGCTACTCACCTTTGAGCGTCCCTCCGACTTTCCACCCGTATATATGCGGTTCGGTATCGGCGACAGAGGATTGCGTGAGACGCCATTGGGCTAGAAGGTCTTCAAAGGTTTCCCATGGAGAGAACATGTTCAACTTCAGTTTTCCTGCAAACCCACCACATCATCCTTTTGAACCCTAGACCAACGTCAGTTTGCATGGCTCAGGTGAATCACGAGTTCCTCCGGGAAGGCGTCGAGGCACGTGCCTACCAATTGCGGTCGCTCCAACGCATTCTCTCGTTTTCCACGCTAATGGTCATGCCAACGGGATTCGGAAAAACCGCCGTTCAATGGATGGCCATGGCGGAATTTCTACGCGGTGGGTCCACAAAAATCGTCCTTGTTGCCCCAACCACGGGGTTGGTTGACCAACAGGTCCGCATGGCCCGAGAACGAATCCGTCTTGAACCCGAGAGGATTCTCGCCTACACCGGCGAGACGCCTCCGGACAAACGCAGAGAACGTTGGGAGGCGGCTACCTTGGTGATGGCCACGCCGCAAGTCATACGCAACGATGCCATGAACGGCATCATTGACCTCGAGGAAGTGGATTTGCTCATCCTCGATGAAGCCCACCACGCCACGGGAAACCATGCCTATGCCCAAGTCGGCAGCCTTTATCATCGGGCTAGACCCGAGGGAAGGGTGCTGGCGGCGACCGCCAGTCCCGGGTCAAACGCCCGGACCGTGACCGAGGTTCAACGAAACCTCAACGTCAACAATTTGGATCTGTCCAAGCGAGGAGAAGCGCTGATGGCGCCCTACGACGTCGACATGGAAATCCACCTGCACCGACTCGACCTTCCCGAAACCCTAACTACCCTTCTCGAACCGCTTAAGGCCCATTTTGAGGCCGAAGTCAACCACCTGCAACGGCTCGGATTTCTTGCCCCGAAGGAGCACATCGGCACTCGGGACATCGAAAAGGCTCAACTTTCCGCCAGCAGAGCCATCCAGCAACGCGACGTCCGAGGCTACGATGCTGCACGGCGAATAGCCGACCTTCGCAGGGTCCACATTTTGACGAACCTCTTGCAAACACAAGGCACCTCGGTGGCCAAGGCCTTTCTGGATCGGGCCGAAGAAGAGGGGCGGACAGGAAGGAAAACCAACCGATTGCTGTCGTTGCCCGTGATTCATTCCCTCCGCCTCGCCTTGAAGGATTTGAATGAACTGCACCCGAAACAAGGCATTGTCGCCCGGCTGGCGCAAGAGGAAATCGACAACAAACCCGACGGGAAAATCCTCATTTTCACCGAATTCCGGGATTCGGTGCAACAGCTCGTTGCCCTCCTGAGCCCGCTGGAGGGAATACGGCCCGATGAATTCATCGGGCAATCCTCCCGAGGATCACAAAAAGGGATGACGCAAAAAGAACAACTGGCTCAACTTGACCGTTTTCGAAGCGGCGAAATAAACGTCCTGGTGGCCACGTCCGTAGGAGAGGAGGGACTCGATGTCCCTTCCGCAGACCTCGTCATGCTCTACGAGCCGGTTCCCAGCGCCGTTCGAGCGATTCAACGACGGGGACGAACGGCCCGCCAGCGCGCTGGCTCGGTGCACATGCTGATCACCAACAACACTCGAGATGCGTATGTTCAGCGAGCATCGGAGCAACAAGAGGCCAACATGCACCGCCTGCTCGCTCGCATGGTCAAACAGAAAACCTTCCTTGAAAGTTACACCGTCAACAGCGACGTCTTGGACGCCTTTCACATCTCGGAGGGCGACGACATCCAACCCGCAGCGAAGTATTTGTCAGAGGCGTTGAACGACGCAGGACCGCCTCCTGAAGAGGAAAACACGACCCCCCTGCTCCAGCGAAAACCAGCCTCCCGAAGCGACCGAACGGCCCCCCCGCTCACGGCTGAACAGCGACGTCCTCAGGAGCAGCGAGGCCTGTTTGACTTCGACCAGGGCTCATCGCAGCCAGGCCCGAACAAACCGTCACTCTCCCAAATAAGCAGGGTGGTCCTCAACGCCGCCGAGCAGGAAATCGAATCCCTCGGCCTCCAGGGGGACAACAAGGCGATCGCCATCGACCACCGCGAGGGCAAGTCAACCCTTCCGGGGCACCTCAAATCGCTCGGGTTTAACGTCACCTTAACCCACCTTCCTTCCGGTGATGTTCGGCTTTCCGAACGCATCCTCATCGAGCGAAAAACGGCCCGGGATTTGCTTGCCTCGATCAAAAACGGCCGTCTGTTGGACCAGTGCCGGAGTCTGCAGGCAAGTGCCGCACGCCCGTTGCTGCTGATCGAAACGGGGGGGGACTCAAGTTACGGCCTGCATCCCAACGCCGTGCTGGGTGCCCTCGCCCACGTCACGCTCGACCTTGGCTTGCCCGTGATGATGGTGAAAGACGCCAAAGAAGCGGCCCATTTCATCGCGGTGGCCTGCAAGCGAGAAAACGACCAACTCGAGCGATACCATGCGTCGGCCTTCGCGGAACGGGTTGACGAGAACGCCTTGGACCTGAATCTCAAGACCGCAAAGAGGGAACTAGATGCCATTGAGCTGGAGCCCGAATCCTCGCATCCGTGGTTTGACAACGCATACGAACGCCTTTCCCGCTGTTTTGCCTACGCAACCGAACCCTTCGTTGAACAAAACCCTGGACTCGGCGAGTTAGTGAGGGCGTTTTCACCAGACCTCGCGGGATTGCTCGTGGCCTCTGAAGAGGACGTCTTGACCAAAACGGGTTGCGGGGCTGATGAAGCCAACGCCCTGCTCGAAGCCATAAAGGGCGTCAAGAACCGATGAGACGAACTCGGGTCCGCAACTGAGCCAGACGGTCGGGGTAATACCCAAGGGCAAAGGCAACGACCTCGGAGAGGTGACAAACGGGCACGGCGGTGCGCTTCCCGGAAGAGCGTCCGGCTTTGGATTGGTAAGAATCCAAGTTGATGTGGGACACAGTGCAGGCACTCACGACCAATTCCGCACCGGATTCAATCGCATCCGAAAGAACCGATGCGGTCATGGCCAAGGAAGCGTCCTCAAGGGTCAACATGGACGTGGACCCCACGCTGGCGCACTTTGAGTCGTAATCCACCGGCGTTCCGCCCAGCGCTTCAATGAGTTGCTCCATGTAAGTGGGCATGAACGGGTCGTCGCCTGCGCAAGCGCCCTCTCGCTGCATGTCGGGGCCGTAGTACGCAGCGATCTTCATGTTCAGCGGGTTCTTCACGGCATCTCGCACGGCGTCCAAGCCGATTTCCTCGACAAGGTAGTGAAGGAGATGGCGAGATTGGGTCTCTCCGGTGTATTCCACGCCGGAGGTTCGGGCGATGAGGTTGTTGACGGTGCTGGCGTAGACGGGGTCTCGCTTCATGTCATCGGCGGTGTTGCACATGATGCCATGGCTTGAGGCACAGGTCGTCATGACGTCAAGCCCCTTGGCTTCGGCAAGCGCCAAATTTCGAGCAACCAGGGCATCCTGAAGTTTCGGGGTGGCCTGTTTGATGACGTTTCCGCCATCGCTACTGGCTCGAGGCAATTCGACGAGTTCGATGTTCAGCGCTTTGCAGAGCGGCTGAATGCAATCTTCGACTTCCGCTGCTCCCGCTCGGGCGACGTTTCCGGGATAATATGCAATCTTCGCCATCATCTCACCTCAGAACCGCTGGTCAATTTCGTTGAACAGGCTGACGACCTCATGGTAATCATCGACCTTCCCGTTGAACATCTTCGGGATTCGACCCAAACCTGCCGGTGGAACGAGCAGGCCTTGCAAGCCTCGCATGGGCGGGCCACCGTTTCGGGTGAACGCCAGAGCCATGCGGGCCGAGACACCGCTGAACACGTTGCTCACAAGTCCCAACGGGCCGAGCACTTGCCGGTAGAGCGTTGTTTCGTTGACGTTGCCGGACCACTTCACGCTTCGGCCGTACCACTTGACGAGACGGCCCGACTTTCCGGCGTAGCGGTTCTGGTTCAACAACGCACCTCGGGCCTCGTTGAGGGATCGTGCGGCCAACCTGCCGTCCTCACCGTAGCGCATCAGACTGGCGTGATCGGCCTCGGACCAAACGCCGTCCTTTTCCTGAAGAGACGCCATGATTTGACGGCGTTGTTGTTCGGAGGTTCGGGGGTCAAGAACGCGGAGCCATTGTTGGAAGTGAACGCCAGGCCCCTCGTAATGCGGGTCGTGCGGCAACGTGTCGGACATGGCTTGGATGAGTTGGAAGGAGAGCACATCGCCGGCTTGATGAAGAGCGGTGGCGCTGGAGGCATCCATCGTTCCCATGGCTTGTCCTGAGGGAAGTCGTTCCCCTTCTCGAGGGTCGGTGCGAATCCAAGGCTCGGCTCGGCTTCGATGACTTTCGTAGCGAGAGGTGTCAACGACCAGGTCCCGAATCACGGGGTGTCCAGGAAGGGGCTCAATTCGCAAACGGCCGCCGTTCGAAGCGAGGTCAGCGACCGTGGCTGCGTCGGCGAGCACGATGCGCCCGTTGGCTCGCACGCCGGTGGTGGGCGTTCCTGCGCCGCTTCCTCGGCGGAAGGCAAGGCTCCCGTCGATGTCCCGCTGCATCGTCAGCAAGAGGTCTTCAAGGGTTGCATGGCCGGGTACAGCACAAGTCAAGGTGTCCCAACCGGACTCGGCTGCCTCGGGACAGTAACGGAAGATTTCGAGGGTGACCGTCAATTCTTCACGCAATACGGTCCCCGGTGTGAAGTCGCCTTCAACAACGTCGTCGTCATCGCCGGCTCCGTAGGCCATCATTTCTTCGAGGAGGTCAACCTGGAGGGTTCCCGAGGCGTCAACACAAGCGAGCCGTGGCAGAGCTTCGGCGACCCATGATTTCCAGGGCGGCTCAAAGTCCACGTCGCACTCCTTGATGGGGTAGGCTTCCGTTCCACCGAGGGAAGCAAGTTTGCCGTCCCAGTCGTGGCCGGCTTTGCAGAACTCGTCGTAGGAACTGTCGCCGATGGCGCAAACCGAATAGTGAACGCCGTTCATGCCGGGTCCGTTCGCGCTAATGGCGTTCCAGAGAGCATCGGCGTTGTCGGGCATTTCGCCTTCGCCCCACGTCGAGGTGATGATCATCACCCGCTTCATCGAGGGGAGGGAGGCGAGGTCAAACCCGTCCATGTCAACAACCTTGGGGTTGAGGCCGTAATTGGCGGCCATTTTCGCCGTTTTCTCGGCGAGCCCTGCAGCGTTCCCCGTTTGTGATCCGAACAGGATGTTCAACTCCCGGTCGCCGGTGAGCACCGCAGCGAGGGCATCGGAAACACCTGCTGCTGGGGCAGCAGCAGCCGCAGCAGGAGCCGCAGCCTCAACGGCGACTGGAGCAGCTTCGACTTCGGCTTCGCCTGCACCGTCGGAAACGAGTTCAAACTTGATGACCTCAACCGGGCAAGCCTCGGCAGCTTCGATGATGATGTCACCGAGTTCGGCACCCAAGTTACCGACGAGCGGCGAGCCGCCGACGTTGCGGTCAAACACACCGTCGGTGCGAACGGCTGCGAGGATTTGCGAGGAATCGTCGGTGACCTCGAAAACCTCAGGACAGATGTCCTGGCAGGCATCGCACGTGATGCAGTCTTCATCAATCCAGACTTTTGCGACGATTGCCATGGGACGACCTCTTGCTCACGCTCTGTGAGCATTTGGTTCCAGCCTTGAGTGGCCTTTGAAGGTTATTATTCAGCCACGAGCGAATCGGGCCACTGTGGTTCGTTTCTTGGAAGAAAAAGGTGCAGAAAAGCAACATCACATGTGGAAGTCGCCCATGTCACCCATGCCCTCGTCCATCCGAACGCCCTTTGACGAAATGACGTCGTCGATTCGAAGGATCATGATGGCCGTTTCCGTTGCGGACTGAATCGCTTGTTCGACGACTCGCACCGGCTCAACGACGTTGCCGGCCTTCATGTCGACCACACCGCCCTCGTAGACGTTGATGCCGGCGTGGCTTTGGCCGTCGGCGTGGGCTTTGCGGAGTTCAATCAGCGTGGTCACGGGGTCAAGACCGGCGTTTTCGGCAAGCGTCCGAGGGATGATTTCCAAAGCGGAAGCAAAGGCCTCGATGGCCATTTGCTCTCGTCCACCGACCGTCTCTGCATACGTGCGGAGGTCTCGGGAAAGCGCAGCGAGCACGCTGCCACCACCGGTGAGGACGGCCCCGTCTTCCCAGGCGACCGAAACCACACCAACGGCGTCGTCGAAGGCACGGCGGATTTCATCCACCACGTGCTCGGTCCCACCACGCAGGAGAACGGAAACGGATTTCGCTTCTGGACAGCCCGTGACAAAGGTCATGTCGGAGTCACCGATTTTCTTCTCTTCGACCCGAGCGGCTTGGCCAAGGTCGTCCTCGGACATGTCTTCGAGGTTGGTGATGATGGTGCCGCCGGTGGCCTTCCCCAACGCCTCCATATCGGATTTTTTGGCACGGCGAATGGCGAAAATGCCCTTCTTTGAAAGATAGTGTTGGGCCAACTCGTCGATGCCTTTCTGGCAGATCAACACGTTAGCGCCCACCGATTCAATCTTGTTGACGAGATTGCGGATGTAGTTTTCTTCTTCTTCCAAGAACAAGGCAAGTTGGTTGGGGTCCGTGATCTGAATCTTGGCGTCCACCTCGGTTTTCTTGACCTCAATGGCGGAATTCACGAGAGCAATCCTAGCGTTGGAGATGCTGCGAGGCATTCCGGCGTGGACGCGCTCTTTGTCGAGCAGAATCCCGTCGATGAGCGTTGAATCCTTGATGGACCCGCCTTGCCGCTTCTCCACTTTGATGTCCGAGAGGTCAACCAACCGCTCTCCGTCGTCCACCACGCCAACAGCGTTGACGGCACGAACACAGATGTCGGCCATGAAGGTCTTGACCGCCCCTGCCGATTTTCCAGTAAGCGCTGTCTTGGCGACTTCGTTGAGGACGGCGTCGTCGTTTTCGGTGGAAATTCCGTGGTTTTCCATGAGGGAGATGGCTCGTTCAGCAGCGAGGCGGAAACCTTCGCAAATCACCGTTGGATGCACGTTTTGTTCGATGAGGTCTTCGCTTCGCTTCAACAACTCACCGGAGAGGATGACAGCGGAGGTTGTTCCATCGAAGCAATGTTGCTCTTGAGTTTTGGCGACCTCGATGATCATTTTTGCTGCCGGGTGCTCGATGTCCATCTCTTTGAGAATGGTGGCGCCGTCGTTCGTGATGACCACATCGCCCATCGAATCCACCAGCATTTTGTCCATGCCCTTTGGACCGAGGGTAGAGCGAACCGCATCGGCGACGGCTTTGGCCGCAGCGATGTTGTTGGATTGAGCGGTTCGGCCTCGCGTTCGTTGCGTACCGTCTTTGAGAATGAAGATGGGTGCTTGTCCGTTTCCGTACATCTTGAGTGCCTCCGGCAAGGTTGGCGAGGTCGCCTCCGACTTGAACCCTACGCTTGGTCGGCGTGGGGAGTTCTTGCGTCACTGTTGGTTTTGCTCAAGCCATTGTTGACCGTAGTGCTTCCACTGCTCCATGGTCCAACCGGCGGGCAATCCTCCGGCAGGAAGGGGGGGCATGCCATCGTCAACCGGTGCCGCCGGAGCGGGAGGGGCGGCGGCGGGTGCAGGTGTCGGCATGGAGGCGGGGATGGAGGGCGCTGCGGCGACGGCACCGTAGGTGGCGGAAAGGCTGTCTTCGTAACCTTCCTCGCCCCACTTTTCGTATTCGTCCTCCTCTTCTTCGGTTCGAAGGATGGAGAGGATGACGAAAGCACCACCGGCGATGACGACGAGGAAAACAACCCACAAGGCGATCTCCTCGAGCGGCAAACCGGAGCTTGCCTCATCACCGGAGGCTGACGCCTCGGTGTCGATCCGCTGCAAGGTCACCTGGAGAACGGCGTTGGCCGCATCGCTGACGGTTTCGGAGCGAGCCCAGACAATCAATTCCACGCTGAGCGTATCGTTGTTCAAGTTCTTCAGCGTCGTTTCGGTCACGTCCACGGTGATGGTGATTTCCTTGGTTTCACCAACGCCCAAGGTGAAATCCTTGTCCAGGCGGGAAATGGACGACTGGAACCAAGAATTGGAATCGCTTGCATCCAAATCCATCACGACACGCTGCCCGGTCGTGTATTGGTTCACGATTCGTACGTTAACTTCGTAATCGCCAGCTTCGGTGATTTCGAGAGGTTGGATGGCGAAGATACGGAGCCAATCCTGCGAGCCCACCAAGTATTGGGCTTGTCCGGAGGCGCTGATGCTGTCGTCGGCGTTGCTGGTGGCGGTCACCGTCAGCGTCAACGTGCCTTCCGTGCCTTCAACGAACGAAAATTCCACCGTAACGTTGTAACTTGCCCCAACGTCAATCTCGGGCGTGCTCCCGCTGATGAGGTTGGTAAATTGAGCAACCATGCCCGAGGGGATGTTCAGTGACATCGCAAAGCTGTCCGGGTTGTTGCCGTCGTTTCGGACTTCGAAGGACATGGTTTGGGGCAGATCTCCGGGGATGTACGACTGGCCCGTTTCCTCGTCCGACACGAAGACGGCGGCGGTTTCCAGAATCTCGATGATGAGTTCAACGGAATCCGAGACCGAGGAATCGTTCACGCTCGTGGCGGTCACGGTCACGGAGTAGTATCCGGGATTCAATCCGATCGGCATCGGGAGAGATAGGACGACGACCGACTCACCGTCCCAAGCATCCAACATCGGGGATTGGTCCGCAGCGAGGGACGCTTGGAGCCGCCAGTTGCTCTGGTCGAGCGTGAGGTTGTATTGCTCATCGTCGTTGCCCATGTTGAACAAGTTGAGGTAAAGCGATTTGCTGATGCCGTTGGCGGCCCCGGTGAAGGTGTTTTCTTCGGCCACGAGGCTGACCTCACGAATGACGGGAACCTCGATGTTTCGGCTGAACACGACGTTGCCGAACAAGGCGGTGCTGCACGAAGGGCACGAGGCTCGGAGATTGAAGGAGACGGTGCCCGGTCCTGCGAGGTCCGGGGACGTGAGATTCAGCACCAAGTCAACCCGTTGCCCTTTGTAGAGCGTGATGGGGTTCTGTTGAATCACGCCGGTTTCGTTTTCGATGAGCGCCGACCATCCGTCGGTGTTTGAGAACGTGGTGGCCAAGTTGAACGCCGCATCTCGGTTACCGGTGTTTTGGAGTTTGAAGTCAACGTGACCAAATTCGCCCGGAGCAACGGTTGCGGCCGTCAAGCCAGCGGTGGAGGTCAACGCAGCGCTGAATTGCTCGCTCACGGCCAAATCCATTGTAAGCCGAGCCTTTTCCCCGAGCTGTGCACTGCTAGCGTCCTTGATCACAAGGTTCCAAATCCGCTGTTGAACATCGGCGCCGGCAGGCACCGTGAGGTTGGCCCAGAATTCAACGGTCTTCCCAGCCCCAATCGGCGGGAAGATGAGGTTGGTGCCGTGGTTGTTGCTCCCCTCGACGTCGAGCCGGATGATCGGGTAAGGCGCCATCCAGGAATCGTTCGTCACGTTGGTTTGCAGGCGGATGGTGGCGGGTGAATACCCGTTGTTGGTCAGCATGCAATGGAGGACGGCCATTTCGTTGGGTGCGAGCGTGTACCCGTTGAGCGGGTTGTCGCATTGAACATCAAGCGTGTAATCGGTCACCCGGCTGACACCAAAGTGAACGAAATCGTCGATGTGAAGGCCTTCGCTGGCCACGCTGCTATCGGAGGTGAACAACAGGCTGAAGGTGTAGGAACTGCCGCCAAGGAAGACGTCCGGGTTGGCGAGGTTGGGGGTTTGAACCCACGTTGTTTGAGGGTCCCACGAGATGTTGGTCCACTGGCCGGGTGCAGCGCTCGGGTTGCCTTGGGCGATGTCCCAAGAAATGGATTCGTACGGGTCACTGATGTTGCCCGACCCGCGCCAGAGTTCCATGGACACGCTGTCACCCGCCGCCATGCTTCCCCATGCTTGGACGTGGAATTGACTCGAAACGTATTCGTTAGAGTAGAAGAGCATTCGGCAGAGGTACACGCCGTAAACACCGGTCATTCCCGGGTCGGGGGCGTCGGTATCGCAGGAGTTGCCCGTTTGGTAGCGAGCGTAGACCAAGCGAGTGGCTTCAGCGTTGGAGGGGTAGTTGCTTCCGGGAGCGGAATGCCGCCAATGCTTGTTGCCCGCAGCGCTGCTGGTGGCGTCGGTCTGCCAGGACCCGGTGGCCACGGCATCGCCGCCTTGAGCGGGGTATTTGCCCGACAGGAACTGCGGGTTTGCTGTTTGGCTCCAATCTTCCATGGTGTTGGCGGCGATGGCGACAGGGACGGTTTTTTCCCGCTGGTCGTTGGTGTTCTTGTCATCGTCAGCAAAGGCAACGGTTGCGCGGAGAATCAGGCCGCCCGAAAGGTCGTTGGTGGTCGTGTTCAGGATGGAGTGCGCCGCTGTTGGCGTCCACGTCAACAGGTGGTTGTAGGATTGGCCACCGGTCAACAAGTTGGTGTCGAAATTAAACGTCTCCATGACGAAGCCGATGGGATGGACCACTTCGAGCGTCACAGGAGCGTCTTCACCGATACCCGACTGACCGAAACGTTGGATCGATACGGTGATTTCAATGGTTTCGCCAACGAAGATGTAGTCCATGACGGTCCCGTCGGACTGAACCCACTGGTCGGCGGCAACCGAGGCGTTTCCGATGGTGATGGTCTTCACGGTGAAATCGTCGTTGGTACCGCCACGGCCTGACGCCGCCTGAGCGGGCGCGACCATTTGGAAGGCCGTGGTTTGGAGAACGAGCAACATGACAATGGTGAACGGCAGCAATCGGCGCATGGACATCATCACACTGTCCCAACAGGATGGAGCATAAGAAGGTCGCCTTTCCTTGGTTCGCTGAGTTGCAACGGAGTGGGCGTTCAGTCCGTGTCTTCAAGGTTGAATCCCCGGATAACCGGCTGGTCAAAATCGGGGGTGACCTTTTGCTGCCCTTCCGGCTCCGGCCGAGGGGCAGAAATGCGTTCAAAGTCCAACCCGTCAACCAAGGAAACGGTGTCGCTTTCCTCGACGCTTCCACCACCTACCGGTTGTTTCGGCACCTGCATGGCGACGGGCACGACGACGTGTTGCACCACAGCCGGCGTGTGGTGAGGAGGAGGGGTTTGTTTTGCTTGGTAGATTTCGGCGGCCAGATGGTCAATCCCTGCGGCGAGCGCGTTGATTTGTTCTTGAGTGTCGTCCCCGGTCTGGAGGTGGCTCTTCGGTTGCATCCACGAAGGCGGGGCGCCTGCACCACCGCCCAACACGGCGAGGGTGGTGAAGGCCGCCATGGGCATCACCGCCAACGCGGTGAGCAGATTCAGAAACGACGTATCGGGTGTTGAGCCTGCGGAAATCAGCGATTCAAACATGTGCTTTTCGAAGGCGATGTTGAGTGCGATGTCCTCACCGAGCACCCGCTGGACAACATAACTTGACAGCTGGCCCATTGACCACAAGAGGAACACCGGGAAGGCCCATGAAATTCGGAGCGTGTTGCCGAGGAATTTCCGACCCAAGGAAGCCAGCGTAATGTAGCGGCGGGCAAACGAGGGAAAGAGCCGAATTGAAAAGAAAAGGCAGAAGCAATACAACAACAATGCAAGTTCAAGTTGACGGTGTTGATGCACCACACCATCGGGAAACATCAACACCAACGTCAGCGGAATGGTCGCTAGCATCACCTGGAAGGGGATGGCCAACAGCACCAACGAACCACGAATCGTCCACAACACATGTCCTGCGACGTAGCGTTCGTGGACGAGCATCGAAAGCCGACCGTGCGAAGAGGAGGCGTAACGTTGACGAGCGGCGAAGCGATGGGCTGAACTCCCCGGGTGACGCGTTAGCCCTAAGGCCATGCGCCATCCGCCGGCTTCGACAACGCGCAAGGGCACAAAACCTCCCATGCTGAGCGCTAAAAACAGGGCGAGCATCCCGTAAAACAAGGAAGCCATGCCGATCCATGGAACCATGTCGAGGTCAACACGAAGGCGGAAATCACCGCCTTGAGCAGTAAACACGATGAGGTAGGTCAGCGAAAACGCCGCCATCGGCGTGAGGAAAATTTGCGCCAACAATTGACCCGTCAATCCCAGCCTCGCCACGATGGACGCTACAGGTGCTGGGCCAGCCATAACGTCAAACCAAAGCCTGCTTTTCTCAAAGGTTCCCCTTGGTGAAACCTGCAGAGGGCTATTCTTCCTGCTTCTTCGCTTTGGGGAAGGGTTCAGCCATTGGATACCCGTCGGTGATGAGCAAGCGCACAGTACCGCGGATGCGTCCGTCACTGCGCGGCCGGCCCAAGTCCGGCCGTGGCATCCGGGAAAGCACCGCATCGCACGATGTACAACGAACACCGGGGCTCATCCAGAGCGGCGAAGGGTGTTGACAGCAGGCTTGATGATGTCGAGGTTGGTCCATGATGCTCTGCAGTTCAACGGCCATGGCGTGAGACCAAGGGGCGGGACGACCCGCAAGTTGGTTTTGGAGGCGAGACAGCACCGTCCACGAAGACGCCACCCACAAGCCGAAGCCGAAAGGAGCGGAACCCCAGCGCAAACTGGCGGCCCCGAACACCAAAACCACACCTGCAAGCACGAAACTGAGCCAGTAGAACGTCCGCATGTGCAGAACACGCTGCGTGAGGTAGGGGGAGAGTTGAACGGGCTCGGGGTGCGGCGGAAAACGGACGTTGAACCCTTTTGCACGGGTCATGAACAAGGTGGGAAGGCGGGGGCCGATGTGCCCGATGGTGCCGCCCAGCAGGAACAGCACAACGGTGGATGCGACCGTCATGCTCATCTCGCTCCTCAACTTTGCAGACGCTTG
>JAURDA010000021.1 GCA_030828165.1 Candidatus Poseidonia sp.
CTCGAACGTGCTGATCCCGGTGCTCGGGTTCCTGCTGAACGTGGCGTTCACCGTGTGGACCGGCATGGCGTCGTTTCTTGCCGGGGCGTGGACCAGCGTGTTCCAGCCGATCCTGTCAGGCATCTCGTCGCTGGTGAGCGCACCATTACGGTCCTTGATACGCAAAAACAAGGCTCGCTTGTCCTTCACTTTACCGACGCCCCTGTCGAGGAAGGCAGCAGCGTGATGTGCGTCCTTGATTGGCGTCGGCGAAAGCAACTCATGGATCACCACACCGCCGTTCACATTGTTGGCGGAGCCGCCCGACGACTCCTAGGCCCCCACATCTTCCAAGCGGGTTCGCACCTTTCCGTGGAAAGCGGGCGTTTGGACATCACCCATTTCCACCGCCTCACGCGAGAAGATCTGGACGCTATGGAAGACATGGCGAACGAGGTTCTCGCTACCGTTGGTAACACGGAGAAATCCGAGCTGAATCGAAAAGATGCCGACCTGATTCACGGTTTTGACCTCTATCAGGGCGGTGCACCGAAAGGGGACACGATTCGCATTTTGAAAATCGCTGAACACGACACGCAGGCATGCGGAGGGACGCATCATGACGAGCCCGGACAAATTGGTTCCATCCGCGTGGTCCGTTCAACCGCTGTTCAGGACGGCGTTGAACGGCTTCACATCGTTGCAGGTGACGCTGCACTGGCCTACGCTCGGTCACAGGATGAGTTGGTTCGAGCCTCGGCAGAAGTGTTTGGTGTTCACCAAGACGACCTTCCAAAAGCAGCGAGCCGATTTTTCAAGGAATGGAAAGAGCAGAGGAAAACGATTGAACATCTTGAATCGGAAATCGTCCGCCTACGCACCTCCGGAGGGAGCAATGCGAGCACGTCGGTTGACGGTGTGCGGATGGTCGTCATGGCCATTGACGGGGACCTCAAATCCATGACCACGATGCTCAAAGAACTCACCTTGGATGTCAACCAACCGACCGTTGCCGTCTTGGGCTCACCTGACGGTGGTGGGAAATTGATGATCGGGATTACCGAAGGCACCGTCGCCGCAGAACGGTACAACGCCGTGGACCTGTTGCGCAGCATCGCCCATCACATCAAAGGTGGCGGCGGAGGGCGGCCGACGTTTGCCCAAGGCGGCGGTTCGGATGCTGAGGGGTTGGATGCAGCGTTGGACGCCGCTCGCAACATTCTGGGCGCATGAATTTACAGCAAGGTTCGAAGGCCTTCTCTATCGAATTGCGAGACAGCACAAGCGTAGGCTTCCTGAACCGAGAACCATTTAGCTTCCGAGATTTCTTCGGTTTGAAGGGTCAGTTCATCCAGACCTCCGTTCCACGTCGCTTTGTAGGTAAACGAAACAAACGAAACCCCCTCCTCGTTGAAGACACGCTGGGTGATGACCGGCTCAGCACGGTCCAGTTCAATGCTGAGGCCCAATTCTTCTTTTGTTTCTCGAACACATCCGGTTGCGGGGTGCTCGTTGTGGTCCATGTATCCCCCTGGGAGCGTCCAGGAACCTCGAAAGTGTCCTCGCTCCACTCTTCCCATCAGCACCTCGCCGGCTTTGTTTTGAATCATGACCTTGGACACCAAACGATGGAGTGACCGATAGATGGCTTCTCTCGCAATCGGATGCACCGCGTTATCGGCAATGCACGTGTCTTTCCACGCCCAATTTTTTGGCCATTCAAGGTCCGGATACCCCTTGACAACCTCCACTTCGGTGCTTCCGAACGCAACCCGAATCCGTCCTTTTTCGGTGTAGGCGATGCCCATGGATGCGGTTTCATGGTGGGTCGGGAAGCGCAACAACCGGTCGTTCTCAAGACGACCGGGTTCGGGCTTGAGCGGTCCAGCGCCAGCACCGTCGACGAGGAGCACTTTCCCGTCGTGCTCAAGGTAAATCACGGTGAGCGGGTGCATGGTTCGTCCAACCTCACCGAGAACAAGAAACCTCGTACGCACGCTCACTCCGAAGGCGATTGATGGATTTCACTTGGCTCCGGCAACGCCTGCTGCAATGTATCGGAGACTTTCAAATCATCAAGTCTGCGGCCTTGAGGGAGAACGCGAGAACGATAGGAGCGAAGGGTGTCGTTGTAGGCGGCTGTGGCCTTTTCCAAATGTCCACCGACCTTGCTGAAGTGCTCAACCATGGTCGTCACACGCTTGTAGAACTCTCGTGATACTTCGTAGATCTCTCGGGCCCCCTCTGCGAGAGCGTGTTGCTGCCAGTACAGAGCCACGGTTCGCAATAAACCGAGCATGGTGACCGGTGTGGTCACCAAGACGGCTTTGCTCATGGCGTACTCCATCAAATCAGGGTCCACGTTGAATGCAGCCGCTGCCATAGCTTCGCTTGGTACGAACATCACCACGTGGTCAAAGTTCCCCTCAATCGATTCTTGGTAGGCCTTTGAACTCAGTTCGGTGATTCGTGTACGCATGCTTTTTGCATGTTTGAGCAACAGCTCATCTTGAACTGGACCAGCTTCGGTTTCAACCGCCTCGAGATACTTTTCGCCAACCGCTTTCGAGTCAATTGGGATCACGCCCTCCTCAGGAAGTACCACGACGAAGTCGGGTCGCAATCCGTTTTCGAGCGTTACTTGTTCCATGAAATTCACGTGCTCGCTTAACCCCGCCATCTCAAACAAGCGACGCAATTTGACCTCACCCCAGTTTCCTCGTGCTTGACCCGACGTGGTCAGCGCTGTGGAGAGGGCGGTCGTTCTGCTGGAGAGGGATTCTGTTTTTTCGCCCAATTCTTTGATGTGTCGGCGCAGTCCTTCATACGCACCCACACGCTCTTTTTCCATCTCGGTGTTTTGAGTTTGGAGGCGCACGAGTTCTTCTTGCAGCGGTTTGAGCAGATGCTCAACGGCAAGTTTTCGCGTCTCAAGTTCGTGATTTGCCTGCTCTTGGTTTCGAATCCACCGTTCCTCGGCCATCTTGAAGAAATGTTCGGTGTTCTCCGCGCTCAATCGGGTCGACAGGGCTTCAACTTCTGCACGAAGCCGTTGCTCGTTGACTTCGGAGGTGGCCTCCGAGGCACGGATGCGTTCCTCTGCTCGAATCAGTGCAGTGCCGCTTGCCTGTCGACCAAGCACCCATCCAAGAACGCAACCCAGCGCCAAGCCAGCAAGCAACAATCCGTAGTCGGCCAAGACCGTCATGCAAGTGAATCCGTGACGACAGTATTTGATGAAATCGGGAACCGTCAAAGTTCAAAGCGTTTCTCCGTCTGGGCATCTCATGCGCTTTGAGCAATTGAACGAAGGCGTCTGGGCCATGACCTACCTCGTCGTCGATGAATCCACAAAGGAAGCCGCTTTGGTTGACCCCGTCTACGACTTCATGGAAACCTACCTGACCCATCTTGAGGCAGAGGGATTGAATCTTCGTTATGCCATCGCCACCCATACACACGCCGACCACATCACGGCATGCTTTTCGTTGCGGGAGCAAACCGGATGCGAGTACGTCATGTTTCACAACACGGCAAGTCTCGGCGTATCCACCCTCGTGAAGGACGGTGACACCTTCAACATGGGCTCGGTTCCGTTCACTTTTCATGCGGCACCGGGCCACACCAACGATTCGATGATCGTTCACGTTCCCGGATTCATGATGACCGGGGATTTCCTGTTCACCGGCGCTGGCGGCGTGGGACGAGACGATTTGCCGAGCGGACGGGCACGGGAACATTGGGATGCCCTCCGTGTTTTGGACCGCTTTGAGGGGCACACCATCGTCTGTTCCGGTCACGACCCCCCCGGTACGGAGATGATGTCGCTGGATTGGAACCGCGAAAACAATCCGGTGCTGTCCATGTCAGGTTTTGATGAATTCGACGCCTGGCAGCGAGCGACCTCGGAGAAACTCGGTGGCGTCTCCAAAATCAAGACGGCCATTCCCGCCAACTTGTTTGGGGAACTCCCCGAACACATTCCTTGGTTGGACTAATCCTTTCGTAGGGGATTGCTCGGGGCTGCGGTGCCGCTGGGTACGGTCGGAAGGTTTTGCAAATCCTCAAACGATAATTGCTGAGGTCGGTCGGACTCGAATGCGGTCAGGCGCTCATCCATGCCCATTCGGACATTGAAATCAATTCGTCCTTTGGTTCGCGTCAGGTCGTACGAGAGTGGATTGAGGTGCTCGATCACCTGGCTCTCAAAGGCTTGGCGGACCCGCTCACCTCGCCACGAAGCGTATCCCCACCGGTACGAAATGCCGACAACGGCCGCTCCGTACAAGAGGGTCAACACCACCGTCGAAAACAAGACTGGATTTCCAGCGACATCTCTTGCCTCCTCGAGCAGGTTTCTGCCGAGAAGGAACAACAAACCCAAGCCAACAATCGGGTTGAGCACGCCTTCAAGCCACTGATTCACAGGGACGAGACGCCCTTTGGAAGGGTCGACGAAGACGAGGTCGGCCTCAAAGGCCGTGTTCAACACGGAGAGAATGGACAAGAGAACCATGTAGAGCACTGCAGAAACCACCACTTCCACCGCCCAAGAGTCGAGGTTGAGCACCCAGTGGACGATCAACCAAGCGAACAAACCGAGGAAGGCGGCCTGTGGGACGTAGTTGAAGTGCTCAATGTGTTGCGAGAACTCCGTCAAGGAGCGTTTTCCGTCACGCGCTCCTCGATGCGGTTTTGGAATGTGGATGACCTGCCAGTGCATGACGCGTTCGGTGGCCCGTAGGATTCGGATGAGCAGATTTTGGCGAATCAAAACGAATTCCATCAGAAGCATGAACGGAAAGCCGATGAGAATCAACGGTAGGGCCATGATGGCGGAGAGCGGTAGAATCAGCAAGGCCGGCAACAGCAAGAAATGCGATAAGGTGAGGGGATGGAGCAACTCGGCTTCAATGAGGCGTTGTTTTGCAGGTGGAATCCGAAGATTTCGGGCTATATCGTCCAGGTTTTGAGAAAACGCCGTCACTTGGTGGCCCGAATCCACGATTTGGCGGACAATGGTGCGGTATTCGGAAACTTCGTGTCCTATACCAACCCAAAACTGCCACGCCAAACGCATGGGCAGCGCCAAAAGAAGCGGCATGGCGAGGATGCCTGCTCCCCAGAGAAGCCCTTGAAGGTCGGTGGCCATGTTGCTTCCCGTCCTTCCCACTCGCTTGGGGTTGTTCAAGACAACGGTGGTTGACGAGGTTCAACCCAACGTTCTAACACCCTCGCTTGAACCCGCACGCATGGCCCGTATCGCGGTGACCGATGGGATGGACAAAAAGGCCGTATCTCTCTTGGAAAAGCAAGGGCACGAGGTGGTGCTCAAGCATTACTCGGCAGAAGAATTGCTAGACGGTGCCTTGACCGCCTTTGATGCGATCATCGTGCGAAGTGCCACCAAATTGACCGGCGAAGTTCTTCGTGCATGTCAAGGAGGTCTGCAGGTGATCGGTCGTGCAGGTGTTGGCGTGGATAACATCGACCTCGAAACTGCGGGACAACTGGGCATGGCCGTGGTGAATGCGCCTCGCGCCAGCACGCAATCGGTGGTTGAACTGACGCTCGCCCACCTTTTGGCTTGCATCCGGCATCTCCCTCGCGCTGACCGGTCCATTCGTGCTGGAAAATGGGAAAAATCCGCCATGAAAGGCTCAGAACTCTCGGGAAAAGCCCTCGGCCTCATCGGGTTTGGAAGAATTGCACAAGCGGTCGGTCAAGTTGCTCAAGCCTTCGGTATGGTCGTCCACGCCTACGACCCGTACCTCCCACCAAAAATTGCGAAAGCCCAGAACACGCGTCTTCACAAAACGGTTGATGCTCTCTTTGCCAATTGCACCCACGTCTCCGTTCATTGCAACCTCACGGACGAAACCTTCCATCTCGTGAACGCCGCTCGGCTCGCCTCCATGCCGCAAACAGGCTTGGACGGAACCCCGTGTGGAAACCACATCATCAATTGCGCTCGTGGAGGTATTGTGGACGAAGACGCTGTTATCGAAGCGTTGGCCTCCGGAACGCTCACCTCCGCTGCTCTCGACGTGTTTGAAGTTGAACCCGTGAACCCCGATCATCCGCTTCTCCAACACGAACACTTCCACGGCACCCCCCACATTGGCGCCTCCACCCTTGAGGCCCAAGCTCGCGTCGGTGCGGACATTGCGGTGAACGTCATGGCGGTCCTTGCAGGTGAACCCTGCGACTTTGTTGTGAACCGAGAGCATCTCTAGCACTTTCACTTTCAAATCCAGGGTCTGACAAAACCAACTGGGCTGCCCTGTTGCTTTGGGACTTATGGGACGAAGTGTACCGCCATGGCGAACCCGGGTCGAAGTCGAATTGGAACGTTGGCATGGTTACCGACGAGCGCTCCCGGCGTCGGAACAAGCCGCTCTGGATGCCTTGTTTGATGAAGTGCGTCAACGGCGCGCCGCTGGAGGGATGCTTCCTTCGCTTGAGACATGGCACCCGATGGTGCTGAGCATGGCCGTGGGTTTGATGGTTCGAATCAGCCAACTGGACCGGCGTCTCTCCGCTCTTGAAGCGAGGCGAGTGGATGATTGACGGATGGTTGCTTGACGTTCATGAAAACGACCACAACACCGGCATGGTGGTTTGGCTCATCGATGAAGCCGGGACGGCACATGCGTGCGAAATACCGTGGACGGCAGCCCTGCATGTTCATGCCCCGTCCATCGAACTGCAGCAGCTTGAGCATTGGCTGATGCTGCCGGAAATCTCGGCCCGGTTTGGGGTGCTCGGTGTGGTACGAAGGGCCATGCATCTTGATTTGGAGGGCGAGGGTCGAACATCGGTTTTGGAAGTGCGAATTGGACCGTTTCACCACCTCAAGGCCCTTGCAGAGCACATTGAAGCGCGCGGGGACTTCCATCGCTACACCTTGTATTCGGTGGATGCACATCTGGTGCAGCGTTTTCTGAACGAGCACGGCTGCGAGCCGTTCACAAAGGTGCGTTGGGACCCTAACGCCCCGATTGTCCTTCAACCGGCTCCAAAGGCCGGCTCCGACGATGGCCCACCGTTCTGCGTCCTCCAAGTCGGTTTGACGTTCGATTCAGCACCGTTTCCATCGGTTCACGATGCGGTCAAGAGCATCCAACTGCACATCAAGAACGAACCGGGCCTTCGTTCATCACCGCGTCCCGTAACGGAGATGACCCTTGAGAGGACACGCTTCTCCTCCATCGAGGATTTCCTCAACGCCTTTGAAGAAGCGTTCCAAGCGATTGACCCGGACGTTGTGTTGACCTACGGTGGAGACCAACGGTTGTTTCCATGGCTCGCTCATCAAGGGGAAACAGCGGGGCGCCCGCTTCGGTTGGGTCGCTCAACTGCTCTTCTCCGCCAGTCCACAAAAGCCCGAACCGTGCGCTCCTACGGACACACTCGTCACCGTCACGGAGCCTTCTTTTTGGAAGGCCGTTTGCACTTGGATCTCCGCAACAGCTTCATCGTCAAGGAAGGGGGTGTTGCGGGCTTGTTTGAATTGGCTCAGCACTCTTGTCAATCGGCTCAAGTGATCTCTCGCCTCTCGCCGGGTTCGGTCATCAGCGCCATCCAGATGCGTGTCGCCATGGGCGACGGCGTTTTGGTTCCGTGGAAGAAAAACCGGCCAGAGGACACCAAGTCCGCCCTCGAACTTCTTCACGCCGACCGAGGGGGGTTGTATCTCGACAGTCGTCCGGGCGTCCATTCCTCCGTGATCGAACTCGATTTCGCCAGCCTTTTCCCGAGCATCATCGCCACGAGAAACATCTCTCCCGAGACCCTCAATTGCACCTGCTGTCAACCACCAGAACATCCCTCTCGCAACGCCTTGGTCCCCCTTGACCCTGATGCGGCGACTTCCGAATTTCAGCGGAGGTATCGCCGTTCAGCGTTTGGTCACGGTTTGTTCCCGCTGGCCCACGAACATGCGATGCGAGTCCCGGGGTTGTCCAGCCACACTTGCGGGCGCCGCCACGGGTTTCTGGGCCGAGTTGTCGCCCCCATCATCGAGCGTCGGCGACAACTGAAACGTCAGCGGAAGGCCAAAGGCGATGCCTTTGACCTCCGGCAAAATGCTCTGAAGTGGTTGCTGGTCACCTGTTTTGGTTACACCGGTTACCGCAACGCTCGCTTCGGCCGAATCGAAGCGCACGAAGCGATTTGCGCTTGGTCGCGTGAGATTCTGCTGGCGACCATTGAGGAGGCTCAACGGGACGGTTGGGAGGTTTTGCACGCCATCGTCGATTGTGTTTGGCTCACCGATCGCCGTCAACGAAGTCACCAAGAGCAGCGCCTTGATGCGGAGGCCTTCGCAATGCGCGTGACCGAACAGGTGGGTATTCCCCTTGAATTTGAACAGCATTACGACTTCATCGCCTTCCTCCCCAGTCGTGTTCATGGTTCGGGTTCCCTCACGAAATATTGGGCCTATGGGGGTGGTGAATACAAGGTTCGAGGCATTGAATTGCGTCAGCATTCCACTCCGCTTTGGGTGCAGAAACTTCAGGAAAACGGCTTGGCCTTGTTGGCTTCTGGGCCCATGGAGGCGGGTATTCCCGGGCCTGAATCACAGAAACGGGTGTTCCAACTTTATCGTGCGGAACTTCAGCGTCTGCGAACCGGTCAAGTTCCTCTTCAATCGCTGGTCATCGCTCGACGAGTGACGACGACGTTGGACGATTATCGCGTGAAAAACCTCACGTATGCAGCGCTCGTTCGCGCTCATCAACAAGGGCTTCAAGTCCCTCCAGGTGGAAAGATTCGGTACACCGTCGTGAATTCAAGTGCCCGTGACCCGCTCGACCGGGTGCTCCTTGCCGAAGAACTTCATTCGACCACCGATGCCTTGGGGTGCTACCAACACTACCAGCAACTTGCCGAGCGAGCCATCTGGGCCCTTCTCGCCCCGTTTGGTTGGACCGATGAGCGACTCAACATGGAGGGGCAACAAGCGACGCTTTTCGATTTTAACGTTCACCGTGACGAAGCGTCAACGCACCCGCCGAGGGGGGCATCGTTCGATGAACAAATTCGCGGGGCTGGAGTGTAAATCGCGTCTGTGTTCGGTCCAGGTCCGGTTCCCACCGTCCGTGAAGTCCGGTTCGTGGATGGCGTAAGAAGAGGCGCCGTTGGCGTCGTGCCCCTTGCCACTCACCGAGCAGATGGTGGTCGAAGTGACGGTGCAGGTGCCGAAGAAGTTGAGCGAGATGCGGTGTCCGTGCGCGTTGTTCCGTGATGACCACGACCGCAACATGATGATGTTGTGCGAGGCGCTGAAGCACGCGAGCGTGACGCCTGAGCAGGGTCCGTGATTCCAGACGTTTGATGGCGTCGTCCTCGTGCATGGCCAACAACCCGTCAACAACGACCAAGGGCGAGCGTGTAAGCTGAACTTCGTGTGACAGGCGTTCAATTTGCCGATCGAGTTGGTGGAGTGTAAACCCGCGGCTCAAGTAAAGCCGAGCGAGACACGCTTCGGTGTCGGCATGCAAGCGAGCAAGTGGGGCCAGAAGTCGGGACGGGTCGATACGGCACGCACCGTCGACCCAATGGACCATGTGGCCTGCAGAAAGGGCCTGTGCGACCCAATGTTCGGCGACGGGACGCATGCCTCGACCGGCATGGCCCGGGCCGGCCAAGTGATACACCAACCCTGGCTGCGGACAAACATCGGCCAAGTTGAGTTCGGAGGTAGGCCGCCGCAGCAACGGATGCGTTGGTCCTCGGGTTTTGCTGATCTTCATGTCAATCATTGACGGTCTTCGGACGAGGTCATCGTTCTTTTTGCAGACCCCTTTCTTGAACTGATTCCCCATCAAGTTGAAACACCGTGGCCACCGATAAACCGGTGGAGTGAGGAGGAACTTGAACGACAAACGCGGAGGGCGAATCATCGTTCATTGTGATTTGGACGCCTTTTTCGCTGCCGTTGAAACCCTTCACCACGGCCTTGCTGAAAGCATCCCGCTCATCATCGGTTCGGACCCGAAGCAAGGCCGTGGCCGTGGAATTGTATCGACGTGCAATTACGAAGCAAGAGCGTACGGCATTCGTTCGGCCATGCCGATCTCCGAAGCGTGGAGACGATGCCCTGCTGCCCCGTTTGGACCGGGCCGTTACATCCGAGGGACTCGTGGCTTGTACAGTCGTGCAAGCCGGAGGGTGATGGAAATCCTCCGGGCACCGGCTGGGGCTTTTGAGAAGGCCAGCATTGACGAGGCTTACATGGACGTCACGGAAACGGTCTCGGGCGACTGGGACGCTGCTTTTGCGTTGGCGAAATCGCTGCAGGCCGACATTTTCGAGGCCCTTGGATTGACCGCTTCGTTTGGAATTGGCCCAACGAGGGTGCTTGCGAAAATGTCGAGTGAAGTCAACAAACCCAACGGCGTCCATCGTGTTCTGCCGGACGAAGTGGAGGCCTTCTTCGCTCAGCGGTCGGTTCGAGAAATCCCCGGAATCGGGCCGAAACGAGCGACGCAACTGGCGGAATGGGGCTACACGACGGCCGATGAGTTGCATGCACTGGGCGAACTTTCGTTGGCGCGCTTGGCGGGTGAACGTTTTGCAAACTGGTTCATGCAGGTGGTGGAAGGCGAGAGCAGCGATCTCGTGAGTCCGGTTCGAAGCCGAAAGTCCATCGGCAAGGAACACACGTTTGAACACGACCAGTACGACCATGAAACGGTGCTCCAACGATTGGAGGAATTGGTGGAGGTCGTGATGGAGCGAACCAATGCTTTGGGGGTGTCGGGTCGCCTTGGCGAGGTGAAAATTCGTTACACGGGATTCGAGACCCATGCATCGAGTCGAAGCATTCCAGTGGCCATGGGCGATGCGGCGGTGTTCAAGCGACTCGCAACCCGTCTCTTTGCCAACACCGTCGAAGCCGAAAAAGGGATTCGCCTGGTTGGTTTTCGCCTTGGAAACCTCGAAGTTCCCCCGTCCCGCCAAACCATGCTGTTTGAGGAAGAGTGATCAAACAAGTTGGTGCATCCGCGTGAGGGTTGCGGAAAACTCCTCCAACGCTTCGGGAATGGGCATGTTTTCAATGGGTTGGTTGAGGAAAATACCGGCTTCTTTCTTTGCAGCCCATGTTCTACCATTGAAGTCCTGGAGCGTGGTTGAGAGGCTGCAAAGGCGGCCCCCCTCCTCCGTTTCGGGGTTCAGTTCGGGCAGAGGTGATGCTGGAAATGCATCCACCTCAACGGCCGATGCACCGTAGACGGTAGCGGAAACATGGTGGGTGAAAAACGGGCATACGGGGCTGAACGCCGACATGAAATCCCGAACGATCCGGTGCAAGGTCCATGCCGCAGCCTTGTCGTCGTCGTACAAACGGGACTTCACCATCTCAAGGTAGTGGCTCGGGAGCAGACCGGTACCAAAGGTTTTGAGCGCTTGGGTTGCGGTGTAGATGTCAAGATTCTCCCACGATTTGCGAACTTGGTCCATGGTGGATTGGAATTCAGCGAGAATCCATCGGTCTTCGGGTGCAAGTTCGGAAGGAGCATGTTCGAGGTTTTCCGGGACTTCGAATTGGGAAGCAAAGCGAGCCACGTTGAAGAGTTTGGTCAGAACGCCGAAGTATTTCTTTTCGATTTCTTCGGGATTGATTTGAAAATCATCACCGACCTGTGCATCGCACGCCTTCCAAAGTCGGAAGCATTCGCTTCCAATTTTGTTGGCTCGCAGGCTCACCGAACCGTCGGGTCCCTTGACCTTCCACGAGCCGGTCCGCCCGCCTGCTCCGCATTCCAACACGGAATCTGCATCGATGCCGTTGCCGAGCGATTTGCTCATTTTTCGTCCCCAAGGGTCCATGCCAAGTCCGTCGATCCAAACATGCTGGAATCCGGGTTGGTCGAGAACCAACGTTGACTTCAACAGGGTGTAATACAACCATGTTCGTACGATTTCTTTGCCTTGGGGCCGCAAAGCCGTGGGGAAGGCACGCTCAAAGACGTCGGGGTGGTTGAGGTAGCCGCTGACAAACAAGTTGGAGTTGGACGAGTCCATCCACGTATCGAAGACCTTTTCTTCGCCAGTGATGGTTCCCAGTGAAGATTTCAATTCCTCAAAACTACCCAGGTCCTCCCTTGTGTTTCGGTCAAGCACGCGACTTCCAGCAGGAGGATGATCTCGCCAAGGCTGGACATAACTGCCCGCTGGAGGGACCACGACTCGGCATTCATCCTCGCTGTACCAAATTGGGATTTCGGTGTGGTACCATCGGCGGCGGCTGATCGGCCAGTCGATGCTGATGTTGTCCATCCAATCGATGAGGAATTGACGGTTGCGGGGCGGGTGGAAGGTGATGTCCTCAATGAGTTCTCGCATCCGGTCCTGAATGTGCGTCTGCCGGACGTACCATTCCTTGAGCAGAATAATTTCAACGGGATTTTTGCCTCTCTCCGAAACGGGGATTTCCTGCTCCCGTTCAACGACTTGAACCAAAGCGCCTTGTTGCTCGAGCATCAAGGTGGCTTGTTTCCTCGCCTCGAGCACGCTGAGTCCCTGCAACGGTCCAGCGACTTCGGTCATGTTTCCGTCAAGGTCAATGGCTTGGAAGGGAGTGAGTCCAAGTTCCCGGAAAACCGCAACGTCGTTCTGGTCGCCGAAGGAACAAACCATCAAAATTCCCGAACCAAACTCGGACTTCACCGAAGGGTGCTGCATGACGGTGACGGTGGTTGACCTCCCGGCGGTTTCGAGGGGGAGTTGAACGGATTTACCAACCAAGTGTTGGTACCGCTCGTCATCCGGATGGACGACGACGACACCGCACGCACAGATCATTTCTGGCCGGGTGGTCGAGATGACAAGTTCTTCTCCGTCCTCACACACCCACCGCACGTCAACGAGTTTGGTTTTCCGAGGCAGGCGCTCAACTTCGGCATCGGCGATGGTCGTCCCTTCAACCGGGTCGTAGATGTTGGGCCGCAAATCTTCGACGATGTCGCCTTTCTTGAACAGTTCAACAAAGATGGATTGCGTGACGCTGCGGTAGTCGGGGGCGTCGGTGAGGTATTCTCTGTCGAAATCGCAGGACAACCCCACCCTTCTTGCGGTGTCCCTCATGGCTTGGGTGAAGGTTTCAATCGTGGTCTCACAGAGGTTCAAAAATTCAGCTCGGTCGTAGGTTTTCATCTTCCGCTTGGTGTTTTTTTCCACGGTAAATTCGATGTTGATGCCGTTTCGGTCAACCCCCCACGGGAAAAACACTTCTTTGCCCAGCAAGCGTTGGCTCCGGGCGATCACGTCGATCATCGAGTATTGGGCAACGGCTCCAATATGCCACGTTCCGGATGGGTAAGGAGGTGGGGTATCAACGACAAAGAGCTCTTTTCCGCTCTCGGGTTTGAAGGCATAACGCCGGTTGTAGAGGGCCTTGTCGGCATAATGGGCTTCTTGAATGGTTTTCTCCAAATCAATGGACCAGCGTTTTTCGGGTAGTTTTGGGGCTGGCATGTGCCTCACCTGGCCCCGCCTCGGTCAATGAGGTGGGTCCAATCCGCCGGTATCGGGTCGGCATTTCAACCCGTCGGCAACGGTTCTCCAAATGAACCGTCTCGACCGTCAACGAAAAGGTAAGGC
The DNA here is from genome assembly GCA_030828165.1 of Candidatus Poseidonia sp. Lineage (GTDB taxonomy): Archaea > Thermoplasmatota > Poseidoniia > Poseidoniales > Poseidoniaceae > Poseidonia. The sequence goes on from JAURDA010000021.1 coordinate 13,591, forward strand.
TTTGAAGGTGCCCTGCCTCCCGGTGACATAGGTGGGTTTGTGGCGAAAGGAGACGGGCCGGAAAAGACCGCTGAGGACAGCGGAACCGGTGCAGGGAATCGTCGTCTCAACGCTCTTGGAAGCAAATCCAAGGCCGTTCGTGACCAACTCTCAGGTCAACTTCAGACCATGGATTCCAAAAAAGCCCTTGATGCCGTCCTCGATGCCCCGAAACGGTTCAAGCGCGAGTGGCAAAAAACCGGAGCAACCGGCGCCATTACGCGATTCCCGATTCCAACCGTTCTGGTTTTTCTGTTGCTCACGGTGTACTTTGTCACCCAATCCGGATTTCTTGACGATACTCGCTTTGACGACGACCCCAACAATCCTGCCTTGAACGTGAACGGCGACTTGGAAGTCTACCTCCCCGATGGAAGTCAGGTTGCCGAACTCATTGCTAAAGTTGAGGAAGATTGGTCCACGAACGTGATGGTCGTTTACATCGAATCGGACAAATACAACATTACGGACCAACGGATTTTGCAAGAGATCAGTTATGTGGAGAACGTTCTCAATCCTTATCTCTCCGATGATTCCGACGACGTCATCTACATTCTTTCCCTCTCTACGGTCCTCAAAGAGGTCAACTCAAGCGCTCCTCGAATTCGTGAAGCCATCATCACCGAGGTGGGAGAACTCGGGTGCTCCAGCAATCCCGAAGACGATTGCCTCTCACGTGATTTCGCTGAAAACTTGAACGCTGCAGCGGCGTCCACCGACGCCCGATTCGGCGGCGCTTACGAGATTCCCAGTCAAACGACCATCGACCTGGTGATTGGTGAAATGTACGAGGAAGACGGTTCGCCAACGGCTGGATTGAACAAGCTGGCCCGTGACATTGGAGGCAGCGAAGAAGGGGGTCCAGACGGTTTGTTGGACCGGGCGATCATGGCGGTTGCCGTGACCGAAAACCGCCCTGCAAAGGACATCATCTCCGATACCCAGGAAGTTCTGGACGCCATCTCCACGCTTGAGCGTGCTTGCCGTTACGACGCCAACGGGGACCCCATTGAGTCCGAGGGCCTTTGCGACTGGGAAGATTTGGGTTTGAGCATGGTTCTTACGGGACCCGTTCCCATCACCAACGCCGTTACGGAATTCTCGTTCCGTCTGTTTTGGGAAATTTTCCCAATGGCCGTGGTTCTTGTTGCGATGGGTCTGTTTGTTTTCCACTCCGATTTGCTTCAAACCGGATTGACAGGTATGCGCCCGCTTCAAGGCTTCAAGGTCGTTGTCATCGCTGGCCTGCCAACGTTATGTGCGGTGTTTTGGACGTTAGGACTCATCGGCGCCACCAATTATGAGGTGACGATGACGGTCATCATCGTCGGACCGATTTTATTGGCGTTAGGGGTCTCTTACGGTCTGCACATCACCAATCGGTACGCCGAGGAAGAGGGAACACGCAGCGAGAAGATGAAGGCGTCCCTGTCGTCAACAGGAAAGGCGGTCTTCCTTTCTGCCGTGACCACGGTGATCGGCTTTATTTCGCTGGTCTTTACACCGATGGCCCCAATTCAAACGGTGGGTATTGCCCTCTCGGGGGGTATCGTCATCGTCTACATCTTGACGATGTTTATGGTTCCAAACCTCACCCTCATTCTCGATTTGAAGAAACCGAAACATCCTCCGCTCAAAGCCTTTGATGTGTTGGTTGACGTGCCCGTCAAACACAACAAAGCGGTCATTGCTACGTTCGTTCTTGTCATTCTGCTTTCAGCCACCGTTGGTCAAGCGAACGTTGAGGAGAACATCGACCTGCTCGGCATGGCCCCGGAAGGCGAGTCTCCGGTTGTCAAGATGAAGCAATACAGCAAGGAATTCGAGGCCGGACAAGTGGGCATGATCCTCGTCAATGCGAACGTCAGCGGAGATTTCAACGACGACGATGTATCGAACGATGACCCCGTTGAAATTCTTGAAAAAATCAACAACCTCGAATCGTCTCTAAACACGGTCGAAAACACCACCGCCGTTTCGGTCGTCTTTTTGATGAAAGCCTCTGGCGTACAAGTGACCGTATCGGGTGAACAAATCAACGAGTTGTTCCAGTTGGTTCCCTGCGGCGGAAACGAAGGCTGCGAGGACATCAAAGAAACCGCCGAGGTGTTGTTCGGCCAAAGTGTTTCGCTCGACACTTCGTTTTGGGACCTACTCACCGACCCGGATGACTTCAACTTGCCCGCCTCCACGCAAAGCCAGATTTTCCTACTGGACGTGTTTTACGCCTCGCTCACCAAAGAGACACGAGAAATTTTCGTCAGTGATGATTTCTCTCGTTCCCTCATTTACGTTGACATGCCGTTCATTCCCGTTGCCGATACGGCGAAAAGCGTTGATTCGGTGAACATGAAGGCTGCAACGTTCACGGGTCGTTACGGAGAGACGGCTGAGGACTTGACCGGCGTTGCCGCCACCGCCATCGAAGTCAACGAATTGATCGTCGGTTCTCAATGGACATCGCTTGGTTTCGCCATCATTCTGACCCTCATCACGCTGGCCGTGGTGTTCCGCGACATACGGTATTCCATATGGACCACCTCGCCCGTCATTGCGACGGTTGCGCTTCAATGGCTCGTGATGTGGCGGATGGACGTGCCGCTCTCCCTCGTCACGGTCATGATCGGATCAATTCTGGTGGGGGTCGGTGTCGACTTCTCAATCCACATTGCCAATCGCATTCGTGAATTGGGTGGCGGTATCGAAGCCATCCGTAGTGCTGCGGTCGGCACAGGCATGTCGTTGTTTGAGGCTGCAGTCGTCACATCACTCGGGATGTTTACAGCATACAACATTCCAATTCCCGAAATTCAACCGTTCATCACCGTCATTTTGATTCTGCTTTGGGTGGCGGCAGCAAGTGCCCTGATTTTGCTTCCTGCAATCTTCGTGACCCTTGAAAAAATGGGCATCGGAGCGGTCAGCGGCTCAAACAGCATGGCCAAAAAACTCGGGCTTATTGGAGCAGGAGAGATGGCGGACGCCGTCATGGAAGCGGCGTTGTTGGACGACGTGACCGATGTTTGGTGAGCGAGCATTCCATAGACCTCGTTTGTCTCCGAATCAACATGAACCGGTGGCTGATGAAGTCGGAGTTGGATGTCTATCCCTATTCACAACTTGTTGAAGACGGCCAGACACATTGGGACGGCGTTCGCAATTATCAAGCACGGAACATGATGAGGGACGACATGAAATTGGGCGATCTCGTCTTGTTTTATCACTCGAACACCAAACCTCCGCACGTGGCTGGGGTGGCGAAAATCGTGCGCGAAGGGTATCCGGATTTTACTTCGTGGGACGTGAACAGCAAGTACCGTGACGAAAAATCAAGTCCGGAAAATCCTCGATGGTTCATGGTGGACATCGCCCCCGTCAAGGAGCTCTCCATGGTATCGTTGGACGCCATGAAGGCCAATCCTGCCCTCGAAGGCATGCCTCTCTTGCGGCGTGGGCAACGTCTGTCGGTCCAGCCGGTTGACATTGAACACTTCAACGAAGTTCTTTCCATGGCCGGTGTCTCTCCCGAAGACCTTGAGTGAGGTGATTTCGTTGGATGCACCCGTCCCCGTTTCTAAACGAGCCGCCGCTATTGAATATGCGATTCGGGACGTTGTTGTCCCTGCAATGGCCCTAGAGGCAAACGGTCACGAGGTAATCAAACTCAACATCGGTGACCCGATTGCCTATCCAGGGCTACCAACCCCGCCCCACATGGTTGAAGCTTATGCCAGTGCATTACGCACCGGTCGAAACGGGTACTCACCTTCCTACGGTCTCCCTGAGCTCCGTGCGGCACTGGCAGCCGATGAGCAGCAGAAGGGCTGGCCAGCCCGTGAAGAAGACATCTATGTCTGTCACGGGGTGACCGAGGCATTGCAGATTCTTTTTGCAGCCGTGCTCGAGGAGGGGTCAAAAGTGCTGGCTCCCGGACCGCATTACCCGCCGTACATGGCCTATCCCCAACTTTTCGGAGCCAAAACCGTGGAATATGCATTGGACGCGAACGATGGATGGCGTCCCGATTTTGACGACATCGAATCAAAAATGGACGGGAACGTCCGATTGCTCGTGCTCATCAATCCAAACAATCCCTGCGGCTCGGTTTGCGGTGCAGAGGACGTCGACCGATTGTTGGCCATTGCCCAAAATTACCCGAACTGCATCGTCGTCGCTGACGAAATATACGACGGGTTGGATTTCACCAACACGCATGTTTCAGCAGCCAGTCGAAGTTCCACCGTGCCGGTGGTCGCCTTGAATGGAGTATCCAAGGTGTACTACGCACCGGGTTGGCGCATCGGTTACATGGCGCTGCACGATCCAACCAACAGGCTCTCTTTGGTTCGAGACGGGATTGAGCGTTTGCTTCGTTCTCGTCTCTGTGCTTCCACGCCCGCCCAACTGGGCTACCTCGCAGGCTTAACGGGCGACCGTGCTTGGATGGAAAGGTACAGCGAGCGCGTGTTGCGTCAACGAGATTATTGCATCGAGCGCATCAACGGGATCGACGGTTTGGAAGTCCAGTCCCCGGGCGGGGCGTTTTACATGTTCGTGAAACTGACGGATCCAAAGTGGTCGACGGACGACAAACGGTTCGTTCTTGAATTGCTTCAAGAGGAGCATGTCTTGCTCGTTCACGGCAGCGGCTTTTCGCCTGAATTAGGCAAAGGCCACGTTCGTTTGGTTTACCTTGCAGATATTGCGGTGCTTGAAGAGGCCTTTCTTCGTATTGAACGGTTCTTGGAAAGGCACCGTTGACATGACCGAACTGCCGGAGATTTGATGAATTACGGTTGGGGGGTGATTTTCATGCGGTGTCGGCTCCAAGCATTTTTGGCCGTCCTCGCGCTGTCGTGGTTGCCGACCAGCGCCTCTGCGTCGACCGTGTCCTCCAGCACGGGTGTCACCGTGGATTTGGTCGCACCCCTCGGCATAGCTCTCCTAGTTGCCTTTGCCATTCGCCGTTGGTTTATCCCTGCACAACTCAAGAACCTCCAAGTTGCCTTCGAGATCGACAACGACCTCTACGAAGTTCACCGAATTACCAGAACCCTACGAGACTCTCGTCGTTTGCTCAAAGAAGGGCGGACCGGTTTTGGTGTCCTGCTCTACATGATGGGTCTGACGGGCGTCTTGATTTTGATCGCCGAACTTCTCTTTAACGCTGATGTCTTCTCGAGCATCAACCTCTACGTCATCGCCTTTTTGATTTTCATCCCCGTGGTGATTTCGCCCTGGGAATCGTTGAGCAGTTTACTTTCCAACAAAAAGCGCGAAACCAGGAGTTCCCTCGGCGCCGATTTCGTTCGCCGTTTGACGACCCTTGCGCTCCTCTTGATTGCAACCGCTCTCGTCTTGGCCTACGGTTTCCAAGTTGAGGGCGAGTTAACGCCGACATGGGTGGCTTTCGGTTTGCTGACCTTCATGGCCCCCACCATTTTCGCTTATGGACGCATCATGGGGGCTTCGTGGAACATGCTCCTCATCAGTAAGTGGCGTACCTCCCGAGGCCGCCCGAATCCCATCGACCCGGAAAAGAACGGTTTCATTGGGCGTTTGTTCTCCATCATCCTCGTTTTGTTCCTTCTTACCATGCCCATCACGGCCTTGAACGGCATCCTCACCGTCTTCTACGTGATGCTCAACAACCCTCCAAACGCTGAGGAGATTCTCAACTATGGTGGTATCATTGGATATACGATTTACTTGAACATCGATGTGGTTTCGGAAATCCTGTTCCAGTTGGAGTTCATCAAATCCCTCCCTGAAATCCTCTCGCTTTATTTGACCATGAACATCGCCATTGTTGGTCTTGCGTTTATTTTTGAACTGACACGAAACTTGATTCTCGGTGGACAAACCTTTGGCGGAATGTTCGGTGTAACCTTGGACACGCCTCGCGAAATCCGAGCAGAGAAGGCGGCCCAAGCTCGCCAGTTGACGTTCGCCTTCGCTGGTTTTTCGGGCTATACCGTCCTTCTGCTCATCCTTGTCTGCTACAAGGAGTTTGGAGACCTCATGCCGATGACGTCTTGGTTGGAAGCACGCGATTTCAACGAATTCCAACGCCTTCTCACCACCTGGCTTTTTATCGCCGTCGGCCAAGCGGTGTTCTTGATCGCTTGGCTGCTCTCGATTAGTCGCTTCGGTTCCCTCGTGAAACTGCGTTTTGACCTCAACCCCGATGAGCGTCGGGATGGGGCGGTCAAACTTGCGGGTGGTGACCGATTGCAACAGTTGGTTGAAACGGCGGCGTACAACGAGGACATCGACCTCTTGATACGTGTTCAAACCCATGATTTCCCTGGCGATCAAGCCCTCATTCGCCAAGAGCAATCCCGTGCATCCATGTGGGAAAAGGCACTGCGTGGCCTCTGGCCTGAAGCGATTGAGGAAAGCCGGAAATTGCTTGCCCAGTCCGGTGGAGACAACGACGAGGCCCGAATGATCATCGCCACCGGCTACATTGCCTTGCGCCGACTTGATGCAGCGCGAGAAGCATTGCACGGCCTTCAACAACCCGAAGGGTACGACGAACCCGAACTCCTCTCCTTTGTCTGCGAATGGTTGGACCCTTGGCACGGCACGGTCACGGAGGACGACCTTTGGGATTGGGAAAACAATTCCGTGATCGATCATTTGCAAATGCTCCAAAACATGATGAGTTATTGGCGTCCACAACCAAAAGACATGTTGGTTCACAACGACAAAATTTCCCAAGTTGGCCAGTTGACCATGGTGGCGTTGTTGCGTGCTCAACGCCTTTACGACGAGGCGCTTGAATTGGCCCTTACGTTGGTTCGAGCAGACCCGACGGGCGTTCGTCCCCGCATTGCTGCGGCCCTCACGCTCATGGATACGGGTCAGTGGCACGATGCGAAAACGGTCGTCGATGAGCTCATTCGAAGCGACAGCAAGGACCCTCGGGTGATGGCCCTCGCCGTTATCTTTGGATACGGTAAAAAAGGCAACGAACACATGGAAGTCTCGTTGTTGTTGGACGATGCGAAAGCGACGAGACATTGGATGGATGCCGCCCCCGTGAATGCCTATGCGGCTCTTCTCCAGAAGGGGGGTGTTGACGAAGCGCTGAACGCAAACGCCTTGATGGTCGCCCATGAAGCAACACGGCGGGCCATGCCTCCCCGCTATGCTCCGGGTGTTTTATCCCGTATTTTCCAATTCTTTGTTTTGATTCCGCTCTGGTTCGTTCTTGGAATCCTCGCCTATCAAGAAGTGGGAACTGAGGAGGGATTGGCCGTGGTTGGCGGTCTGCTCGGCCTCCATTTCTCGTACTCCAGATACACCGCTCAACAAGAACATCAAATCAAGCACCGCGACCAGCGGGGCCTGATCAAATACGCACGTCGTATGCGCCGATTCAAGGTCAAACCGGGCCCGGAAAACATTCCGATCGGCAACCACCTGCTCATGAGCGGCATCTTGGTTTCCGTCAACGGTGTTGTCCTCGATGTTGGCTTCCCGGCGTGGTTGTTCGAACGGCTTCCCAAAGAATCCGAAAAGAAAGTTCGTGGAAGGCTTCGCCGCCGGTCGGTCCAAATGGACAAGGGAAAAACTCCGCGGGTAAGCACGCTTGGGAAGGCTTGGTGGCTGAAGAGGCCCAAAGAGCACAACGAGGCAGGACCGATGCTTGAACGAGAAATCGGCCCGGTTGCTTATCGTGGACGAACGAACTACATTCGGAAGAAAGAGCCTCACTCTCTAAACGCCGCTGCAGAAGGGAGGGATGACATCGTTCAGGAGCGTTTCATTCCTCGCAATACCATCCGTAGCGAACGGGCAGGCTAGAAAGCAAACCCCCTTTCGGAGCATTCAAAGACTGGCTCAAGTCAAGGGAGAGCATGGCCCAACCGCAGGAAGCAGAGGACACCACGGCCCTCAACAGGGGGTATGCCGAAACGGTGATGCAAGCGGTTCGGGCTAGCGGTCAACTCTATGCCAACGGGTTAGGCATGATCGCAAGTGAAAACATCGTTTCCCCTTTGGTTCAGGACATCGTTCGAAGTGACCTTCACGGTCGCTATGCTGAGGGGTTGCCAGGCAAGCGGTATTACCAAGGATGTCAAGATTTTGACACCATTGAATCCTTGGGTATCTCCCTTGCGCAAGAGGTGTTCCAAGCACCGTTTGCCAACATCCAATCCATCTCGGGAACGGTGTCCAACATCGGTGCGTTAAAGGCGCTTGCAAAACCGGGCGACCGAATCACGGCGGTTTCAACAGCGGACGGAGGTCACATCTCGCACGCTCGGATGGGCGCCGTAGGCCTTAGAGACCTGAACTTGACCACCTACCCTTGGGACGAGGAGCGCATGGAACCCGATGTTGAGGCCTCTTGCGCAGTGATTCGAGAGGTGCAACCCAAGGTTGCTCTTTTTGGCCAATCGGTCTTCCTCTTCCCAACTCCCATGAAAGAAATGGCTGATGCCGCCAAAGAAGTCGGCGCAGCGGTGATGTACGACGGTGCGCATGTTCTCGGTCTGATCGCCGGCGGTCAATTTCAGGACCCTCTCCGTGAAGGAGCCGACGTCATGACAGGCTCAAGTCACAAAACATTCCCGGGGCCACAAGGCGGTTTTCTGCTTTCTTCATCCGAAGACGAAGCCTTCCAAAAGCGATTGAACAATGCGATGTTCCCCGGCGTATGTTCATCGTATCACCTGCATCATGTCGCAGGCAAGGTGATGGCGCTCGCTGAATTCAAAGAATTTGGAGCCGCTTATGCAAAAGACATTGTCGCGAATGCTCGTGCTTTTGCCGAAGCACTCGCCGCAGAAGGCTTTGATGTGCTTGCGGAATCCCGAGGTTACACGGCTTCCCACCAAGTCCTGACACGCCACGGTGATTTGGATTCTGGCGCTGGTGCTAAGGCTGCCGCCTTGCTTGAGGAAGCCGGTATCATCACGAACATGAACATGCTCCCTGGTGACACCAAGGCCATGTCACCGTCAGGTCTACGCTTGGGTGTCCAAGAACTTACCCGGGTCGGCTTTACGGCGGATGAAATGAGCGACGTCGCTTCGCTCTATGCACGGGTTTTGCTCCGCGGCGAAGACCCGAATTCGGTCAAAACTGATGTTCATGAACTTAAATCCACCCACCAAATCATTCGATATTGTTTCAACGACGATGAGCGAACAGGCTATCCTTTGTGAGGTAGGTCGTTTGTCCAACAGCCCGAGGAAACACGCGTCATTTTCGTTCGGACCGAACGGATGTTTTTTCGATGACCACGGTTTTCCAATCGGTCTCTGGGGCGTGGTTGAGATGGAGTCGTTCTTCCGACACCTTGACGCTCAATTTGAAACACCGATCGGGCGTAAAATCCTCTACGCCGCTACCGACGCTGAGGAACTTGTTCTTCGCCATCCTTCCTTCGCTAAGCCCCGTTTTGGAGGTCGAAAGAAATGGCATCGCCTCCTCGCCTCCCGTTCGAGCCTGATGGGTTGGGGGCAGTACGAGGCCGGGACGATCCAATCACCGTGTCATGATGCTTTGTCGGTCGGCTTCGCACTTGCACACGAAGAGCACCTTGCTCGCACTCGATTGGACATCAACTGGCGACAATCGCAGGCGGAAGTGATTCGCTTTGAGGTGGCGCAGAAATCCACCCCGATGCAACCTGTTCAGGTGCCGATGTTGCCTGACTGGGGGCAGAGCACACCGGATTCGTTGCCCGCTGAGGACTTCGAATTGGAACTTGAAGAACGAGAACACGGCTTTTTTCTCGGGGAGCAACGGAGTTTCTTCCTCCCGCTGCCGGTTTTTGATTTTCTTGTCCATGCACTGCAGGGGCGACCCTGTGCACCATCGGTTGACACCTCTTGGCTCCGAGTTTCTCCTCAAGGAACGGACACGTTCCTTTTTTCCGCATTCGCATCGGCAGCGAAATCGATGTTTGAGGCGAGTTCGCTTCCGGTGTACGTGCTTGAGGAAAACGATTGGACATCCCAGGTTGTCAAACGAATACAGCACCGTGGCATGGGCCTTGTGATGGTGCTTGAGACACGGCTTGAGGGTGATTTTGAAACCGTATTCCGAATTCGGTCGTTCCATCCACCGGTTGTCTGTGGAATTTTGATTGGTATGTGGGAGCGATGCAACGGGCGGCGGTCTGAGGCACGAGTTGAGATCGGTTCGGGATTTGTGGATTTGCACCTCCGTTCTCCTTCGGTAGAATACAACGAAATCATCTAACAAAATGCGCCGGCGTGCTTTGAAATGTTGCCCAACGGAGGTCAAGGTTCATAACCGAATCAACGCCTCGTAAGGTTTGCACAGTTGTGCGGGGTATGTCGGATGAGTTTGAATCACAACCAAATGGCGTATGTGGCGATTGTTTCTACCTTGATTTTTGGTTCGCTTTTTGTTGGTGTTTCTGGATTTTTCCAAACCAGCGAAAACGTGGGCGGTTTCGAAAGCGCCGTAGAAGAGGACATCCGTGGTGAATCGGAATTGATGGAAGCCGCAACGGATTCCGACGGCGATGGTCTCTCCGATAAGTTGGAAGAAACCCAATACGGAACCGACCCCGACGATCCCGACACCGATAACGACGGGTTAAGCGACGGGTGGGAGGTTCAACACGGCTTGAATCCCCTCGACAACGGCGAATCTGAGGATTTGGAAGTTGACCCAACCCAAAGCGAAGACACGGAGGCCGAGGGTCTCGAAAACGAAACTGAATCATGGCCTGACCCAACTCAGGGTCCAAACGGCGACCCCGACCGAGACGGCCTCACCAACCAAGCTGAAGCCGAACTTGGAACGGACCCCCAACGAGCCGATACGGACAACGATGGTTTGAACGATCGATGGGAGTCTCTGTACACGATGGGCGTTCAAACGCCAGGTGGTGAAGTCGTTCTCTTCAACCCCCTCGACGGAAACTGGGATTGTCTCCTGCTCGACCAAGCCATGGTTGACGCTCTTGAATCTCGCTTCAACGGCGAGAACGGGATGGCTGACTGGGATGACCTCGCCTCCAACGGACGCCACTCCTGTGACATGGTTCTTGACACCGATGACGATGGTCTCGCAAACTTTGAGGAAGAGGCTTTTGGCACCAATCCAACGGCTCGGGACTCTGACCAAGACTTGATCGACGACATCGTCGAGGTTGCCAACGCCACCATTGCCTCTTACATGGGGATGGGCGAGCAATGCAACGAAAACTTGCTCGACCCTGTTCCTCGGGTCGGGCCCTTCTTTGGGGTTGAACGCAGTTGGTTCATGATGGACATGGACAACGACGGCCTGCTCAACGGACCTTCGGATTGGGACACGGACGGAGACGGCATGCCAGATGGATTCGAATACTGCTATTCCATTCCAGCCATGGCTCCAAACGCAGCCTATGTTCTCAATCCTGCAAACGCTTCCGACGGTTACGGCGATTGGGACGAAGACGGCATGAACAACTTGGAGGAGTATCAAGTCGCTCAACTGTTCGGTGAAGGCAACTTTACTTCCCCTTGGCTGGAAGACACCGACCGAGATGACATGCCCGACCAGTGGGAAGCCTCCAACGGCCTTCACCCCCGCTCTGCTCAAAACCGGGATGAGGACCCGGACTACGATGGATGGGACCTCGATGGCGACGGCGATGTCATGTACGATACCCTCGAGAACACGGCTATCGTGCACACCCTCGACATTGAACTTGGCGAACAAGTTGAAGCGAACCAACAAGTAGCCTCCGCTCGAATCACGCTCGCAGGAGGGAATCAGCAGGTCATCCCACTTCGTGCCCCTGTGGACGGATACGTCTACAGCATCAACGTTGCACTGGGTCAGACGGTCGACTCCCGATTGTTTTCTTGGTTGAACATCGTCGAAGAAGAGGAGCGCTTTACCAACGTCATGGAATACAATGCCAACGACCGCGACCAAGACGGTATCCTTGACGGTCGCAGCACCGATCCTTTGGACCCTGATACCGATAACGACGGTCTCATCGACGGTATTGAGGTGATGGGTTGGGAAATCCTCGTTGTCAATCGCGGCGTTCAACCGACCTGGGTGACTTCGGATCCTGGCCTTTACGACACCGACGCAGACGGCCTCTCGGATTTTGAGGAGTTCTCGTCGACCTGCAATTTGGGTGGGTCAAACGCATCAAATCCCGATACCGATTCCGACGGTTTGACCGACCTTGAAGAAGCCGGTGACAATTTCATGTGGGAAGGCGAAACCTATTCCACGAGCCCCTGTATGTTCGACACCGACAACGATGGCTTGGAAGACGGTGAAGAAGTTGTGGCTGGGGAAGACAACTTCCTGACACACGCGAACAACTCAGATACCGATAACGACGGCCTCATTGACGGACAAGAAGTTCTCTTTGTCCCCCGTCCCTTCCAAAACCCAACCAATCCTTTGCTGAACGACACCGATGCTGACGGGATGCTTGACGGATGGGAAATGCAAGTCAAATCAGCGGAGGACAACACCAACTCCCACAGCCTTTGGGTCGCTACATCCACGTGGCTTCGCCCGGGTTGTGAGGAAACACAATCCAGCTCGTGCACCATGCAGCCCGGCGGTTACGTTTGGCAGAATTGGCTCGGTGGCTTTGCCTTGGAACCGAAGTTTGACGTAAGCGAAATGAATTTGACGGGTTTCCAGATGCCGACAAACGGTCTTTGTGACGGTTGCAACGGTCGCTGGGCACTTGACCCCTCGCTCGGTTCCCTGAAAGACGACACGTTTGACATCGATAACGATACACTCGCCAACGGCATGGAAGCACCTGACCGCTGGAACACCAACCCTGTGGATGACGATACCGATGGAGACCTGCTCCCCGACGGCTGGGAAGTGTACTACTCGCAGCAGGCCTTTGAACTCGGCCTTGCGGACAACGAAACCGTTGGGGTCTACGGGGCCCGTGGTGTGATGGACCCTTCAATGCCCGACAGCGACCTTGACGGAATTGACGACGGATTTGAAGATCCTGACCAAGACGGTTTGAACCGAAGCGGCTTGATCAAGCGATATTGTCCGGGTTACAACGACTCCACCAACTCCGAATGCAACATCGACCCCAACACCCCTGACGGTCAGCGCTTTTACTACAACCTCGAGAATTACACCAATTACGAAGAAATGCAGAACGGTACCAACCCCATCTCCAACGACACCGATGGCGACGACTGGAACGATGGACCTGAAGTCTACTACCAAGACCACGACAACGACGGCATGGCCACCGGATGGGAATATCACTTCCAATTCGATCCCTTTGACGGTGCGGACCGAATGGTTGCCACCGACGGG
>JAURDA010000022.1 GCA_030828165.1 Candidatus Poseidonia sp.
GACCATCGTCGTGTGAGAATCGGTCCCAACGAGGGTATCTGCGAGCCAAACACCCTCTTCTTGCCGAGCCACGGTGGCAAGGAACTCAAGGTTGACTTGGTGAACAATCCCTCTCGAGGGGGGGACGGCTTGGAAATTATCCAGCGACTGTTGGCCCCATTTGAGGAAGGTGTAGCGTTCCATGTTCCGGTGGTATTCGATGTCAAGGTTCATGTCAAGCGCATCGCTATGAGCCCCGGAAACGTCGACCTGCACGGAGTGGTCAATCACCAAATCAACGGGCACTTGCGGGTTGACCTTCTCGGGGTCGCCGCCCATCTCCACCATGGCGTCACGAAGCGCAGCCAAATCCACCACGGCGGGCACGCCGGTAAAATCCTGTAAAATGACCCTGGATGGACGGAACGGGATCTCGCCACGCTCACCGTCGGGCGTCCATGCTGCAATCTTGCGAATGTCGTCCTCGGTGATGAGGAAGCCGTCGTTGCCTCGCAAGGCGCCCTCGAGGAGAATGCGGATGGAGTAGGGCAGGTGAGCCGTGGAAACACCGTTGGCATCAAGGGCGTCAAGCGCATAGTAATCACCGCCAACGCTGAGGGTTTGTCGTGCCTTAAAAGGGTCCAAGGTCGCCATGATTCTTGCCAAAAGCCACCCGTCTATGAAGAAAACCCTTCACCACTCACGCCCGAGAGAGGTGCCATCCGCCACGACGGTGCTTCACCAAAATTGGTACCACGGTGTGGTCTGGGAACCAACGAACGTGGCTTTCACCAGCGTGACATCCTCTATTGGCTTGTCGTTGGCGCCCGTTTCGGTGTTTGAAATGGCGGTCACGAGATCGCATCCATCGGTCACCTTTCCAAAGACCGTGTGAACCCCATCAAGCCAGTTTGGACCCTGCCCGTTGTTGCTGTCTTCGGGGATGAGGAAGAATTGACTGCCGCCGGTGTTGGGGGCGCTGGTTTTGGCCATCGAGATGGTGCAGACCTCGTGAAGCAAGCCGTTGTCCGCCTCATCGGGAACGGTGTAGGACGTGGCTCCACCAGCACAGGCGGTTTCGGAGGCTGTGCCGTCGCAGTAGCCAAAGAATTTTGCAGCGTGGCCGCCGGTGCCGTCCCCGTTGGTGAAATCGCCGCCCTGAATCATGAAATCATCGATCACGCGATGGAACGTGGTGCCGTCGTATTTCCCTTGTTCAACGAGGAGTTTGAAATTCTCAACGTGAACGGGAGCATCGTCCGGGTAGAGTTCAATCGTGACGGTGCCCGATGAGCCGCCGCCCCATGTCAACTCGAGTTGAACGATGTCGGTGGTGGTGTCGGTTTGGTTGGCGAGGTTGATGCCCGCCAACACCAAGACGACGGCGAGAAAGATGGCGACGATGCCAGCAGGAGTTGGCGTGCCGTCGTTGAGCAGGCGGGGGAACGCCGTCTCGCTGATGCCTTTGTCCTGCATTTCGTTGAGCAGGTCGTTGTAGATGCTTCCGGCTTTCTTGTCGCGAGGATTTTTCTTGGTCGCTTCCCGAAGCAGGCTGGCGGCCTTTCTGTAGGTCCCTCTGTTGTGACCGTTCTTGGCTTCAAGCCACGTCGCTTGGCCAGCCAAACGCAGGGTGGTGGGCTCCGAACCGTCGGGGTCAATCTCTCGAAGCATCTTGAGGGCTGCATCGCCTTTTCCCTTGGCAATGGCTTTCTCTGCTTTGTCCCAAGCCGTTGACATCTTGTCGTCCGCCATGTTTCGGCGAGGCAAACTTTGGTTTTGAGCCCTGCCCCTCAAGCCTCAGCCAGCACCACCAACAGAATGCGGCAGAGGGAATGTGGGGGCAACATGTTGAAAGGGTGCATGCGAACCCCTGCCGGTAAGGACGAACCTGATGTCCGTCCAAGAGGATGTTTCGTATGAGCGCCATCATCAACGACTTCACCATCAACATCGCTACCGCCAACGGAACGGGGTCGCAATCGGCCAACCTCATCCTCCTGCAATCCCTTTTCGAGATGGGCGTCCCCGTCAGCGGAAAGAACCTGTTTCCCTCCAACATTTCCGGACTCCCCACATGGTACATCGTTCGTCTGTCGGACAAAGGCTACCAAGCCCCAGGCGATCGAACCCACATCCAAGTCCTCGTGAATCCTGCGACGTGGGACGAAGACCTCGCTGCGCTCGAGCCGGGTTCGGTCGTCATCTGGAACAGCGACACCAAAGGGAAAACCGTGGAACGGGACGACATCGTGTCCTACCCCGTCCCGATGAGTTCACTCGCACGCAAAATCAACCCAAAAATTGCCAAACTCGTCACCAACATCGTCTACGTTGGTGTGCTTGCCGAACTGCTGGGCATTGACCAGGCGTGCCTTGAATCAGCGGTCGCCAAGCAATTCAAAGGCAAGGCAACGGCCATCGAACTCAACATCACCGCGCTGGGCCTCGGCCGGGGCTTCTGCAACGAGGAATTGACCAAAGCAGACCCCTACGCCGTCGAAAAGCGAGCGGTCACGAAACCGCAATTCTTCATCGAGGGCAACGAAGCCGCAGCCCTCGGCGCCCATTACGGCGGTGTGCAGTTGCTTGCCTGGTACCCCATCACACCGTCTTCGTCCCTCGCAGAAGGCGTCATCAACTACATCCCCCGCCTCCGCACCGACGACGACGGCAAAGCCAACATGGCGGTGATTCAAGCCGAAGACGAGCTCGCCGCTGCCGGCATGGTGCTCGGCGCAGGCTGGGCGGGCGGCCGAGGCATGACCGCCACCTCAGGCCCAGGCATCTCCTTGATGCAGGAATTCATCGGACTGGCGTACTTTGCAGAAATCCCCTCCGTGTTTTGGGACGTCACCCGAGTCGGGCCCTCAACAGGCCTTCCAACCCGCACCCAACAATCCGATATCAGCATGCTCTACGAGGGCAGCCACGGGGACACCCAACACATCGTCCTCATCCCGGGAACGGTTGAGGAGTGTTTCGAATACGGTTGGCGGGCCTTCGACTACGCCGAACGCTTCCAAACCCCCGTCTTCGGCATGAGCGACTTGGACCTTGGCATGAACCGTTGGGCGTGCGAGGGCTTCACGTATCCTGACCAACCGATGGACCGCGGCAAAGTTGTCCGGGAACAGGACGTGTTTGACGCCTTCGAGACCTTCGGTCGTTACCTCGATGTTGACGGCGATGGCATCCCATACCGAACCCTCCCCGGCTCGGGCATGGCGCCCATCCTCTACCGCGGAACGGGCCACAACCCCATGGGCGTCTATTCGGAAAAGCCCGAGGATTACTTCAACCTCATGCAACGGTTGCGAATGAAGATTGACCGTGCCCGAGACGAACTTCCTGCGCCCATCCTCCGAGAAGAAGAAGAGTGCGAAGTCGGTATCGTCTTCCTCGGCAGCATGGAAAACTCCATCCAAGAAATCGACGACCTTCTCGAAGCGACCGGCATAATGGTCAGTCAGTGCCGTGTACGGGCTCTGCCGCTCCATTCTGAGGTGGAAGAATTTGTGCGCCGCCACAAAACGGTCATCGTTCTGGAAATCAATCGAGACGGACAACTCTACGGCATCCTCCGACGAGAACTGCCCAACGACTTGGTCACCAAGGTTCACTCGGTCGCCTACAGCGACGGCTTGCCGCCACGTGCTCGCATTTACGCCGACCGGATTCTACAAACCCTTGAGGAGGTGAAGCAATGAGCGAAAAGCCAGCACGAGCCATCAAACTCAACGTCTTGAACGAGCCAAAAGACAGCTACACCGGAGGGCCATCTTCCCTTTGCCCCGGATGTGGCCACGACCAAATCTCCAACGTCATCATCACCGCTGCCTGGGAAAACGGCATTGAACCTCACCGGATTGCGAAGATGTCAGGGATCGGTTGTTCTTCGAAGACGCCCGCTTACTACCTCGGCCAGTCCCACGGGTTCAACACCGTACACGGACGTATGCCTTCGGTGACCACCGGCGCCTACGCCATCAACAAGGACCTGCTTTACCTCGGTGTTTCAGGTGATGGCGACTCGGCTTCCATCGGTATCGGACAACTTATCCACGCCATTCGCCGAAACATGGACATGGTCTACATCATCGAAAACAACGGCGTCTACGGCCTGACCAAGGGCCAGTATTCGGCGACCGCTGATGTCGGCTCAAAGAAGAAGAAGGGGCCTGCCAACGAAACACAACCCATTGACCTCTGTGCGCTGGCCATCAACCTCGGATGCACCTTCGTCGCCCGCTCGTTCTCGGGTTCGAAGAAACAACTGACCTCCTTGCTCAAAGCGGCGATGTCGCACAAAGGCTTCGCTCTCATTGACGTGATTTCACCGTGCGTGACCTTCAACAACAACGACGAATCCATGCGTTCCTACAGCTACGTCAAAGAAAACGAGGTCACCTTGCACATGGCGGACTACATCCCCCACTTCAACCCGGTCGAGGAAATCGAAGTCCCCGAAGGTCACTTCAAGGACATCACGCTCCATGACGGTTCGACCATTCGGCTCGAAACCATCTCGGAAGAGCACGACCCGGGCGATGCTATGGCGGCCCTTACCGCCCTCCACGGTGCAGAATCCGACGGAAATCACGTGACCGGCTTGCTTTATTTCGACGCCTCCAAGCCATCGCTTGCTGAAGACTTGGGCTTGGTGGACGAGGCGCTGCTCGATGTTCCCGACGAGGTCTTGCGTCCGAACCAAGCCTCCCTTGACGCCTTGAACGCCGAGTTTTTGGCTTGATGGGGGTTCTTACCATCCCCTTATAGGGGAGCAGGTCAAGATTCGGTGGTATGGTTGAACCCGTGACCACCGCGACCAGCCTCGGTCTTGGCTCCGCAGGTTTGTACATTTTTGGGCGCTATTGGAAGCGGCGCAGCACCCGTCTGAGAGCCCTTGCGCTCGCTCAGAAATACAGCACGACGACCCGTATTGGCGCCCATGAGGGCCGAATGCGTTTGCTGGTCAATTTGCCCCAAGTTGGCGAAGTACCGACCAACGAGCAAAGCGCGTGGCGAGAGCGTGAAGAGCGACGCAACCGGAACATCATGGAACTCGATCTCATCCACCACCATTCCGAAGGCGGCGCACCCAATGTAGATGAACAGGAGCCGAACGACGAGGAACGCCTGATGGAACTGGAAGCGCGTTCGACGTGGATTGAATCCAATGAACCCCCAATGAATCAACACGCTGCCCTGGTCGCAGAAGAACAACTCGGCAGCGGCGTTGTCGTTGCAGAGAACAGCGATGAAGAGCTCGAGGTGAACATCGACGAGCGCCTTGAGCGAGAAGGTGGCGCATCGGGAGTGGTTCAAATTTCGCTGGCCTGGGACGATTTCAACGATTTGGATTTGCACGTATTTTGTCCATCGGGTGAGCGGATCTACTTCAACAACAAAAAAAGCGAGTGCGGCGGAGATTTGGACGTCGATATGAACGTTCGACCGGTCTCCAACACGCCGGTGGAAAACGTGGTGTGGAAGGAACAAGCCCCGTTGGGCCCGTACAAAATCGGTGTCCACTTCTACAAACATCACAAGAAGCGACGAACGAAGCGAACCTGCTCCTACCGCCTTCGCGTCGTCACGCACGGACGAAGCAAAGAGTACATCGGGAAAATCAAGTACGGCGAGGCCATGCAAATGGTGACCTCCTTCTCGCTTGAAGAGGCCCCCTAATCGAGATGGTTTGAGGCCGCCAACTGAGCGGCGCCCAACGGACCAGCATCATCGCCCAGCGTGGCCTTCACCAGTTCGGCACGGGAGTTCAGCAATGGGGTGATGGTGGACCAGTGTTCGGTAATCCCTCCGCTGACAACGATGAGGTCGGGCCGAAGACGGTCCTCGAGGAAGGTAAGCCCCTCCTGAAAGCGCTCAGACCACGCCTCGAGCGTAAGGTTCTCGACCTGACGAACTCGCCCGGACAGGTGCTCTTCAAGCACCCCCCCACGGGTGGGATGGGGCAGCCGTCCGTATTCTAAATTGGGCACCAAAACCCCGTTCTGATGGACGGTGGTTCCAAGCCCCGTACCCACCGTGAGGGTCAACACGCAAGCATGATCGCCGTGGCTTGCACCAAAGCGTCGCTCACCCTCGGCGGCAGCGTCGGCGTCGTTCAGCATGGAAAACTGACCGCCGTGAAAAGGCGAAAGAGCCCCTTCCACATCCACCTCGCACCAAGCCCTTCCGAGGTTGGGGGCCGTTTGGATGAGGTTGTTCACAACCACACCCGGAAATCCAAGACCGATGGGCCCGTTCCAACCCAGGCCCTCCAGCGCTTCACCGATCTGGAGAAGCACATCGTCAGGGTGAAGGGAAGCACGGTGTTGAAAGGACCGAAGAGGACCTGTCCGCTGTCCCGTAGCGATGTCGTACACCCCGACGCGGAACCCGCTTCCGCCGAGGTCAATCCCCACCGCTTTCACGCCCTCACCCCTTGGTTTCGATGGCCTGCAAAACGGCTTCGACCAGCGGGGGAAAGGTCTCGCCGTGAAGATGAGGGGACACGACGTCGGCCGCTGCCTGAACCTCTTCAAACGCACCCCCAACCGCAACGGACCAACCCGCCGAGGCGAACATGGAAAGATCGTTGGGTGCATCGCCCACAGCCAAGGCATCGCTGAGCGCCCACCCCATGCGTCCGAACAACGCCTCCAGCCCTTGCCCTTTGCTCAAACAGGGGTCCATGAGGTGGATGGCAAAACCGGTCCGGACAACGCTCAAATCGACCCATGTGCTGGTTGCAAGCTCGCTTTCAATGGCATGAAGGTCTTCGTCGGGGTGCAAACACCACTCGCTTTCTCTCCACGTATTGGTGGCGATGCCCGAGCTGTCAAGTCCCGGTATTCGCGAAGCCAGCCATTCCGCTGCTTCTTTGGCTGACCGGCCAGATGCTCGAATCACCGGCTCGTTCCATTCGGGGTGCCAGAGAACCCCGCCGTTTTCGCAACACATCGGTCCGCTCAAACCGATGAAGCGCCACAGCCCGTAGGCCACCGGGCGCACGTTTCCGGTAGCGAGAACCACCGGCACCCCGTGCGCTTCAAGGGAACGCAAGGCCTCAACCGCAGGGAGGGAGAGCACCTTGTTAGCGTCCGTGACGGTTCCGTCGATGTCGATGACGACCACCTTGGGAGCCCAACCATCGGGGAGCCATCGCATGAAACGGGTGAGTTGACGGACGAGGATGAACATTCGCCTTGAGGTGAATTGAACCGATGAAGAGCGAGGATTGATGTACACCCAGCATAACAGCGGTGCATGGGAATGAGTGGCGAGGACGAAGTCTTCCTCTCCCTCGAGGACGATGACCTCGTTGGCGCCCCTGCACCTGCAAACGTGCCAGCACCCGCACTCGCCCCTGTGGTCCTCGATAAAGAGGAAACACCGGAGGTCTTGGTCGCTGAACGGGTCGACACCACCGTGCTCACCGAGCCCACCGGGGCCTACAGTGTCAGTTGGCCGCTGTTGGGCATGGATTGCCCGGATTGCGCCTCCAAAGCCATGGGGGCCTTGCGCCATATGAAACAGGTCACAACATCGAACGTTTCGGCCACGTCAGGCGAAGTGAGTTTGGAAGTGAATCTCGAGGAGGGGCCGCTCTCTGAAGTCTCGTCGGTGCTTCGCTCCCTCGGTCACGCGCCCGATGTGGAGCATCACGAACTCGTTGGTGTTCGCGCCAAAGCGGTGGCCGAACGAAACGGGGTGCCTCTTGCTCAGTTGGAGCGGGTCGTTCGGAGGCAGCCCGGCGTTCTCGATGCTGAAGTTTCGGACGACGACCGTATTCTCGTTCAGTTGGTCGCCAGTTCAGAGCAAGACCTGATTGAGGCACGAAACCGAGCACTCGAGCACATGATTGGATCAAAGCCGTCCTTCGCTGCTGCGACCTCGAATCGACTCCGTCCCGACCAATGGCGGCTGATCGGAGGCGGTATCGCCCTTCCCGTGCTTGCCCTGGTCATGGTGGCCGAACTGCTCGGCTACCACGGTTGGTTGATTCCGGTTTTGGCCTTGCCCGGCGTGTTGATTGGCGGGCTTCAAATGTTCAAAGAGGCGATCGCCTCGCTTCGAAACCTGCAAATGGGCTTCCAAGTCTTGACCAGTCTTGCCGTCCTTGGTGCTGGAATCTTGGGGATGTGGGAAGAAGCCCTCATCGTCACCATTCTGGTTGCTTTCACCGCCCACCTTGAAGGCGACGCCCTGCTCAAAGCGCGAGAGGCGATGCAAGGCGGACTTGACCGCCTGCCCCGAACTGCGAGGAAAATCAACGACCCTCAAGCGAAATGCCTTACCCCCGAGATGACGATTTCGGCGCCTACATCGGGCATAAAACTCCCCATGGCCGGCAGCCTCATGATGGCCTCGCCGGTGCAAACCGGGCCGGAAACCGAAACCGTTCCGATCGACTTGATCCGTCCGGGGGACCGAATTGAAATTCGTAGCGGTGAACTCATCCCCGCCGACGGGCGCATCCTTGAGGGGAACGGAGCCCTCAACAAAGCCCCATTGACCGGTGAGTCTGTACCCGTTGATGTCCAACCCGGCGATGTCATCGAAGCGGGTTTGGTTCTGGCCAGAGGTCCGGTGATTTGCGAAGTCGTGGCCGTTGGCGATGCGACCCGACTCTCCGGCCTCATCGATGCCGTTCACGCCTTCCGAGAAGCCCCGCCCCGACTTCACAGCGGCATTGAAAAATTCACGGCGGTTTGGGTTCCCTTGGTGCTTTTCGGAGCGTTTGCCGTGTGGTATTTCATGTTCCCCGACAACTGGAAAATAATTCTCCTGCTCTGGGTGGTTTCGTGCCCCTGTGCCTTGCTCTTGGCCACCCCTGTTCCTCATGCAGCGGCCTTGTCAAACGCCGCACACCGCGGGGTTATCGTGCGGGGAGGCGACGCTCTCGAGCGCATGGCCCGCGTGAACCACGTTCTCCTGGACAAAACCGGCACCTTGACTTCTGGGCGACCAACGGTAGGCGAGGTCGTCCTTGGGAAAAACCGACGGATGGAGGCCGCCCTCAAGCTGATGATGGGGCTCGAAGCCCGTTCATCGCATCCGTACGCTTTGGCCGTGATGGACCATTGTGCTGGACAGAACATCGCTGCCTCGAGCATCACCAACCTCCAAGATGTCGATGCGGGAATTCAAGGGACTCACACAGGGAGCCAAGTGGCGTTCCTTCGTCCCGACAAGGCCGCCTCGATGGGTATTGAGGTGGAAAAGAAACTCCAGGACGCTTTCCAAGGCGCCACCCAGAAAGGCCACGGTGCAAGCCTGCTGGCGAAGGACGGGAAAGCGGTGGCGTTGGTCACCTTCATCCACGACGATACTCGAGACGGTTCTGCAACACTCATTCAATCGCTCAACCAACGCTCCGTCAACGTCGAAATCCTGTCGGGTGACCATCAACAGGCCGTCTCTGAATTCGCTCGTTCGGTCGGCTTGGCGGAGAGCGCCGCCCACGGCGGCCTGAGTCCCGAGGACAAGGTCAAGTGGGTCAAAGCACGCTCTTCATCGCACGTCACGATGATGGTTGGCGACGGTTTCAACGACGCTGCAGCCCTCGCTGTCGCCGATGTTGGCGTGGCCATTGGAACAGGAGAATCGGTCAATCTTGAGGCCGCCGACGTGCTGGTTCCCGGCGACGACCCCCGCATGATTACCGAAATGATTGACCTCGCTCGTCAAGCCCAACGAACCTTGATGCAGAATCTGTTCTTTTCCGTGTTCATCACCATCACGCTGGTGTTTGCGGTCATTCAACAATGGTACGACCAACTTTGGGTCGGTGTGCTGATTCACGAATTGTCGGTCATCATCGTGATTCTCAACGGCGCCCGATTGGCCCAGAACGGTCAATCGATGAAACTCTTGAAGGAAACGTTGAAATCGGTTGTTGCGGATACAAAACTTGCCTTTTCTTCGTTCAAAGCGCGATATTTGCCCGCTCGGAATTAAATCAGCGCTTTCGGTTTGACACGACATCTTCAAACCCTATGGACTCATCTTCGCAATCGGTGCGAGAATGGGACGAGTGCGCGGGGACCCCATCACTACCGCTCTCGCCCACCCCACACGCCGAGCAGCCTACGTTGCACTGGCTCAATCTGAGGAAATGAGCACCGTTCAACTCCAACAACACCTCGGCGTTGACCGATACAACCTCTACCACCATCTGAAAAAACTCGCTTCCCTCTCATTGATTGAAAACCACCGAGACCAGGGAAGGGCACGGTGGTGGAGGAAGGACCAACACGTGGATTTGCCTGAATTGCTTCAAGCATCATCGGCGCCAGCCACGCCCGTCCAGCCAGCACCTTCCCCTTCACGCCCAACGACAACGTTGGCCTCCTTGGCCGTTGACGAACAGGGGCGTGACGTTATTGTGTTGGACCTCCAAGGCTCCAGGGATCAGGTCAGCGCCAAACAACTCATCGTTCGCTTGTCGGAAGAATTCGGACTCACCCTTGATGTCCCGTGGAATTTCATACCGGAACAACTGGTCCTCTACTCGAAAAAGAAGTGATTCCATGTCGGAGGAATTGAGCGTTGAATCGAAAGTGTCGCCGCCGCCACTCTCCTGTCCCAAGTGCAAGGGTATGCTACCCGTTGGCTTGGGCGAACTCAACTGTACCCTGTGCGACGCACGGGTGCGTATTGACCACCCGTTGACCCGACGGAAATGGAAGGAGGAGAAACTCTCCTGTCCATCATGCTCCAAGGTATTGGTCGCCGGAGTGGACCATCGCCCTGCAGAATTGAAATGCGCAACCTGTCAGGCCTACTTCACGCTCAAACAACAGACCCCACGGGTGGAAATTGCCTGCCCGGGTTGCGACCGAAATCTGAGAATGAAACGGCGTCCAGGGAAGAGGACCATTGAATGTCCAGCCTGCGATACAGAGTTCAATGTGCGATTTTGACCTTTGGGCAAGGAAAAGGGGTCAGTAAAATCCCTGCACGACGCCATGATTCGTCGCGCTCCTTATCTATGAAGAGAAGCCCATGAAGAAGTGGATGGGATTCCAATGAGCACGAGCGAAAGCCATGACGGTGATGCGCCAAACGCCCCCCGGGACGGTGTGGACATCGGCGACCGGGTGACCTTGGCATCCCTACGCTCTCAATTCACTTCAGCCGGCACCACAACGCTTGATGAGGCCGTTGGAACTCAAGCCCGGTTTCGACAGGAAGAGCGACTTCGAGCCGATTTGAGGCGGGAACGCCGACTCCGTCAGCAGGCCATCACCGAACGTGTGAACGCCATGAAAGCGAACATCGCCAAGGATTTGGCGACGCAACACGAACTCACGCTCGACGCCCTTGAGCGAGATCTGCGGACCGCTATGGAAGCAGAACTCGAAACCATGGAACGGGACGCCCTCGCTCACGAGGAGGCTCGGGTCCGCCACGAATTGGACCTCCGGCTGCAACGCCAGGTGAGTGCGCTCCACGAGCAACACGGCGTTGAGCAACATCGCCGTCTTGAAGAGCGAAAAGAGGAGATCAAAGCCTCCATCGAGACCCAACTTCACGAGGAATACGAACGTCGCCTCACCATTCAGCAAGAACGCTTGCGACTGGAGTACAATCGTGAACTCCAAGAACGGCTTCGAAGCATCGAAGCCAACCTCGAAGAGGAGATGGAGCAGCGCTTTGTGGAGATGGAGCATCATGAGATTGCTCGCCTTGAAGAAGGGCACGAAGCCATGTTGTCCGAGCGTGAAGAACAACTTCGACGAGGCATCCGCACTCGACTTGAACAACAACTCCGTCAACGCCTCAAGCAACGTGAAGCGCGCTTGAAGGTGGAGTTTGAACGCCGTAGCCTTCGCCTTGAAGAGGACATTGCTCAGCAGTTGCAAGAGGACATTGAGGCTCAATTGCGACGCGAAACCGACGACATGGAAGGCCGAATGCGGGAAGATGTGGAATTGGCCATCGCCAAGCGAAGGGATGAGCTTCGGATTCAAATCGAACAGCAACTCAACGAACAACAAGCCGATCGGCTTGCCGAACGAAAAGCCCGCTTGAAGGCACGATACGATCTGACGTTCAACAAGGCCGTCGACGACATCTCACGAAGTCTCCAGGCTGAAATCGAAACCGAACTTGAGCACCGTATGGAGCACGATTTCAACGCCTATCGCCACGCCAGGGAAGCCGAAATTCAAAACCGACTCTCGCGTTACCGCTACGAGCGAGAGGCCGAATTGCGAGAGCAACTCGAAGCCCAATACGCGGTCAACAAGGCCGATTGGAGTGAACGCCTTGACCTCGAATTCCAATCTCGCGAGGCTGCGGCCCGAAAAGCCATCATGTCCGAAGTGGATGCTCAACTTCGCAACGAGCGCCTCACGCACGAAACCGACCTCGATCTGCTCAAGGAAGAAACCACCCTTGAACTCGAGGTGGAGATGGAAGAGCGCCTCCAAGATTTCAAATCTCGCAAGGAAGAAGAAGTGGCGACTCAATTGGAGCGCCAACTCGACAAGCGAGAAGAGATCATGCGCAACAAGGCGCTCATCGATGTGCGCAAGCGTGAGGCTCAGATTCGAGCGGAAATCGAGGCCCAACTTGGCCTGAAGCGTGCTGAAATCCGTGACCGGTTGAAGGGCCTTGCCGAAAAGATGGATTCCTTCAAGGAAATGGCCGAGGAAAAGATGCGCGAGGCCGTCACCTCACAAATTCAAGGCGAAATCGATGCCGACGAAGGGGAATTGCGAGCACGTGAACAAGAATATTCGGCCCTCCAATCCACCGACACACGAGCCGAAAAGCGCCAGAAGTGGATGCAATCCATCTCCGGTCAAGCTCCCGCTGCCTTTGGTGCAGGCGCCATGGACCCGACTGCGCTCGGTGCCCGGCCGGATGGACTCGGAGCGGCTGCTGGTCGTCCGCTACGTGGCTTGATGGGCCAACAGGCGAAGGAAGAACCGCGCCTCGGACTTGGCGGCATGAGAGCCCCGATGACCAGCGCAAAGCCCCTCATGGGCCAAACGGCCGCACCCCCAATGCGAAACGTTCGCCAGCCGCTGGCGCAACCGGGTTTGCCGCAACCCGTTCGTACCCTCCGACAGCCCATCGCTGCTCCCGGATTGGTTCCCCAAGAAGAACAAGCCATGGAGGAAGCTGCGGAAGAAGAAACCCCTGTTGGCGAAGAAACCAGCGACCTATCGTCTTCGGCACCCCTTGATTCCGAAACCCTCGAAGCCCAGGTCATCGATGAGCCGGAACTCGTGGAAACCGAAATCCAAGCCTCTGAAGAAGAGGCTGAAGACCTGACCGAAACCGTCCAAGAGACGGTGCTCGAAACCGAAACGGAGGATCTCGACCTTGAGATGGAAGAACTCGCCTCCGAAGCCGTGCTCGAAGAAATGGACGCTGAACCAAGCGAGTCGGTGACGGCAACGATGGCGCGTCCCACGGCCTTGCTCAAGCCCATTCGAGGTGTCTTGAAGCCGCTTGACGAGGAAGAGGAAGTCCGAACCGCCACCTTGACCCCGGTCGGTCACATGCTTGTGCCCGCCAAGGAACGGGGCTCACCGCCACCAGCGACGACAGGTCGTCCGACCACGGCCACCTTGCGGCCCGTACGAGGAAAACTCACGCCCGTTTCCAAGCCGGCAGCCAAAGTGCTCAAGCCAGAAAACCAAGACGACGAAGACGAGTGACATCACAGGAAAGCGTCTTCTTCATATCTACCGAAGGCCTCGCTGTACCCATGAACCGCCTCGTCACGCTGTTGGTTGTTTTCCTGCTCACAGCGCAAGTCACGGTGGCCGTTTCAGCAACACCGGACATCTCAACCCTTACGGATGCGGGTCAAACCGATGAACTGGGCGCCCCCATGGTGCTCTGGACGAAATTGAACGACGGGAGCATTCTCACGGTCACCGACGAAGGAAACGTCAGCAAGAACATCTTGAGCAACAACGGCACCCTTTCCATTCAGTGGTCGGTCTTGCTCGATGTGGAAGCTAACAAGGCTCGCATTGACGGAGCACAAGAACTTGTCACTGTCGCTCACCAAACCGGCGTGGTCGTGATTCAGATGACCACACAATCCGTGTACCGCAACCTCTCAACACCCGACCCCGTCAACGACGCCGTTTACGACCAAGAGGGGTACCTCTGGCTCATGTACTCTGCCGGAAAACGTCGTGCCGACCGCTACGATGCCGCCGGTTTCACGGGCATCAGCAGCACCACCGTCCAGGCGGGCATCTCCGCCTTTGAAATCCTCCACGACGGGCGCATCGCCATCGCCTCCTACGACAAGAAAATCTACGTGCATGCCGCCGACGGAACCCTGACCAACACCCTTACGGAACCAACCGCCATTGTCTCGACCCTGTTCTCGGTCGACAACACCACCATGCTCGCCGGCACGACCGGAGGCACGGCCTACAAGTACAGCACCGAATCGTGGAGCGTGGCTACCCAATCGCTGGGGCACACCAAGCAAACGTCCCACCTCACCTACGCCAACGGGTACTACATCGTTGGGGCAAAGCAAGGGAAAGTCACCTTCCTCGATGAAACCAACTTCAGCGTCGTTGAAAATTTTGAGGCTTCCGGCGAAATCGTTGGCCTTTCGATGGCCTTCAACGGCCCCTTTTACGCCGCAGGCAACACGCTTACCAGCACCAAAATCACCTACTTTGACCTCGATTCCGACGGGGACCTTGTCAACGACCGTAACGATGCCTTTCCCAACGATGCAACGCAGAATGCAGATACGGATGGAGATGGCTACGGAGACAACCCCAACGGCAATCAGCCGGACGCCTTCCCAAAGGACGAAACCCAATGGGAAGACATCGACGGGGACGGGTACGGGGACAACGTTGCTGGCAACAACCCCGATGTGTTTCCCAACAATCCAGACCAGTGGTCCGATGCCGACGGCGACGGCTACGGCGACAACAGCAACGGGCAGGACGGCGATGTGTTTCCTTCCGAGTCAAGCCAATGGTCCGATACGGATCGTGACGGCTACGGCGACAACCCGGACGGGTTCAAACCGGATGCTTGCCCGACCGTGAATGCCTTTTCCACCGCCGACCGATACGGCTGCCCCGACAGCGACCTCGACGGTTATTCCAACCCGGATGATAACTGGACCGTTGAGGACGGTGCGGATGCGTTGCCCTCGAACCCAACCCAATGGTTGGACGGGGACGGCGACGGGTTTGGAGACGCTGCTGACGGTGAAGAACCGGATGCCTGCCCTTGGGAGTTTGGAACTTCGCGCAACGCCGTAAGCGTCGACGTGAACGCCACCGGAGGATACGTGGCCGTGCCCTCGTTTGGCTGCGAAGATGCCGACGGCGACGGATGGGTTGACCGGACCGAATCGCCGCTGATGGACATTGACCCCGACGAGCATTTTGATGGCGACGGCGACGGCGTCGGTTCAAACGAAGACTACGACGACAGCCGTCCGTTCATTCAAACCGAACAAGACCATTGTTTGAACGATAAGAACGACACCTCTGAAGCCTGTCTCGGGTGGAACAACCCCGCCTACCAAGCCTACCTCAAAACCCTCGATGAAGGCGAGTTGGTGTTGGGTTTCTTCGCTTGGAACACCTCCTTGCAAGACGCTCCACAAGGCGATACGCCCTTGAACGTGGATGACGAAGTGTTGAGCCAAGTGGTGACGGTTGGGTTGGTGGCCTTCATCGGACTCACTGCGGTGATTTTGGTCGCCGCCTCGGTGATCAAGAAGCGAAAATTAGCAACCACCTCAAAGGAATACGGTGGAATCAATCCAGCCCTCTCCTCCAACGCCTCAAAAGAAGCCCTCGAAGGTCGAGGTGGGTTATCGGCCGCCGGCGGAATCATCGCCGATGCCTCCTGGGACGACGATGTCGCCCAACTCAACTTTGAGGAAAACGAATCGGACGGTTTCGCCGACATGGACCTCAAATCGGCAGAGGGCGTCGAGAACACCGTGAGCATGGCGTACGAAGAAGAGAGCATGGAAGCCATCGCAGGTTTGCCCTCGCCCGCTCAATCAACCGAGGTGGAGGAAGAATCTCCTGCTCAAGCCATGCCTGCCGAAGCCCCACCGCTGCCCGAAGGCGGCTTGCCGGACGGTTGGACCATGGACCAATGGCGCTGGTACGGGCACGAATGGCTTGCCAAATACGGGAAAAATTAGACCCAAACGATTGGAAGGCTGGCCTTCAACGCTCCAAGTTCCACGCCGCTGTAAAGCGGTTGACCATCGACCTTGCAGGTGTTCATCACCAACCAAAGAAAGCTGTTCCATGCGGTGGCGTCGGCGAACAACTCAACCTTGCCCTGAATGGCGGCCAACAGGAGCACGGCCTGTTCGGTTTCGTCGCTGCACAAGGCCTTGACCAGATCCTTGGCGTTCAAACGGTAACCGGGTGGACGCCACGACATCATGGGACATCAAACCTGGAAGGGGGAGAGGTTCAGGCGTTCCGCAAGATGCTCGACGTCCACGTCGACCGCCAACTTCATTCGCTCACGCAGCGTATCGATTTCGCCTTTCATTTTGAGCATCTTGTGCGTCCGTATCATATCGGCCAGCAAGTCGTTCACGCTCTTGTGCCCGCCCGTGGTTCGCAAGGTGTTCAATTGCCTGCGAATCTCGTAACTCACGCTAACGGAGGTCATTCCTTCTGCGGTCATGGTTCTACCCGGTCGGGGTTTGACTTGGGCCCATACTTAACCCATGCGAACCAAGAGGGTTCCCGTAGAGCGGTTTTCGAGGGTGAAACGGCACGCCAAGCGGCGTTCAGCGAATGTTGCGTTCCATGCGCAAACGTGAGGCTTCGGTGACACCGAATTCCCTGCGAATCTCCTGAACACGCTGATGGACTTCCTTAGCCAGCGTCCAGTATTCAAGACTGCCCGCACCTGCACCGGAGTTGGTCGGCTTGTTCAGAAGGACCGTGGGCGCTCCGCTCCAGGGTGCCTCGGCGACCTTGGCCAACCTTCGGACGGTGGTGTTGAACAATTTGTTTGGCATTTTCTTGTTGACCTGGTCGCACACGTAGGTGCTCAACTTCGAACGCCCGTCGACCATGGTCATGACGATGCCGAAGATTTTCAAATTCCGGTTGATGCGTCGCTGAATCATCTTGATCGAATTCATCAGCATGCTGAAACCTTCCAAGGCGTAATATTCTGCTTGGACCGGCACCATCACCCAATTTGCAGCGCACATGGCGTTGATGGACAACAAACCCAACGAAGGCGGGGTATCGATGATGATGTAATCAAACTCGTCAACGATGGGCATCAGCGCTTCTTGGAGTCGGGTTTCTCGCCCGATTTTATGGCTGAGCTCAATCTCGGCTCCGGAGAGGTGAATGTCGCTTGGAAGAATCCAAAGGTGGCCTGCATCAATGGATTCGGGGACCTTTTTTCCTCCGTTCCGATTGCTCCAAGCGTCCTGCATGGCCTTCGTGATCTCCTCGGGCGGAATGAGGTATTCCTCCATCAACGGAAGTTCTTCGCCGGAATCGTTGGTGAGCAAATCGTACACGGTTTTCTTGATTTTCTTCTTCTCAAGACCGAACGAGGTGGCGCAGTTTCCTTGCGGATCCAAGTCCACCAACAACACCTTTGCGGGCGGCAACCCCTGGCGGCGGGAGCCTTTTGCGAGGGCGGCTGCCATGTTGACGGCCGTGGTCGTTTTCGCACAACCGCCCTTTTGGTTAGCGACAGCGATGACCATTTTGTAAGGATTCATCTTGGTTCACCCCCTGCACACAGGCCACGGAGGACCTCCCCTTTCAATGCGAGCCTTGGTAGCCACGGCATCAGGCGGGTTGAATCACAGGAACGGGAACTTCAGAGAGGATTTTCCGGACGATGTGCATGCCCGTAATGCCTCGAATCTTGGCTTCGGGCTTCATGTTGATCCGGTGAGAGATGATCTGCAAGGCGATGCCCTTGATGTCGTCGGGAATCACGTAGTTTCGACCGGCGACGGCCGCGGCCGCTCGTCCGGTCTTGAACAACGCCTGACTGGCACGGGGCGATGCCCCGTTGATGACGCGGTGGTCTTCGCGGGTTCGCTGAACAATTTCGATGATGTAGGAGAGAATCGCAGGGTCAACATGGACCGTCTCAAGCGCTTTTTGCATGGCGACGACTTTCTTTGGCGAAGTGACCTGTTCCACGACGTGTTCGTCTTGGCCTCGCAATTTGCGACGAGCGAGGATGGCCTTCTCTTCAGCACGGTCGGGATAACCCATGCTCATTTTCATCAGGAAACGGTCCATCTGAGCTTCGGGAAGCGGGTAAGTACCCTCCTGTTCAATGGGGTTCTGCGTGGCCAACACCACGAAGGGTGCCGGAAGTTTGTGCGTGATACCTTCGATCGTCACCTGCTTTTCTTCCATCGCCTCAAGCAGAGCGGCTTGGGTCTTGGGCGGGGCACGGTTGATCTCGTCAGCGAGCAGAATGTTGGAGAACAACGGACCAGCACGGAGTTTGAATTCACCGGACTTTTGGTCGTACATGTAGGTCCCCATGATGTCTGAAGGGAGAAGGTCAGGCGTGAATTGGACGCGCTTGAACTTGCAACCCAACGCCCGAGCGAAGGTGTTGGCAAGAAGGGTTTTGGCCAAACCGGGGAAATCTTCGAGGAGCATGTTTCCGTTCGAAAGGATGCCCACCGTCACGCGACGGAGGTTCTCGTTTTTCCCGATGATGACCTTGCTCACCTCGTTCATGAGGCTGTTGGAGATTGCAGAAACGGTCGCAATCAAATCTTGGGTGCGGGCGCCCCCTGCTCCTGCTTGCATGCTTGCTTCCATAACGAACCCTCGTTCTTGAAGCAAGACTTTTTCCTTTCTTATATCAATGTGCGCGCTTCATCCTTCATGAAATGCTCATGGAAAAGGAACTTGAGGCCTAGGTTATCGACCCCAAAAATGGTTTTCTTTTCGGTGGAGGACGATGATGTCGTTGAGAATTTCCTCCTCGACCGGCGTGAGGTCGATTTTTTTCAGACGCTTGACGTGTCGCTCGGGGACGTCGACGTAGAATTCGTCCAATTCTTCAATGTGGCGTCCGACCGTTGGGCCTTGGACCGCCACCGCCACCTCGTCGCCCTGCATGGCTTCTTTGACGTCTTCAGACGCTCGAGTTCGAAGGCTCTTGATTTGCCCGACCGGCGTCCCGTCCAATTTCATCAGGCGTTGGCCCACGTGGACCCGCCCACCGAGGACGCGCATGCCCACGATGGCAGGACCTTTTGCTCTGAACGTGTGGTCTTTGAGGTAGAGAACGCGCCCGGGATAGACCAAGGATTCACGCTGTTCCTCTTCGATGGCCGCTTTGGTTTCCTCCTGCCAGGCCTCAAAGGCGTCCATGATGTGGTAAATGATGGGCCCGGAGATGAATTTCACCTCGGCGTCTTCGTCGTCCAAGCGTTCAGCAACATCGGTGGTGTTGGCCTTGGTGGAGAAACCGAGGATGACTTTCTGAAGCGGGTCCGTGGCCGTGCTCGCCATCAAGAGATCCTTTTTGTTGACCGGTCCGACAGTCGCTTGGCGAACGGGAATGTTGCGCTGGTGCAACTCAAAGGCCAGGGCCTCCAACCCTCCGACCGTGTCGGCTTTGATTACCACGCCGTTCCGGTCTTCCTCTGCTCCACGGCACGCTCCCTGATCGGTGTGCTGGAGGAACGCCGACCGAGCAAAGATTTCGTTGCATGACGAACACATCACAGGCATGCTGTTGAAAATATCTCGCCATTCTTCTCGAATAGCCTCCTCGGCAATGGCAACCTCTTCGGGGGTGTTGGCGAGGTGCAAGGTGGTTCCCGCAATGGTTTGCTCGAGGTTGGGTGCAACGACCTTTACGCCACAGGCTGCCTCCACGTTGGTGAAGTTGACCCATCGTTTCCCGGCATCTCGCATTTCGGCCATGCCTTGCGGGCGCTTGAGTCCCTTGATGTGCGTCGTAAACGGACCGTCTTGCCCGGCGAGCATGATGGTGTCACCCACCTTGAGTTCGCCACGGTACAGGATAACATCGACGGTTTTTCCCATACCCACTTCATCGCGCATTTCGAGAACCGTTCCTTGCGCCGAACCGAGGGTGTCCGTCAACCGGTCTTCAAGGAAGCGTTCTGCTAGGCCCACGGTGACGGCGAGAAGGTCTTGGAGGCCCTCGCCCTCCTTCGCCGACATCGGCACCAGCGCTACGTTTTGACGAAAATCTCGAATTTGGTCGTAGCGTTCTAGGTTGAACCCGTGCTCAGAAAATTGACCGATGATCTTCCAATAGCGGTCTTCAAACAAGGCACGCACGTCTTCCCGCTGCTCACGAAACGATTCAACAAACGAACGCCCTCGCTCGCACCTCCAGCCGTGAAGCCGGTCGATCTTGTTTCCAGCGATGACGAAGGGCGTTCGGGTTTCCTTGAGAATGTTCAGGGACTCGACGGTTTGCGGCTGCAGACCCTCCATGATGTCGATGACAAGAACGGCGATGTCCGCCACCGAACCGCCACGGTTCCGCAGCGATGCGAAGGAGTGGTGACCGGGCGTGTCGATGAACAACAAACCCGGCGATTTGAATTGCTTTCCACCCATCATAGCCGCACAGGTATCGTTGAGCACGTCCGCAGGCACCTCGGTGGCGCCGATGTGTTGGGTGATGCCACCGGCTTCTCGGTCCATGACGCTGGCTTGCCGTTGGCTCCCGATGGAGCGGACCATGTCCAGAAGGCTCGTTTTTCCATGGTCAACGTGCCCGAGTACGGAGACGATGGGTTGCCGGTTGTGGCCGCGCACAACGACCTCTTCAGCGTCTTCCTCGGCAACCGGGGGTTGGTCTTCGTCGGACATGGTCTCACCTCACCATCGAGGTGGTGAAAGATTCACTCGTACACCCAGGTGCCCATGGTGTTTTCCCAGGACATCAAGCCCTCTGGGAACCAGAGGCCGAGTTCAAATTCTGCCGTCTCGGGGGCGTCGGAGCCGTGAATCATGTTGAATCCCATGTCCATGCCGAAATCGCCGCGGATGGTCCCGGGTTCTGCTTGGCGTCCGTTGGTTGCACCGATGAGTTTGCGGGCAACGGCAATCGCTTCAACGCCCTCCCAAGCCATGCAAACGACAGGGCCCGAGGTGACGAATTTGATCAAGCCCGGGAAGAAAGGGCGTTCCTTGTGGACGTCGTAGTGTGCTCGAGCGATTTCTTCACTGGGCACCATGGATTTGAGGCCGACCAGTTTCAAGCCTTTTCGCTCAAAACGGCCAAGAATTTCGCTCACAAGTCCTCGTTGGACGCCATCGGGTTTAATCATCACATAGGTCGTTTCCATGGTGTTCACCATGTTGGCCCAAAAGTGACCCGTTTAAGGGGGTTGCTATCTGTCCGGCGTGAACCGAATTCACTGAATGCCGCCCTTCACGTAATGACGGGTCCACTTGACCTTGCGTGCATTTCGCTTGAGCTGGAGCTGGTTCTTGCGAGCCTTGCTGTTCTTGAACCACAAGACGCTGCCGTCTTTGCGCACGAACATCATCCCGGTGCCGGGTTCAATTTCCTCGCCTGTGAAGTTGCAAATACGTCGTTCTGGCATGGGGCATCACCGTGCGTTGAGTTTGCGGGCTTCTCGACCCGTGTCCTTGAGCATCAAAATATCACCGACTCGAACTGGGCCAACCACGTTTCGACTGATGATGCGACCGACGTCCCGGGGGTTCGGAGCATCGTTAACACGGACCTTGACCTGCGTGGCCTCGCCTGTCATACCGGTTCGGCCGACGATTTCGACCACTTCTGCTGGCCATCCACCAAGTTCTTCGCTCATGGTTCATCAACTCGGGTTCACTTCTTGAGGGCCTTGATGGCCTCAACAACGTCGTGGAATTTTTCTTGAGCGCCTTTCGTGATTTCCATCACGGCCACCGAAGCAGCGGAGGTGCCTTTGGGAAGCCCTGCGCCTTGGGCGAGGAACTCTTGGCTCGGCACGTAGCCGAAGGGGATGTCTTTCTCTTCACAGATCAAGGGGATGTGAGCGAGAAGTTCGGGAGGGTTCACGTCTTCGGCGAGAATGATGAATTGGGCCGTACCGCGCTCGGCGGCTTTGGTCACTTCGTTGCTGCCTTTCTTCACTCGACCGTTCTTGTTCAGGTCAAGCATAGCATAGATCTCGTTCACGACGTCTTCTGGGGTTTCGAATTGCACATGTACACTCATTGGAATCTCTCCTTCCTCATGATAGGGGCAGGCAAGCGCAGGACCACGCGGATATAAACGCAACGGAACGGTTTCAGCACCAACTTCCCCGCCGTTCAACGGGGAGATGCTATGCAGTCGCCGTTTTCTTCCTTCTACAACGAGAGTTGTTCCAGGACCTGATGAACGCCTCGAGCCAACGCCGGGCCCCCCGAAATGACGTCGCGTGCATTGGCCAAGGAGCCTGTTGCATGGACGCCGTCAACGTAGCGAAGAAGGCGAGCGATGGCCCCGCCAGTAAACAAGCCGTGGCAGCATGCAGCATGGACTTCAACCGCCCCTTGACTTCGGAGAGCGTCAGCGGCTCTGCAGATGGTCCCGCCCGTTGCGATCATGTCGTCGACGATGGCCACTGACTTTCCGGCGACGTCCAAATCCTTGGCTTTGTGAACGATGGTGTGTGCATCGATGCGTGTTTTTTCCAAATACGAAAACTCGCAGCCGATTTGCTGAGCAACATTTGATGCTCGCTCGATGGCGCCTTTGTCGGGCGAGAGGATGAAGTCGGGATTCACGGTTTCCTTCAGGTGCTTGGCCAACTCGGGCATGGCCGATGTGAACGCCACTGGAACGGAGAGATGCTCGAGCACGGCAGGCGCGTGCAAATCAAGAACCACCAGCGCATCGCAGCGCGAGGTCAGCATTTCTGCAATCGCACGGGCGGAAACCGACTCCCCGGGCTTGAAACGTTTGTCTTGGCGCGAGTAACCGAAATACGGAACGGCCAAAACAACGCCTTTTCCGACATCAGGTAGGCTTTCGGGGCCGATATTTCGTAAATTTTGCAAATCCCCCTTTCTGACATCCCGAAGAGCATCAAGCATCAGGAGGGTTTCAACGATGCCCGAGTCGGGAAAAGTGTTGGAAACCAAAACCACGGGTTCCGAACGGATGGCTTCGATGACTTCGCTTGGAATACGGATGTAGCCCTCCGTATCCGGGAAACGACGGGTTTCGAGGCCGTGATGTGCCCAACCAAGCGTCTCGGCAAGTTGTTTGGCCAGTGGCCCCGAATTGCTTCCGGATACAACGACCATGCCATCCCCTTGACCGAGGCTGGTGGCTGGACCTTCATGTTCTTTGCGAGACACTTGAGGACTCGGAATGGTGCGCGAGGCAGGACTTGAACCTGCGACCTCCCGGTTATCAGCCGGGTGCTCTAACCGACTAAGCCACCCGCGCAAGGGTAAACCGGCCGACAAAACTCCCCGTCATAAGCATGACGGAGTTTGCGACACATCATCGAGGGGACGCACTCACTCTTCTTCCAAGCTGTTCACGGTGATGTACGAAGGCAACTGCAAGACCTTCTCAAAGGTCCGGGACAGCACCACTTCGTCCAATCGCTCACGGGTCCGCGCCAATGCACTGATGGGGATTCGAATTTCGGATTCGACCCCAAACTGGGTTTGGATGCGCATTCGAGTCGAGACCACGACGCCCTTGTAGGTCCTCTTCACTCGGAAAAGACCGGTGATGACACCGATTTCCTCTCCTTGGTTGTCCAGGACGGCTCGATCCAACATTTCGTCAGGTGCGTACAACTTTTCATCGATGCGAACGGTGTTTCGCCAGCGGCGTTGCAGTTCTCGCATGGATTTCGACAACTTGACGGTTCCATCGCCTTGGATGCTGTGCACGAGTTCTTTTGGCAGCGGCGCCAGTTCGGCGGGCTTCCGCATGAATTCGTCAGCGACGTCTGGCACCACTTGAATGCGCATGGATTTCACGCGCGCTTCGTTTGGGTGGTGACGTTCGCCCACGATCGTCCCTACTTTCGTTCCGTTGACATACACGTCGCGTTGAAGCAACTCTTGAATGTCGTATTCTGTGTTTTTCATTTCCCATCTCTCCTTGCCGTTTTGATTCGGCTTATCGACAGGTCTTCCTCGGCACCTAATATATTCTTCCCCGATAAAAATATCATTTCCAATTACATTTGACGCATAATTGGTTGTTCAATCAATTGAATTATAGAAAATAATTAGTTTTTTATGTCGCATAATGCAAAATTTTGCAATACAAATAACCCGTCAATCTCATTTTTCGTAAAGGAGATATTCAATTGAAACCGATTGAAACGCGATCGTTCAGCGGCCGAAGATTGTTTTTCTAACCGATTTCAAATTCTCTTCTCTTTTCCAATTGAAAAATCAACAATTACACCCCAATCCGCACCGTTTGAGGCCAACCAAAACACCATGAGGGGGCGACCGTGCTTTGATGGGCATGGGCGTTCATGCAGCCGTGGTCGATCCGTTCAACCCCCTCATGGAGGCCGTCATTGACCGCGGGATGCTCTCGGGCCATCGATTTCATGTTCCAACAGCCCTCGAGGAAACCGCCCACATTCGTTTTGAAACCTCGTTAAAAGCGGTCCCGGACGGCATCCAACCGTGGTCCGAGCTTCCTCATGATTCGGTTTGGCTCTTGAATGAACTCGACCAAGAGGCCCCTGAGGGGGCTTCCGTTATCCGGTTTTATCTCGACCCAAACACGCCCAAGAACGCTGAAAGCGGCTGTGACGTGACCGTCCATGATCTCCTGCCACCAGCAAGAGCATCGAAGGCATGGAGCATGTTTGACGGTTGGCTGAAAGGTAGCGAGGCGGAGAAAACCGGAGGCTATTGGTGCAGCTTGCACGATGTTGCTGCTGCGATCGCTCGGACGTTGCCGTTTTTGAAAACCGCTGAAGGCGGACTCAACATCGCCGGCCGCCGGTATTGGACGGCGGATGACACGCATCGAGAATTCATGACCCTGGCCCATCGCTCAACGGCGGGAAAAAGCGGAGATTTCAGATTGGACCACCTCGCTCAACCTGACGACCTCCCGGTGGCTGCCGTTGATGTCCGCACCGTTTCACCAGGGCCCGAGCGACCGCCAATCGGTGCGTTTCACCGTTTCTTGGAGAAGCACACCGGCGAAGGATGGCGCCCGATCATGCCGCTACGTCAAAGCCTGATGCTCGTCTTGGCGGAACTTCTGGAAGAGAACTAAGCTGCATTGCTGAAAAGATCGGCACCGAGCAGGGGCAAAAGCAGACTTGCATCGCCTTCGACGCAAACATGAGGTGCTTCAGGCCTCATCTTACCCCACGAGATGGCTTCTCGCAAACGAGCCCCCGAAAGACTGCCATCGTGCTCGGGTGCCGTGGTGATGTAAACCGCGCTGTCCAGCCCTCCCCGATATTGGTTCCACCAAATGACGTGATGCTTTGAGATGCCACCGCCGACCATCAAGGCGTTGGACGTACCGACGTCCCAGGTCAAATCGCTCATCACCTGTTCATCGGCAAGCGTGTCAAGGTGGAAATCGCGATGCTTCTGACGGAACATGAAGAGCTGCGCCCCGATGGAGCCGTCGGTGATACCGGGAATGCAGACCGGAATCTTGTGCTTTGCTGCCCAGTAAATCAGGGTGTCAGGGGTGCCAATCCGCCGCCCCAATTCCCAAACAAGATGGATGGACCCAAAGCCGAGCCAAGCATCTGCGCCCGTTTTGTCGGTTGATGCGAGTCGATCCTTGTAGATGTTCTCAAGCACCGGCATGAGGACCGCTTCGAGGATTTCCCCGTACGAAGCGTTCGGCACGATCACGTTGCCTAGACGCATCAATGCATGCTCGCCAAGTTCGACATCGTCCAAGTCGAATGACCCGTGGTAGTAGTTCTTGTACGCCCGGGCGATGTCGTGGTCAAGCGTTCCGCAGGTGGTGGAAACGACGTTGAACATGCGGCGTTTGAGCGCTTCAACAAAGAAACCTCGTGTCCCCGTTGCGCAAAGGCAGGCCGGGAACGACAACCAGTTGGCGACTTGAGTGACATCGCCGTCCACGTTTTGGATGGCGGCGTTCATGTCGGCGAGGATGCTCCGTGCCTCGGCAAATTTGGTCGCAGTAAAACCTCCAGCTCTGCTCATTTGGTCAATGAGGGCCCGAGGCGAAGTGGCTTTCGAGAAGTCGTAATCCACCACAGGCTCATCAAAGGCATTCGGGTCCACCGCCATGCCCCAACCTCGGGGCCTTGCTTCATGAAGATGTGCCTGCAGAGGCTTCAATCGTTCCAGCGTTCCAATTCATGCAAACGGTCCCTCAAACGAGCGGCTTGCTCGAAATCAAGATCTTTCGCCGCTTCTTGCATCGCTTGGCGGAGTTCTTCCATCAGCGCGCTCCGCTCTTCAGGCGATAACGTGCTCTCGAGGTCGTCGGGTTCATCATATGTCAATTGAGATTTTGAATCTTCAATTGGTTCCTTCTCGCTTGATGCCCAGGCTCCCGCCCCCAAATGGAGTCGTTGGGCCCAATCGCCGTCTCGACGACCGCCTTTCTTTGCGATGAGGCGGCGTTTTCCATCCCCGGTTGTGGTCGTTCCTGAAATCATCGCATCCTCGGTCTCGCCCATGGCCGGCAAGGCCTTGACGATGGTTGTGGGGACGATGCCTAAAGCCTCGTTATTGGCTTGCTGGCGTTGACGACGCTCG
>JAURDA010000023.1 GCA_030828165.1 Candidatus Poseidonia sp.
AAAGGGGAGGGTTCACTCCTTTTGAACCCCCCTTATGCTTTCTCATCCCTCGTCCGTCGGCAAACGAGCATCGCCGGGACGGTGGAACCGCCAACAGCGCACCTCGGTGCTGCCGGTTCGTTGGGCGTGGTGGTGGTAGGTGGCCGGCAATCGAAAATCGGTACGAAGGACGCTCTCTGCCTCCCACCCGTGCTCTGTCGCCACGCCCTCGACATGGGCGGCTTTGTCGCTGTGAAGCAGATGAACGGCTTTTGCACCGCTCGAGAAACCCGTGAGCAAAAACGGGCGGTCCGCCTTTGGGCGTTGCACGCCCCATGGCGGGTTCATCACGACCGCATCGAGTCCTGGAACCTCCAGCGATGTGCCGTCGACGGCTTGGGCGTGAACGGTGCTTCGCCCTTGCAGGTCATCGGGAAGACGTTCAAGGTTGGAACGAAGGACTTCGAGAACCGAATCATCGCACTCATAGAAATGCACGTGCTTCGCACCCAACATCAAGCAGGCAATGCCCAAGATGCCGTTGCCCGCTCCAAGGTCGGCCACGACGGCGTTTTCCAAGCCGTCCAATTCGTCCACGGCGAGCATCCAATAGGCGGCGAGATCGCCTTCAGTCGCGTATTGTTCCAAAGCCACATCGTTGCTGGGGTGGGGTTGGAGTTTGGACAGCGCCATCGCCAGATGCTTGGGCCGCATGCCCTCACCAGCGGCGTTGCTGATAGGGGTTGCCGGGGGGCTGCTGTTGCTGCATTTGCAACCGCATCGCATGGATCTGTTGGGCTTCCATGCGCAGGCGCTGAAGCAGAGGTTCACCGGGTTGTTGGTTGCCGCAGAACCGGCAGAAACGGGTACCGTCCGGGTGCTGTTGGCCGCAGTTGATGCAGAATCCCATGGTGTTCCCTCGTGTGTTGGATTGGCGTGTTTGATTTGAACCTTCTCAGCCCATGGCCGTCATCTGAAGCAGGATGGGCCAGGTTTCCACCCCTTCGGCAATGGCCCGTTCGTTGAGGTCTTCCCAGCGAGCATCGTCCATGAAGGCCGAGGGTTCAACGCCCGCATCGATGAGCTCTTGGAAAAAGGCGCGAAGTTCAACCTCCATCTCGGACATTGCTGCCTCGGGTTCTTCTTCCACCTCAGGGAGTTCGACGTTGTCCCCGCTCGGCGCTTCAACGGGTGCTGGCGAGGCTTCGGAGGCTTCGGAGGCCGGCTCGGCTTCGCCTCCACTCGGCAGGGGAACGGCCACCTCTTCGGTTGGAGCCTCCGTGGCGGCGGCAGAGGGCGGTAGCGGTACGCTTTCCGATTCAGCCGATGCATCGTTGGTGGCCTCGGCGGCCTCTTCGGCGGGTTTCGAATCTTCTTCCGGCTCGGAGGGTGCCTCCGGTTCGGGCGGTGCAACGCTCGCCACGGGCTCGGCCTTGGGTGCGGGGGGTGGCGTTGGAGGCTCCGGTTGCGGAACCGGTTTTTCCAGGCGGCCGACGCCCAAAACTTCGGCTTGTTGGCGGGCCATTTCCGCTGCGGCCCGCCTCGGGAGGCTGACAAAACACTTTCCGGGAAGCGAATCCGGTGGGAAAGGGAGGAAGTAGCGTTGCAAAGCCGGAAGCGACGGGTGGCGGAAGCACAGGGTTTGGACCGCTTCAAACGGCCGTTGGGTTGGAAGACCAACCGCAAACGGGGTCGAGGAGAGTTCGATGGAACTGCGAAGCCACCCTTCGTTGTTCACGAGGTGTTGCAACCACAACCCCATGTCGGCGGTGGCGATGTCCACGAATTGGAAGGAAGCGGCCCGAGGGTCAAAGCCCTGCTCTTCAAGCAAGTAGGCCTCAGCACGGGGGCGGTGAAAGACCGTCATCACCGGTTGGCCGTGTTCGACCATGTCCCCGTGGAGTTCCATCATCTTGCGTTCTTTGCGAGGGCACAGCAAGAGAATCGTCATGCGGGTGGCGTTCGGGTCCCAAATTTCGCCCCAACGCTCCGCCGCTTCAACGGTCAATTGACCGATGGTCATGTCGGGAATCATGGCGGTTAGTCCCATGGCGGCACCGAATCGGAGGAAAAGGTCCCAACCTTTTACCCTGCGGGTGAAGAGGTTACAAACCCAAGACATCCATGCTTACGGCGAGTTCAGCAAGGTAAACCACGCCGCCTGCCGCACCCCGCAGGGTGTTGTGTGAATACGCCTCAAACCGAACCGTGTGCGGATTTGGGCAAGCGACGCCTCCCACCGCCACGGCCATGCCCGCCTTCAGATCCGTGCTGGGATCCGGCCCTTCAGAGAAGCCAAGACCGTCGGCGAAGAGATGGGCTTTCGCATCGATGCGCTCAACCAGCATCAGCGGTTTGTGCGGTGCGCTTGGAAGGGCGGCGCACCGTTCGTTGCCCGCCCACGAACGAAGGCCGTCGAGCAGGCCTTCCAGCGTCACCGGGTCTCGGGTCTGAACCGTGACAACGACGAGGTGGCCGTCTCGGCGAAGGACGCGAGCGCATCGTACATCGGAATCCCCTTCCCACGCCAGCACGTGGCGAAGTTCGGCGTCCGTTTTTTCGGCTTCACCCGGAATTTCAGGGTCGACCGTTCCAGCTGCGAGGGCCGCCTCAAGGTAGGGCTGCCCCCCTCCCGACAACCCTTGCTCGCTTCGCATGGTGTACGCTTGAACGCCAAAGCGTTCGTTGATGGCGGCCAAGGGCAGGACCAGGGGCAACAGGGTACAATTCGTTGCACAGGCGTGCACCAGTGGGTTTCCGG
This sequence comes from Candidatus Poseidonia sp., assembly GCA_030828165.1. Lineage (GTDB taxonomy): Archaea > Thermoplasmatota > Poseidoniia > Poseidoniales > Poseidoniaceae > Poseidonia. The sequence goes on from JAURDA010000023.1 coordinate 2,741, forward strand.
AAGGCTCCATCAACGCCTCCGGGTTGAGTTCGGGAACCACCAGCGGAACACCGGCGACTCTCCGGAAGGCGCTGGCGTTGGAGAACACGGCGATGCCGCTGGCGGCAAACCTCGGCTCAAGCCGTCGTGCTTCCTCGGTTGGAAGCGCAGAAAACGCGATTCGAACGCCCATCTGAGCCAAACGTTCGACGAGTTCGGAATCTTCGATGTCCTCCACGGTGAGGTTCGGCAAGGTCGGCCGTTCTTCTTCGAGGACCCACGGAACCTCCTCCAAAGGCCGACCGGCAAATCGGGCTGAGCCCGCAACGGCAGCGAGGGAAAACCACGGGTGGTGAACGAGGCGTTGCTGCAAGCGTTGGGCGACCAAGCCGCCGGCCCCGAGGACCACCGTCGCTGTGCGCACCATGGGGGGTCCTCCCTCGTCGTTGGTTTTGAGGTCTTGTCATCCGATTACATCAGCGGTTGGGGCAGAAAACGACGGGTCACCAGCTTCCGCAAAATGTTCCAGCCGTCGGCGGTTGAACCGAGTTTTGCCTCGCCAATCCGGGCTGCGTACGAGACGGGGCGGTAGGTGAACGCAATGTTGCGGTGAACCATGCTTGCAAACATTTCGGCTTCGATTTCAAACGAGACGCTGTTGAGCATCATCCGGTCGATGGCTTCCCGGCTGAACACCCAGTATCCCGAGCACACGTCGTTGGTCGTGGTGCCGTACAGCCCCGAAGCAAACCAGGTCAGCAGATGGTTGCCAACGTAGTTGAGCCGCGTCATTGAATCCGAAGCCATCTCGCCGCGCAACCGGTCTCCAATCACCACTTGATGGTCTTCAAGCGGTTCAAGCAAGCGAGGCATCTCTTCGGGTGCGTACGTGCCGTCGGCGTCGAGCATCACCACAACATCGCTGCCCATGGCCAACACCTCGCGAAAACCGTGCCGAATGGCGCTGCCTTTCCCCTCGCCCTCTTGGACGATGAATCGGACACCAAAGGACGAAGCCACTTCGGGCGTTTGGTCGGTGCTGTTGCCGTCCACCACCAAGACGCTGGTTTCGTACCCTTCGTCGGTCAAGGAAGCGTACGGGATGCGTTCCAGCACCCATTGAAGCCCCTTGGCCTCGTTGAGCACGGGAAGCAGCACGACCAAGCGCTTCATGATGACCGGTTAAGGTGGTCTCTCATGGTATTTGCTCAACATCTCAATTTCGCCATTCCAACCATTGGAATTTGATGCCCGTTCGGTCAAAGAGAACCGCGTCGCGTCCGGACAGGCCAAGCGGGTTCACCCACCCGGACGCCTCCTCGCTTTTCCACGTGAAGGTCAAGGTCTCCATCGTTGACGAGGTGTTCAAGGCAAAACAGGACTGGTGGTAGCCGGCGGTTGCTTGGAGGGCATGGAACGGGCGTTCAAGCCCGCTCGATGCGTTGACGTACACGGCATCAGGGCTGCCGATCACCTCGTACACCAGACACATTTCAAACGCTCCTGCAGGGGCTTCGACCTCAAGGTCGGCGGTTGTTCCTTCGAGCAGAAAAGGACGCTCTTGACCGAGGTTGAGCGGGTCTCGGAATTTGTGGTCCCGCCAAGGGTCCAAGCGTGCGGTGCAATCCGAACAGTCGCGTTCGTCAATGCCGGTTAACACCGGCGTGCTGGCATCGCCCTCGGGTTTGAGGGCCCACAAGGTCGCCCCGTCCACCCGCACCATCGGCTCCCAAAACGGAGAGGCGCTCAAGGTCCACTGAACCGTTCCGAGCGGTGAAGTGAGGGCGTGGCGCATGTTTTTCTCCAAAAAGTAGGTGATGTTGTCGCTGTAAACGGCTCTCGTCGCCGCGCTCTGCTCGCTTTGGGTGAGGTGGACGAGTCCCAAGGTTGGAATGGAGGTGGTTTCAATGCCTGCCGGCGCATTCCAGACGTAGCCCCAGTGCATGTTTTCGGTGTACACCGAGCCCTCGATGGCCTCCAATGAGTCCCGCAGGGCGAGGTCGCCGGGGGAGACGGCGAGCAGTTCGTCGTGGTGCGACAGTTGAACGGCCACCGTTGCGGCCACCAAGGTCCCCAAGAGCACAACGCCCGTCAACGACCAAGCCACGACCTGAGGCATCGGTTTCCAGGTCGTCTCGTTCGCTTGGACCTTTGCGGTTAACGCGGTGGTTGGCGACCACCAGAGGGCAACGAGGACGGCGAGCGGCACGTGGAAGGCGTGAAGGGCCATGGAATAGAGGGTGTACGAGAGCAAGGAGAGCACCGGGACGTGCTGCAATCCCTCAACGATGTGCACCAAGCTCAGCAACCAAAGCAGGGCGAACCAGGTGGTGGCGATTCTCCCTTCAAGCGTTTGGCGCAAAGCGATTGCGGCGAGGCAGGCCACGGCCAAAAGCGGTCCGTTGTAGACCAACAACGGTCGCCCACCCTGCCAACCGTACTCCGAAAAGACGGCCTCTTCAAACAGCCTCGGGGCGACCACGATGAGCGCAACGGCGAAACCGATGGTGATGAAGATCGATGCGAGGTACGCGACTTTTCGGGCCCAAGCGCGTTGGGTTTCGTCCTCCAAGTTGACGCCGTGAAGGACGTGGCTCAACAGCAAAAGGGCGAGGTAGATGGCTCCCGTGGGATGAATCAGGGCCACGCACCACAATGCCAAGCCAACGCCAACGGTGTGGTAGCGTTGGCGTTGGTCGGCCGGTCGGAACAACGTCAGCACCCCAACGACCATGCCGAGTTGACTGGCGACGCTGGGGTAGCCGGAATCGAAGGTCTTCGCAAACAGGCCGAGGCCCAATCCCATCGCCAGCATGGCTTGCCCGCCTGCGCCGTGGCGGTCGAGGGCACCCATCAGGCCGACGAGCACGGTGAAGAGGGTCCAATGCCCCAAACGGTACACGGCAACACCCGCATCGAGGTTGAGCGTTGCTGCCAACCATCCCGAGAGGGAAGGATAGGCGGGAGGGTAGGTCCAAAACCCGACGTTGGTCCCGGAAAGGACGAGTTCTCCTTGGAGCACAACCTGTTGGGTGAGCACGGCAAATCCAATCCAATCAACCCCAAACGGAAGCGTTTGGAGGGTTGGACTCAAGAGGGCGGTGAGGGCGACCACAACGCCGATCCCCAGCAGGGGGAGGTTCCGTTCGCGTTGAAACTTGAGTTGCGTTTCGGCTTCGTTGCTGAGCGTGGTGTTGGCGGCGCTGTCAGCGACTTCGCCGTGCATGGCGGCTTCAAGCCGTTGCCAGTGGCTTCGTTGAGCCACCACCTCGTGGCGTATCGTTACCGTTCGGTAGGCGAGGAGATTCAGGCCGACCACCGCCACCCACATCAAGCCGACCGACCAGACGCCCAACAACAGCAGGGTGCCGCTCACGCCGTAAAGCAACAACAATCCCAAGGAGGGAGCGAGAAGCCCCTTTCGTAACCGGTCGCTGCTCCCGTCCAACACCGATGCGAGGGCCCATCCTGGAAGCATGCTCGCTGCGAGCATGACCAAGACGGTCCCGAGCATGCTCTTACGGCACGGCTGACATGCCTTGAGGCTTCGCCGAAACCTCAAGTAGATTTGACCCTCAGGCAACAGTATGGGTCAAGACGAGGACGTCGCCTTTCACCCCACGGTGGTGTTCGACGGGCCGTACTGGGTCCACGATTTTACCCAACCTCGACCGGAGGGCTGGCAGGCACCGACACCGTATTCGGTTGGACGTTACGACGAGCATCGACCCTCCATGTACACCACGGCCTTGTTTGGCGGCGTTCGGGACCATCATGTCGGTTTGGATTTGGGAGCCCCGGCAGGGACGCCCGTGCACGCCTTCGGTCCAGGCCACGTCTTTGCCGTGACCGTGAACGACGAGGACGGCTCCTACGGCCCGACCCTCATCACCCACCACCGACTTGCCCTGCCCGATGAAGTGGGGCAGCCGCCTTCGGGAACGGCCACGGAATTTTGGGTGCTCTATGGACATTTGAGTTGGGAGAGCATTTCGAAATGGGTGCCCGGCGATGCGTTTGAGGCCGGTGAGGTCTTGGCGAAATTGGGCGATGAACACGAAAACGGAGGTTGGCCGCCTCACGTTCACGTACAACTGGCGCTTTCAGCGCCCGAAGACGGGGATTTGCCTGGCGTTGTTGCTGCTGAAGACCGACTCGCTGCCCTCACCGCCTACCCTGACCCTAGGCTGATTTGCGGACCGCTTTACTGAATCGATTGAAGATGCGCTTTCAGGGCGTTGATGGGCGCAATGGCTGCGGGATCTTTTCCGTGCAGCAGCGCCAATGTCATTGAAAGCCAATCCATCACCAAGCAGTGATAGAGCAGGTTTTCCATCAGCGAAGTGCCTTCCCCGGCTAGATTCCAAGCGTGTTCGGTGGTGGCGTGAGCGACCATCCAATCCAAGCGTTGTGAAACCCGCGGATGCATTCCCGGCCAGGTCAACAGAAGAAGCGCCTGCTCCGCTGCCGCTTCGTCGCCATCCGGTCCGATGCCTCCCCAAGCCACGCTTTCGTTGTGATTCATTTCGGGGAGAACGCCCATGCGAACGAAGCGGGCTGCGTTTTCGTTCATTTGGTTCTTGAAACGGTTGATCGCTGGCAAGAGTTCGGTCGGACCAATCACCGCCAAAGGTCGGCCAACAAGGCCCGCTGCGAGCATGGCGATGTCGCCTTCAGGGTGCTCCAACACGTCAAAATGGGCGCTGTTCGCTTCCAAACGGTCAAGCATGGCCGACCGGGAAGCGGCGTCCGAAGGGGGCAGCAAACGCAACGCCTCGAGACACGCCACCTGCCTTGAGAAGAGATGACCAAAGGCGGTCCGGGGCGGTTGCCCACCGGCGACCGGAACCAAGTAGCAACGCTGGTGGAGTTCCGGCAGACCGGCAAGTTCCCCTCCGCTGGCGATGACGATGGCGGTGGCGCCTTTCGCCAGTGCCTCTTGGGTGGCGTCGACGGTTTCTTCGGTGTTTCCGCTGTAGCTGGTTGCGAGCACCAACCACGTTCCGTCAAACCACGCAGGGAGGGTGTAGTCTCTATGGACGATGATCGGGCAACCGCCACCATGGGAAGAAAGGGTCGAGAGGAAATCCCCTCCTGCAGCGCTGCCGCCCATTCCAAGGCAAAGCACGCCGCTCCAAGGAGCGTTTTTGAGTTCGTCCAACCACGGGAACCGGCTGGCATTGACGGCTGAGAATCCTGCACGGAGGTCGGCGACAAAATGGCGAACAAAGCCAACCATGTTCTGCGTGTCGAGGCGTTGGGCAAGGTCGACCAGCGTCAACGATTGTTCTTCGGGGTTTTCGGTCAATTTCTCGCCTCCTGTTCGTTGCTCGTGTCCACGGCGAGGTAGGGCAAAGCCATCCACGCGTCTTCGTGGCGAATGAGAATGCCTTGCCGACCCGTGACGTGCTCGTACGGAAGGCGGACGGAAGCCATGGCCCACGTCGTCGGGTCGAGGAACTCGCCAACCGAACTGTCTTCGTTGATGAAGTCCACCTCGATGGCGTTTTTCCGTTGCGCCACGACGTTGGCGGATTCGAGGTCTCGCCACGTCGCCCCCGTTCGTTCTCGTCGGTCCACGCGCTCCATGATGGCACCGTCTTTCGTCCATGCCGACGGACGCCAGAGGTGATTTCGCCACTGAACCACATCACCGATCTCGTAACCGGGTTTTCGGTACAGCAACGTGAGGCGCGTCACGTCAACGCCGTCCTTTCGACCGACGGTGGAGTTGGTTTCAACGACCATCCCACCGTATTCGGTGACCAAATGGCGACCCCAGGATCGTGCCAGGCCCTTGCTTCCGAGAACGACGTCGTAGCCCCCAGTCACCGGCCCTTCGGTGGTGATGAAAAACATCGGGTCGTCGGACAGTTTGTCAAGCACATCGTCAAGGGTGGCTCGCAGCTTTTGGAATTCGTCTTCGCTCAAACGCCGAGCCGTGGAGCGGAGTTGAACCGTGGCTTCGAAGTAATTTCCTGCTCGACGGGTGCAGGTCAAACAGACCCCGTTCGCCATTCGGGCTCGCATCGTGTGTTCTTCTTGGAACAACAGGTTGTCAATGACCCCCTCGAGTTGGACGTGGAGCAGCGTGTGGCGGTCGGACACCTTGACCGCTTCCATGGCGAGTTGCATGTCCTCCGCACGTTCGTGAACTTCGAGGTTTCGATGGAGCAGTTCGTCCCACACGTTCTCTTCGGTGGTGTCCTCCCACTTTCCGTCGATTTCCACGATGCCGCACCGAGCGCAACGCACCCAAGGAACGTTTTCGGGCATCTTCACCAACACGGTTCTTGCCCGCAGACAAGGTTCGCACATTCGGTCGCCGTAGAGCGGGGGGTCCGCTCCGCAGACCAAACAGAATTCACCGCCGAGATGGGAAGACATGCGCCTCAGCCTAAGGTGTTTGACCCGTGCCTTTGAAGGTGTGCGCCTCAAGGTTCCGCTGGCGCGTCGTTTTGAACCTCTGGAGATGACGCCGGCGCGCTGACCGATTCGAGAGCCGCAAGCCGTTCCTCAAGCCGTTGCGAACGACGGACGACGGTGTAGGTCCACAGGGCGATGGCCACCAGCATGCCGAAATAGGCCACGGCCAAGTAACCCATGCCGTCCATTCAGGCCACCTTATCCGTTTGAACCTGCAGGCGCTCAAGTTTTTGCTCCAAGTCGGTGAGCCGCATGGAAGCCATCATGTGGCCGACGATCAGGACGGTGAAAGAGATGGCGGAGAAGAGCAAGACGAGCCCCATTTCGCCGTTGATGGAGCCCCCGTCGTCGGTGCCCACCACGGGGCCGGGGTGACGAATCGTCCAAATGCGGGTGGCGATGTAGGTGAGCGGCACCAACACGAACCCGTAGAGGCCAAAGGCGGCGAAGGTGTCCCGTGTTTCCACGCCATCGGGTTGACTGTTCCGCCCCAACACCACGTAGATGGCCAACAGCGTGAGCAGGCCAAAGGTGTTCAAGCGGACGTCGGTCCAATCCCACGGTGTGCCCCATTCAGCAGCGCCCCAAACACAGCCCGACCAAACGGTCATCAGGCCCGTCGCCAAGCCGGCCTCCGAGCCCGCCACGTGAAGTCGCCACATGCGATCTGAACGTTTGAACAGCCAGCCGGCTGAACCGATGAAAAGAGCACCAAAGGCGATGAAAGCAGCCCAAGCAGCCGGTACGTGCCAGTAGAAAATGCGCTGGGCGGCAGGGGATTCGAAGGCGTCGATGGACACGCTCGGTGCCCAGAGCAAAGCGAGCAGCATGGATGCACCGATGCCGCCAAAACCGACGAACAACACCGCGCTCGCCATCTTCATGGCTCCGGGTCAAAAACCTCCTCCTTGAAGTTGGTGTTTTCACCGTGTCAGCCAATCGACGAGGACGGCGTAAGGCAAGATGAGCACCGGGGTGAGCAGGCCGACCATCGCGGCGTGAGGCCGTGCGAGTCGAACGGTCGCCAATTGCATGAAGCGAACGCCGTGCCAAACGGCAAAGCAGAGCAGGGCTCCGACGAGCACGTGCAGCCCGTTCAACGGCTCCTCAAACCCAACGGAAGCGCCGGCGGTAACGACCGCTCCGATCATCAAAGGCATCCCTCCGGCATGCGGAACACCGCCGCCCACGGCCATCCACCAGGAGGCTGCTCGCTCCTCGCGCATCGCCGCCACGAGGGGTTCACCGCAAAGGCCGGCGGCAAAGGCGGGCGCCAGCAAAAAACCGAGTTGTTGGAGCGGTGTAAGGTTGGGATAGAACGTGCCCATGGCCAACAAAATACCCACCGTGAGCAACGCCGCCATGCCGTTGCTGTTGAGCCAAAGCATGGTTTGGAAATGGGTTTTGACGCCAAAGGCGGCGGGTGAGCAACGCCGGGAAGGGGACGAAGGGGTCGTGATTTCGGGGTGGTCCTTCGGCGCCTCGCAAGGCTCGGTGGCTCCGGTTGCGACGGCGTGCAGGTGCGTTGCTTGTCCGAGGAGCCGCTGGTCGTGCGTTGCAACGAGCAACCCGTGACCACGCTGGCGGAGGACGGAGAGCCATTCGCAGAGCACCTTGACCGCATCATCGTCCAAGCCCGTGGAGGGTTCATCCAGCAGGACCAGGCAGGGCTCGTCGCTTGCGAAGGCAGGCAGAAGCGCAGAGAGCACCGCAATCTTCCGGACCTGGCCTTGCGATAAATGGGCGACGAGGTCCTTGGCTCGGTGTTTGAGATTGAAGGCTTCAAGGAAAGGAGCCGCCTCGGTGGAGGTGCCCCCCATGGAGCAGGCCATCTGAAGGTGCTCTTCCACCACTTCGCTGCCCAGCACCCCGTTTTTTTGCAGCGTCAACCCGAGCGTGAGCGGACCGTTTCGTCGTCGCCCCTCGTGGTCGATGACGGTGGTCTCTCCGTGGAGCACGCTTCCCTTCTCGAGCGGTAGCAACCCTGCCGAGACCTCGAGGACGGTTGATTTTCCCGAGCCGTTCGCACCGACCAGGGCAACGCATTGGCCGCCGGACACCGAGAGGTGATGGTTACGGAGAACCACGTCCATGCCGCGGCGCACCTCGACCTCGTTGAGGGTCAAGAGGGCAGCCATGTTTCGTCGGGCCCGCCAACGGGCAAGAACCCTCCTGTCTCAACCGTGGGCTTCCATAACTCAAAAGAGGACCGAGTAAAGGACGAAGCATGGACTTCGCCATGTCGCTGTTTGGGACGGCGGAATGGGCGGTGCTCGTTCTCTGGCTTGTGGCGGTCCTTGGCCCGCTTGCGTATGCGGTCCGAACCCGTACCTCCATCGCCATGGGCGTCACGGTCAGCGTGCTTCTCGGTTCGGTCGTGCAGGTGCTTTGGTCGGTGCTCGCCTCTTGGGAATTGGTCTCGTATTGGGTTTGGAGCGACTTCGTTCTCGTACCGGCACGAACCGGCGACCCGTTGTTCTGGCACACCGTGTTCTCGGCCGGCTTTCTTCACAGTCAAGGCGACTTGATGCACGTCTTGGGCAACGTCGTCATCCTTGCGCTCGTCGGCGTCCCCCTCGAGCAACGGCTCGGTAGTCGACGCTTTGCGGTGGTGTATGTTGTTGGTTTGGCGGGCGGTTCCCTCGGATGGGTGGCGTTCAACGCCGACTCGTGGCGACCGGCCTTGGGTGCATCAGGAGCCGCCTTTGGTTTGCTGGGGGCCTATCTCGCCGGCTGGCCAAGGGATGAAATCCCGTTTCCGCTTTTGCTTATTCGACCTTGGCCCGTCGTCCTCATCGCCTTGCTCTATTTCGGCTTGGAACTCGTTCGGGCGCTGGCCACGATGGAATCGGGTGTCTCCAGCGGCATCGCTCACATGGCCCATATCGGCGGCTTCATCGCCGCCTATGCCTGCCTGCCGTTGATTGCTAGAGGCGGGCCGGTGGAGCTCGGTGTGGTCGACGGTGGGCCCAGCCAAGGGGATGCGCATGCCGCCCAACGCCGACGCCTCAAAGCGAGCATGATCGACCTGCAGACCATCGAAGATCCGTGGACGGCTCGTGGACTTGAGGTCCCCAAGCATCTGCGAGAACCGCTGAAAAATCTCCTGCAGGCCAGCGACGAGCCTGAAACCCGAGCAGCGTGGATGGAGCATTTGGCGAATGCGGGTAACTGCCCGGCCTGCGCGGCGTCGTTGGGTTTGGTCGAGCGTTCAAGCGGGCCCCACCTTCAGTGTTCCAAAGACCCGTCCCATCTCGAATGGCCGAGCCGTTCCTGAGTTGGAAACCAAGGCACGGCGTGATACAGGGGTGGATAGACTCAAAGGTGGGCAGGCTTTCCATAATTTTGCGAGGTGAGCCCATGCGAAGCGAAGCCACTCCATCCTTCACCATCGCTGCTGTTCTGTTCTCGTTGTTGTTGCTGGTTGCCGATGTCAGTGCCGCCGGCCTCTCCAACCCTCTCGCTGCCGAGGAAGCCCCCACGCACGGGGCGCCTCTTCTGGTGGACGGCCTGCCGCCGTTGATGTGCGGTGAAGTCCTGTGTGAACGACCGTTCCGTCTCCTTGACCGAGGCGACCGGGCTTCTGCTGAACCCGATAGGTGGTGGCTCGCTTACGGCCCCGATTTAGACTGGAACGGCATGGACGACCGACTTCAGCGGGTGCTCGACGGCCAAGAATCCATCTCGCCCACCGCCATCGAAGGTCCCGACGGCCGCAAAACCGTCGCCATCGTGGTGGATTATGCCTGGGCGCCCAACGAGGGCGAAGTGAACCGCTTGGTCGCTACCCTCGATGCCCACGGATGGGTGGGTGAAGCGGGCGGCGCCTGGTTCCAAGTCATGAATTCCATTGACTCGGTCGTCGTCGACAAAGTGCCCGTGAGCGCTCTCTTGGACGTTTACCACCTTCCTGGCGTGGTGGTGGTCGAAATGCAGAACGTCATGGTGCCGTTCAACGGCGTGGCGTCCGAAGCCGCAAGAGCCATGCCTTCCGATGTCTATTCAGCCAGCGCCTACGAGCGCGGCTACACCGGCGAGGGCGTGGTCATCGCCGTGCTTGACACCGGCGTGGACAACGAACACCGGGCGCTCAACGACTTTGACGACATCGACGACGAGCCGGACAGCGACCCCACGAGTTACAACGACCAAAAGTGGGTGGCTGGCTTCGATGCCACCTCCACAGCCTCCAATCCCGACGGAACGGTTGACCCCGACGACGGGCAGGGGCACGGAACCCACGTCGCCGCCACGGCTCTGGGCACCGGAGGCTCCCAACGCGTCCACACGGGAACCGGCATGGGCGCCTTTTTGGTCGACATCAAAGTCCTCACCGATTCGGGAGGCACGAACTCGCAAGCCTCGCTGAACGGAATTCAATGGATGATCAACAACAAGGACACCGACTGGGGCAACAACGACTCCAGCCGAGGCATCGACGTGGCCTCCATGTCCTTTGGTTCGGTCAGCTCTCCCCTGAACCCCGACGACGAAGGTGACAACGGGTCGGGGGCCGAGGCACGCCTCGTCAACGATGCACGGGATGCCGGCATCGTCTGCGTGGTGGCGATGGGCAACGACGGAAGCAAGCGAGTACCGTCCCCCGCCAGCGCAGACGGCGCCATTTCCATCGCATCGGCCAACGACCGAAACACCGTCAACCGTACCAACGACGTCATCGCCTCGTACTCCAACTTTGGACCGCGCATCGACGACGGCGACGACGATGAATGGGATGAACTGAAACCGGATCTGGCTGGGTTCGGGACCGCCATCATCTCCGCCACGGCCGCTACCGGACCGTCCTTCCCCGGTCAACCCGAGCGTCCGCTTGCCGACAACGATTACGATTCAAAGGACGGGACGAGCATGGCCACACCGGTGGTTTCCGGCGTGGTGGCTCTCATGCTTCAGGCCGACGATACGCTTGACCCCGAGGACATCAGGAACATCCTTCGCAACTCTTCCGAAGCCCGAGGCACCCCCAGCGAACCCGGCGTTTCGGACCGTTGGAACGACAAGTGGGGCTTCGGGCTCATCGACGCTTCGTGTGCCGTGGACCGAGTCCTCGGCCGTTCATGCACACCTCTCGAAGACAACGGCGATGTGATCGTGGACCCGCCGCCCGGCGGCGACGGCCTTGGAAACGACGTCTCCATGTCCTCGCCCGTCAATCAGACCCTCCACCTTGCGGGCAACACGCTTTCCGTGGAGGGTTCAACCGACACCGGTGAAGAAAATTACGTCGAGGTTCAAGTCAAGTTTGAACAATTCTACGAGGACGGCGAGAGCACCGAGTTGACCAACTGGCTGGGTGCTGACGGGACCGTTGAAGATTGGTACTTCGACATCACGGTCGACGACGATTGGGTCGATCCCGATGAAACCTACACGCTGGTTTATGCTCGAGCCCTGACCGAAAGCGGCGAGGCTTCTGCTCTCGATTTCAGGGTGGTTCGCTTCGCTCGGATGAGCGTGTCCATTTCCGAACCTGCCCTGGGCACCCCGCTGGTCGGGTTTGTTGACTTTGAAGGCACCACCGAAGGCACCGAACACGACCGCATTGAATACAAAATTGACAACGGGGATTGGGAGGTTGGCGACACCCTCACCTTCCAGGAAGAAGGCTCTCAGGACTGGTCGTTCCGATGGGATTCAACCCAAGTCGGGGACGGTTCCCACCGAATCAGCGTTCGGATGGTGAACGCCACCGATGTCAAGAGCGAGGTGCTCAAGCGAACCTACGAAGTCGACAACCTTCCTGCCGCACCCAATTTTGCCTTTGCAGGTTCTGTGGGCGTGTACGATGGCGGGATTTCGGTGAACTCAGCCGTCGCCGGTACGGTGCTTGAAGTTCGGTTCGGCTTACGAAACATCGGTGATCTCGACGCCAACGAGGTTTACCTCACCCTCGAGGGAGCAGGCAGCGCTTCTTCGACGTACCCCTCGGAGGGCAAGGTCACGTCGCTGGACCAGGGCGAAAGCGTCCAGGTCACGCTCTACTGGTGGGCAACCGAAGCAGGAACCCACGATGTCACCCTTTCCCTCGACCCCACGCAGCAGTACGAAGACCCTGACCGCAGCGACAACGTCTACACCTTCTCCTTTGAAATTGAAGAGCGCCCCCTCCAACCGATGCTTCGGTTCATGCCGGGCTCAGCTCGCACCGAACCGGTGATTCCGTCCCCTGGGACGCCCTACGACATCACCGTGCGCGTGGACAACCTCGGCCAAGGCGACGCCACCAACCTCAACGTCGGCCTTGAAGTCTGGGCAGAGGGCATCGGCTGGGACCGTCTTGACGACCAGAGCGTGATGTTGGTGCCCGGTTCGTCCACCACCTCGGGCTATTCCTTTGCTCGCTTCGCTCATGTTTCCAACGAGGTCGGCACGATGTCCTACCGGGCGGTCTTGAGCGGTTCAGGGGTTGAGTTGGCTCACAGCGAAATGCGCTTCAACGTCACCGTTGGTGACCTCTACATCGGTTCGAAGGTCGGCGTTTCCCTGTCCATCGGCGAGGTACCGGTGGACTTCGTCGGTCTCGAAGACGGGGGGCTGCTCTTCACCACGGTGGACGGCGAACTCCACGTTCGCAGCGTGACCTCGACGCTATCCATGCCCGGCGATGTTGTGCTCGACGAAGCGTGGGGTGGTGATTTGGCGACCTATCAGCGCGACGACGGGCTGGTTCAGGTGGCATGGACGCGACGCTCCCAAAGCGCCGATGGCTACATTCTCACGGACATCGCCATGACGTCGATTTCCGCCGGTGGAAAAACCACCCCCAAGCACTACCACATGCCGCCGATCAAACTCTCCGAGGGTGCGTATTACGGATTCACGTTTGACCAATACGACGGGACGATGGTGCTCGCCGGCTATCACCGAGACCTCTCAACAAGCGGTTCATGGCAGGACATCACGTCCCTGTTTGTGATTTCCTCAGGGACACCCGACAAGGGGAACTCGTGGAGCAACCCTGTCAACGTCTTGTCCGACATCGACATTCGGCCAGGCGATGCTCAACCCCTTGGTGTTGGGCTCGGCGAAGAACATCTTCATCTGCTCTATCAGGAATACCGTGACGACGTGACGGGCATTGAACGAGCCGGTTTGATGTACACGCACGGGCCGCTCACTTCAGCCGCTTGGAGTTTCCAGTATTCGATTGGGGACGAGGCCATGTCACCCCACCTCGAAGTGGTGGTGGAGGGCGAAGAGGACCGGTTGGTCGCTGCTTGGATCGAGGGACAAGGCCGAACGGCGAACGTCGTGACGGCCACCACGAATTCGGTTTGGTCCGACGATGTCATTCACCGTTCCAATGCCCCCGGCGTGACCGCCATCAGCCTTGCACTTCGGGACGAGGGCGTCTACCTTTACCATGACGAAATCAACGTGTACGGCCCCGTCTCACGAATGGGGCTGGTGGCCGACGCCGAGGGCCAACCGCTCTCGGGTCTCTCCAACATGTTGTTTGAAGGGTACATGTTCGGCATCGGTTTGATGGAAGACGACACCATCGTTGCGACCGTTACGCCGGGAGGAAGTTACGGGTTCACAAAGGTGGTTTCCCTGAGCGGTTCGTCAAGCGGCGTGGACGCCCCCGGTTATCTTGACACCCTGTTTGAGTACCTTCCCGGGAGTTCCAACGAGATGAAACTCCGCATCCTCGGTCTTTCCTTCCTGCTCTTGGTCGGTTTCCTCGGCGCCGTGGTGGTGTTGGTCCGCCGTTCACATTCCGAACTCGAGGACCTTGAAGCGCAATTCGAGGAGGAAAGCGAAGCCGTGGAGTTGATGATCACCCCTGAGGACGATCACGGGCCCCTGCTCTCGGTCGACGAGGAGGATTTGGTCGTTCACGAAGGCCCTGTGGCCGTGTTGGAAGAGGAGGAAGAACCCACGCTCGCCTCCAGTTTGGAGAAGAAAGTCGAAGACGGCGAAGGTAATGCGAGGTTGGAGCGACGCATGAAGCGCAAGCAACAGCGCGAAATGCAAGAGATGGCCTCCGCCCTCCAAGGCGGTCTACCGCCTCTCCCGCTTCCGATGCCACAACCGCTCCCGGCGCTTGACGCCACTTTGCCTGCGCCACAACTCCCGCTCCCCGATTTGAAGCGTGAAGCGACGTGTCCGTCGTGCAACGCCGCCTTCGGCGTGAAGGACATGATGCTCAAGCGCACGACCTGCCCGGTGTGTTCCACCTCCTTTGACCTCTGAGGAACTCAAGATGTGCGGTATCTTCGGCTACATCGGAACCCAACAAGCCCTTCCCTTGCTCGTGGAAGGGTTGCGTCGTTTGGAATACCGCGGCTACGATTCAACCGGCGTGGCCATCCACGGTGAAAACGATGTGGCCGTCCACAAAACCGTCGGAAAAGTCGCCGACTTGCAAGCCATTCTTCCCGGCCAAGTGGAGGGGACCATGGGCATCGCCCACACCCGTTGGGCCACCCACGGGGGCGTGACCCAAGTCAACACCCATCCGCACCATGCCCACGACGGGAACATTCACCTCGTTCACAACGGCATCATCGAGAACTTCAGGTCGCTCCGCCAGCACCTCGAGCAGCAGAACATTGAATGCATCAGCGAAACGGATTCGGAGGTGCTCGTCCAAATGATGGCGCTCGAGCGTGCTCAGGGGGCAACGCCTTTGGAAGCCGTTCAACGAACCCTCAAGCGGGTTCGAGGTACGTGGGGCTTGTGCATCATGTTCCGTGACGAGAACATGCTGATTTGTGCTCGCAACGGCTCCCCGCTCATCATCGGTCAAGGCGAGGGCGAGATGTTCGTGTCAAGCGATCCTCATCCGCTGACGTCCCACACCCAACGGGTGGTCTACCTTGACGACGGTGACGTGGCGGTGGTCTCCCGAAGCAGCATCACGATGCATTCGGGTCAGGGCCGCCCCTCCCAGCCCAACGTTACGGTTCTCGAAGAGGAGTGGGGTGAATCTGAACTGGGCGATGCTCCTCACTTCATGCTCAAGGAAATCTACGAACAACCCGATGCGTTGCGTCAGTGCATTGCCGGCCGAATCGACCGGGAGATGGGCAGCGGACGGTTGGGCGGCATGCGCCTTCGTCACGACACCTTGGTCCAGACCCCTCACGTTCGCCTGCTCGGCTGCGGAACGGCGTATTACGCTGCAGAAATCGGTCAGATGCTGATCGAGAAGATGGCTCGAATTCCCGCCGTCACTCACATTTCGAGCGAGTTCCGAAACAACGACCCGGTCATCAACCCCAAGGCCCTCTACCTCGCCGTATCGCAATCGGGGGAAACGGCGGATACCATCGCTGCGGTCAAGGAAATCAAACTGAAAGGCGGGCAAATTTTCGGCGTGGTCAACGTGGTGGGCTCCACCATCGCCCGCCTTTGCGGACAGGGAGTGTACATCCACTCGGGCCCCGAGCAATCGGTGGCCTCCACCAAGGCCTTCACCAACATGGTCGCTGCCTTGGCGGTGTTCGCAACGCAGTTGGGGCGAACCCGGCATCTCTCGAAAGAGCAAGGTCGCGAACTCATCGACCAGCTTCAACAAGCACCGCATCTCATGGAGACGTACTTCGAAGACACCGGCCCGCTCAGCGAGGCGGTTGACCTGCTCGCCGAGGCAAAATCCGTTCTCTATCTCGGCCGAGGGCTGTCGGCCTCGGTGGCGAAGGAAGGCGCTCTGAAACTGATGGAACTCGCTTACATCCCGTGCCTTGCCTATCCTGCGGGCGAGATGAAACACGGCCCCATCGCCCTTTTGGAAGAAGGCAGCCCGGTTGTGGTGGTGGCGCCCAACGATCACCTCAAGGAAAAAACGCTCTCCGCACTGCACGAATGCAAAGCCCGAGGAGCGAAAATCATCCTCATCCACGAGAAGGGGGACAGCATTGCTTCCGAAGGCGATGTCTCCATTGCGGTCCCGTCCATTCACCCGTGGTTAACCCCGTTGTTGACGGTGGTGCCGCTCCAGCTCTTGGCGTACGAAACCGCCCTCCGTTTGGGGCGTGACGTTGACCGTCCTCGCAACTTGGCGAAGTCGGTAACGGTTGAGTAGGCTCAAACGATGGTGAACCGCTGCTCGTTTTCCTTCCAGTTGAAGGGTTTGTAGCCGAGCAAGTGATTGGTGTGTCGCATCTTGACGATGCCGAGTTTTCGGGTGACATCGTCACCGTGGCGCTCCATCACGAGGTGCATCACGCCGTCCGAGAGGTAGTCTTCAACACCGTACTCGCCGAATTGCTTGTGGTCTTCACCCGTCATTTCACAGATGAAGAAGGAGGTCAGTTCCAGCCGGCGAACGGCTTCGAACAACCGGAAAATCTCATCACGAGGGTTTTCCATTTTGGTGAGGGTGAAGAAAGCCCCAAGCGAATCGAAGACCAACAACTCAAACCCGATCGACTGACGGTAGGAGGTGAGTTGCTTGATGAGTTGCCCCATCCAATCAACACGGCTGCTCATGCCTTGCTCGTCCAGTTGGACTCGCAGGTCGGCAAGGTCGATGATGGCGATTCGGTTTCGGACTCGAGGGTCGTCCACGTTCATTCCCATGTTGGCCATGTGGGAGCGAAGCGAGTCTTTCCCCTGTTCGAGCGTGACATAAATCCCGCTCATCTCGCCGTAGAGCACGGCGTTGTAGAGCATGGAAAAGGTGAGGCTGGACTTCATGGCGCCGGAGGCTCCAGCGACGATGGAGATGTGGCCTTGCGGGATGCCGCCCTGCATTTTTTCGTCCAAGCCCTCGATGTGTGTTGGAATTCTCTCAATGGCGGACATGCGGCTCACTCATTTCTCCGTGACCTTCACGATTCTTCAATATCACCCTCGCTGATTTTGGGCGGAACGTCCATGTTCCTCGTCAACGTGTTCGGACCATGAGGGTGAGGTTGGCATCAAATTCGCCTCGTCGTTACGAGATGTTGATGCCGCTGTTCAGTGGTCTGCACCAAGAAGGCGTTCCCGGGGTTGATGAAACACCACCTTCGGGGACGGTGGACCACCAAGTTCTCGAAATTTGCAAGCGGAAAGCAGCCGGCATCGCCAACCCAAACCACGACCTTGTCGTGGTTGCCGATACGATGTTGGCCGACCCTGATGACCATTCCTTGAGCCTTGGAAAGCCACGAGACCGGCATCATGCAGCCCTCATGCTGCATCGCCTCAGCGGTCGCCATCACCAAGTATGGACGGCGACCGGCGTGCACTTCAACGGTGAGTGGAGGTTTTGGTGCGAACATGCGGTCGTCGCCATTGAACCCTTGACCGAGAGCCAGTTGGAGGACCTTCTTACCTCGGATTCCTGGAAGGGAAAAGCCGGCGGATACGACCTGGCGGGACCCATGGGTGAATACGCTTCCTTGGTGGACGGTGAGAGCTCCACGGTGCTCGGCATTGCGGGCGAGGCCATGGCGTTGTTGACCTCACTGGCCGACCTTTCTTGAGGTCAAATCAGCGCTTTCAAGCCAAGCGTGTGCTTTTCCATGTCAACGACGACGTTGAGGCCGGGAACCATGAGCAACTTGTCTTCTGCATCCATCGCAAAGACACTGACCCGGGCGTCGTCGGCTGCGTGCTTGAGTTCGCGCCGGCAAGCCATCTGGTGGCTTTCCATGTGGACCAGCGGGCGAAGGTCAACGATGGCGGTGTCGCCTTGGAGCACCCGTTTGAACATGGCTTCGGTGGGAAGGCGTTTCATTTGGTCAGGAGCGATGTACCGCAACGCCTTGCCCGGTGGTGGCACGGGGCGTTCCCGGCTGACTCCCAAATCGTGAAACGGCTCGCCGTCCGGTGTGAGCGGCCCGGCCCATCCAAGAGGAGGGCTTCGCCATTCACCCGTGACGGGCGGTGCGATGACCGGTTCGGGTTCAACGGTTGATGCAGGCTCCTCAGGCGAGGGGCGCTGGTCGAGCGTGACGGGTTGTTCGGGCGATGAGGTGGCTGGCGTCCGGCGGTTCGCTGGCGGGTTTCCATCGGGGTCGGGCAGGCCGAAAAACTGCCAGAGATTCGCCATCGTATTCCCTCAAAAGTCCAAATCGTCAAGCAACGATTGCAACGTTGAGGTGGCAGGTGCGGGTGGAGTTTGTGAAGGTATGGGCTGAACAGGGGCAGGAGCGGGCTGATTTGCAGCAAGCCACTGTTCTCCGTAATGCACCCACTGCTCCATCGTCCATCCTTGGGGGAGTCCCGTAGCGGGAACGGGAGGCCCTGCAGCAACCGGGGCGGCATCCATTGGCGGCATGGCGACGGCGGGCGTGGAATTGGTTGGCACAGATGTCAAGGGATGCACGGGAGCGATGGTCGCCGTGGGCGCAACGGCAGGCTGCCCTGCGAACGCTGATTGGTCAAAGATGCCGAAGGCGTCGTCCTTCGTTGACGAGCCTTGGCGTGAGAAGAGCAGGAAAATGACGAGTCCCACGATGACGAGGCCGAGCAGGCCGATAACGGCGGTCATGGTGCCACCCAAGGCCTCCGTGATGCTCTCGATGATCCCTTCAACGGGTGCGGGAGCCACCACCACCGTGATTTCGGACCGGTGGAATTCCCCGTTATCGTCGGTGACGGTCAGGCTGATGGTCCAGGTTCCTGCAGGGAGGTTTTCAATTGTCCAATTGGGGCCCGTAAAGTCCACATCACCCGTTTTCTCACCGTCGAGGTCGGTGTCAAGGTGGCTGCTGTCCCAAGCAAAGGCGAGGGTCGTTCGGTCCCCTTCGGTCTCGATGGAACTCGAACCGCTCAAGGTCAAATTGTCCCCTTCAACCAGCCCTTCCAACACGCTCACTTCGGAAATAACCGCAAGCGGGGGCATGTTCCTGACGGAGATGTTCTTCATTTCCTTGGCGCTTTCTCCGTCGTCATCGGTGACCGTCACCGTGACGGCGCGAGGTCCTTGCGTGGACCAAGTGGGTGTTGCCCACAAACCGGTCGTCTCGCAATCGTTGTCGCTTTGACCGTCCCGGTCGAGGTCAACGGTGGCGTCGAAATCCCAACAAACGACCAATCCAGCGAGGTCGGACTCGGTATCCGTCACGCTGACGGAGAGGTTGAGCAGGTCATCGTCTTCTGCGACGCTGATGATGGATTGGCTGGCCGTCAACCCTTCCCATGCGATCGCTGGGGCCACGTTGTGAACGCGGACGTAGGCTTCGAGGGTCGGTGAGGCCGCGCCGTCGGCGTCGATGGCTCGAACGTTCACTGTGTGAAGACCCGAATTAGCCCAGGATACCGTTTCGGAGGACAAGATGCCCACGCTGGTGACGGTCCAATTTTCGTCGTCGATGGAGGGATGCCATTCCACGAGAAGGGTGCCCTGGTCGTTCGCCGAGTCCTGGGCGTTGGCTCGCAGCAGCACCACTTCGTCTTCGAAAACATGCCAAGTCCCGTTCTCATCGGGAAGCACTTCTTGACCGCCCTTCCAGAGTTGAGGAGGTGAGAGGGTTGGCGCGATGTTGAGCACGTCGATTTCACCGAAGAGGGTGGTGGTTGCACCGTCATCGTCGGTCGCCACGGCGGTGATGTTGAGCGGACCCTCAAACATCGGCGTGAAGGTGCAGGTGGCTTGTGTGAGCCCCTCGGCGCACTCAAGGCTTGGCCATGAGATGGAAACCTGTTGTCCGGGGGGTGAAGAGGTATCGATGTCAACAATGTCCACCGCCTCAACGGTGATCGGCTGTTCAACATCCACGCTCGAGGCATAACGGAGTTGGAAGCTTGGTGCACGGTTGAGCACAACAACCTCAACGAGGATTTCATTGGTGTCAAGTTCTTCATCGGTGACAAGCACTTTCACCTCCCACGACCCGCTGTTGGACCAATTCCAGTGGGTGGTGCAATCCGGGGCTTCGATTACATCGATCAGACCGGCCCTTGATTCGATTTCAAAACGGCAGTCCACGTCGCCTCCGTCTTCATCAAAACTTCCTGAGGCATTGAGCGTGATGTTCTCGTAAGTGTACTTGCCTTCGTCGGCGACGATGGAGGCGGTTGGCGCTCGGCCGATGAACACGGAAAGCGATGCTCGGTTGTTGCTTCGGTTGGCATCCTCCGTGACGTTCATGTCCGGGTCGACGGTAAAGTTGAGCGAAGCCATGCCGATGGTCATGTTCGCCGGGACCGACCAGTTCACGAGCACCCGCTCTTCGGCGTAGGGTTGGATGGCGGCCATGGTTGCCCGAAGCGTTGTTCCGTCGGGCATGTCGATTTCCATGACCGTTGCCGGAGCAGCGAGCACCCCACGATTTTGAGCGGGCAAGGAGAAAGTGAGGACATCACCCGGCAAGGCGTTGAACCCGATCGAAGCGCTGAGCGTGGTGGTGACGCTGGACCGTGTCCGTTCAACGATGACGGAGTTCGCTTGTGCAACGAGGTCAACGCCCACCACGTTCAGGTCTTCAACGACGGTGGTTGCACCAACGATTTTGCCGATGGGGTCGTACACCACCACGCCGTTGCTGGTGTGGTCGGCGCTGCTGGGGGTGTCATCGACTTCGTCGGAGACGTTGAGGGCAACCGAGGCCTGTCCGCTGGCATCGGTCGTCGGGTTGAGAATGGTTCCGGCAATTTCGTAGCGCAGTTGAAGGTTGGTGTTTTGCTTCGGAATGGACGGTGATCCAGCCGTGGCATAGGTGATGCTGATCTGTTCCATTGAATCGGGCAGCGTGGCCGAGTACGCCGTGTAGACTTCGAGGACGGTGTTGCGGCCGCCGGGCGATGAACCGGCCACGACGCTGTTGGAGTCGGCGGGGTTGTAGGTCTTGAGCAACCAATCGATGGTGAAGCCTGCAGGGTTCGTGATGCGGTTCCAGACGCTGCCTCGTACGGCAGGACAGTACCAGTTGAAGCCGGAGTTCACGCCGGACTCGTTCCACTCTGCGATTTTGTACGAGTCGGAGCAGCCGGTGTATTGGGGCGTTTGTTGGCCTTCTTGGGGGGCACCGGTTTTGATGACCTGCCAGGAGGTGTTCTCGGCGATGTCTTGGTCAAAATCGGAGGGGTCGAAGTAATCCGATGTGCCGGTCACCTCGGTTGAGGCGTTGTACCGCATGTACCACTGGTCGCCGTTGCGAAGGGGGAAATCGTGGCGTTCTTTGGCGGGCGTGTAGGCGTTGTCAAAGGTCACGACGCCGAGGGTTTGGGACAGGAATCCGATGTTGAACGGCACGAACACGACTTCGAGGGTGAATTCGCTGTTGATGGTCGCTAAATCCCGAGCCCTGAGCAGGTCCACGCCGTCGTAATCGATGTCAAGACGACCGGTGACACCTTCGAGGGTTGCCCCGCTGTTACCCGATGTAAAACTCCCGCTGATCTCGATCTCGTAGGCAAGTATCGCATCCCCGTTTTCATCGGTGGTGTAAACGATGTCGACCACGGTGTTGGAGGTGTCACCGGTCAAGGTGTTGAGCGAAGCCGAAACGTTGGCTTGGGCCAACAATTGTGCAACATCAAACTGGGTCTCGTAGACCCACTTGTCGTTGATGTGGTACGTGGGGACATCGACCAAGTTGGAACCTTGTTGCGTGCGGTGAACGGAGGTGCTTTCCGCAAGGTTCAGGGAGGACTCGAGAACAGGGAGTCCCGAAGCGATGAGGAACAGGAGACCGAGGAGAACAGCACGAGCCGCGCTTCGGTTCATGGATGCGGCTGGCCGTCCTGCTACAAAAGAGAATGTCCTTCACCGTCTTCAAGAACGAGCATCGAGCCATTGTTGGCCGTAATGCTCCCACTGTTCCATGCTCCAACCTTCGGGGAGGCCGGACGCCGGCAGCGGGGGTCCTTGCCGTTCGGGCGCAGCGGGGGCTTCTTGGAGGGATTGCTGAAACAGGTAATCGGGAGGCAGGCCCTCGGGCCGTCGTTGAGCGATGTGGGCGTCGCGGTCATCGAAGACCCCGTTCGCCATGGCTCCGCTGACCTCGTTCCAAGCGGCTTCTTCGTCCGGTCGTGACCTTCGTCGGGAGAGGAGCAGAAGGAGCATCAAAACACCGGCGAGCAAACCGAGTTGTGCGAAGGGATTTGCCTCCTCGCCCACGAGCGCAGCCCCGAGGTTTTCGAGGGCGGTACGGTCGGCGGGAAGAACGGTAAAGGTGACCACCTTCGTTCCAGGACGTTCGGGGTCTTCGTCCCAAGCGATGACTTTGACCGAACGAAGACCGTCGGTCTTGAAGGTGTGTTCAACCGTTTTTCCGATCAGGTCAGCGTCGTTGTCCAAAACACCGTCCTCGTTGCTGTCGTGATGCACGTCCAAATCCCAGACCACCGTGAGGTCGTCAACGTCGTTGAGGGCGTCAAACGTTGAACTCGCATCGAGGATGCACACCTGATGGGCGGTGCAGGTGATGGATGCGGTGCGAACCAAGGGCGGGGTGTTCAGCACCGTGACTTCGAGGACTTCACTGGCGTGGGCACCGTCGTTATCGGTGACGTGGTAGACCAGTTTGTGGGTGCCGCTTCGGTTCCATGAAACGGTCAAATTGTCTCCCCGCACATCGCAGTCGTCGTCGGCACTGCCCAAGTCGTCGGAGTCCATGCTCGGGTCGATGTCCCAACATTTCACCAAGGTGCCGAGGTCGGAAGGCGTGTCGGTGGCCGACCCGCTGACGCTGATGCTTTGCCCTTCGGCGACGGGCAGGACACCGTCGAGCGGCTGAATGGTGGGCGGGACGTTGTTCACGCTGACCCACCGTTCCTCCACGCCGCTCGATGCGCCCTCCGTGTCGGTCACTTCGAGGCGCATCTTGTGAAGGCCCGCTTCGGTCCAGACCATGTCAAACGACGAGGTTCGCCCGTCGAACACACGGATGAGCGACGGTTCCGCATCGTCGGGCCACCAGGTGTGGGTGAGGTCCTCGATGTCGTCCACGGAATCTTGAGCTTGGCCCTGCACCGTCACGCCTTGGTCTTCGTCCACGTGCCATGTGTTCTGCGCGTCCATCAAGACGGGTCCGTTGACGTCGAGCATCTGGACATTGATGCTGTGGGGTTTGATGTTGGTGAAACGCACGTCAAAGGTGGCGGTCGTCACGGCGTTGTCGTCATCGGTGCCGACGGCGGTGAACGTTTTCCAGCCCTCGGTGGTTCCCGTGGTGGTGCAGATTCGGGTGTAATAGCC
The DNA here is from genome assembly GCA_030828165.1 of Candidatus Poseidonia sp. Classification (GTDB taxonomy): domain Archaea; phylum Thermoplasmatota; class Poseidoniia; order Poseidoniales; family Poseidoniaceae; genus Poseidonia. The sequence goes on from JAURDA010000023.1 coordinate 26,247, forward strand.
CTCCTTGCAGTTGGCGCCCGGCCAGTGAATGTCTACCACGCCCGGCCAGACCTTTTCGGAATCCGAGTCGTTGGCGTACGCATAAAGCGTGATGGGGTGCTCAACCTTGGCTTCGGTTCGCTGGCTTCGCACCTCGATGTTTGGGGCTCGGTTCTCAACGGTGATGTTCAGCACGAGCACCGTTTCATCGCGTTCTTCGTCAACGACCGTGATCTCAACAGGATAGACGCCGTCATCGGTCCACGTGTAGTTGAGCAGGCAGGACGGC
>JAURDA010000024.1 GCA_030828165.1 Candidatus Poseidonia sp.
TGTATGAAAAATCGTCACCAAGGTCCTCATCCTTCGGTCGTGCCATCGTGTTCACCTGTACGTTAACACACGCAGTGTCAAGCATCCCTCCGACCAACCCCCCATATATCAAGACCGCGATGACGGAGTTCGCGCCACTGAGCCGCGAAAAGAGGGGTTCAGGGACTTCCCTGTTCAACCTCGTCACGGCCCGAGACGCACAGGAGGAGGGTGTGGCCGTTGGGGTGCCGGGTGAGGAATCCGTCGCGAACCCCGTGACGGCGTTGCAATTGCCGGTCCAGAGAACCCTGCAAAACGGGTTGAAGCGCAGGGTCGAGGTCCATGCGAAGCTTGACCGAGCGAAAATTGTGTTCAAGCGCGTGTTCCACAAGCCCGTCAACCGTGCTTTCGTTCAATTCCATGCTGAGAAGTTCAACAACCCGGCCGGTGGCCTGAACCAAGGAGCGTTGCTGTTCGTTCAAGCGGAGAGCATGTTCGTGATGCACTTGAGGGCGCCGTCCTTCGGTCACCGCCCAGCGAAAGTCGCGGTCTTTGGACACCGAAGGCAACCACGAACTCACCAATCCGCTCTCGACCAGCGCCGCATCCAACAGGGTGACGAATTCACCTCGCTTTGGGGGGTGGATGCGCACCGTCGGCGGTTCGTCCGTTACGCCGGTTCGCAGGATCAGCGCTTCGTTGCCCAAGGTCGGCGGAACGCGCACGAACCTACGAGCCGTACCGCTTTCGGCAACGCGCCCTCCCCAAAGGGCCAACCGGTCAACGCGACCGCGTCCTCTCGACGTCCATTCCCACGTTCGCTGAAGTCCAGGCCACACGTCCTCAACCAAAGCCTCCACTTCTTCTCGCTGTTCGTCGGTGAGCCGCGGCGAGAGGTCCAGCACAAAGGCGGGGTCGCTGGCAAAATGGGGGGCCCATCCACGCAAAACGCTGTGCAGCGGCGGCTGCATCTCTTCGAGCGCATGCGTCCGACTGTTGCGAGGCCGTGCCGGGTCGAGGTGCAAAAACGCAATGTTCTGCTCCGTTCCAACGGCCTGAAGCACGCCTTCGGCATCGGTTCCGTCGCCCGAGACGATGCGACTTTGGGTGAACCATGCCTCATCCATGGCGGCGTGATGAGCGGCCACGGTTCGGATGTTGAAGGCCGAGGCCCGGGCTCTCGCAGGTTCGAGTTCCACTCCGAGGACGGGTCGATGCAGGCTTGAGGCGTAGGCTGCGAGTTGAATCCCGCTGCCGCAGGCGCAATCGAGCACGAGTCCTTCGGGAAGCGAATGCTTTGCCAGCAACGCAGCGCGCAGAACAGCGACCTGCCACGGCGTGGCCAGCGGCTTCCCTTCAACGGCGTGGTGGAACACCAACCCTTCGGGTGCCGTTGGGTCCTGAGCGAGTTCAACCAAACCGGAAGCATCCACGTCGGCGGGGTTCAGAATCGCATGCATGGAACCGCCTCAGAGGGCCACGATATCGGACCGTGTGAGCAGGGATTCAAAGTGGATACCGGCGGCTTCAAACGCTTCTTCCGCCCCTTCTTCCCGGTCGAGGATGCAGATCACGCCCACCACACGGCAATCGGTTTCGGCATGGATTCTCTCAACGGCCACGATGGAAGATCCCCCGGTTGTCGTGACGTCTTCGACGATAACAACATCCCCTCCGCCTGCCAACGATGAACCTTCAATGCCGGGGGGATTGTTGGTTTTACGCCCTCCTCGACCCTTCGGTTCTTTTCGAACCATGAATCCTCGCAGGTGGTCAGGGGCTGCCGCCACCACCAGCGCGGTGAGCGGGACCGCTCCGAGTTCAAGCCCGCCGACAAATTTCGCTCCCATCGCTTCGGCCCGCATGGTCAAGAGGCGTCCAAGAATGCGACCCGCTTCGGGGTGCATCATCACCGGCTTGGTGTCAAAAAACCAACGAGAATGCCGTCCGCTTGCGAGGGTAAAGGCTTCATCATGGCCGCCGTCAAGGAAAGCCAATTCGTGGACCAAGGCACCTAAACGAGCCCACTCAGGATGCGCACGGACGGTTGAGTCAACGGCCATGTTTCCTTCTCACGGGTGCATGACATGAACTTTCCTTCCTCCGCTTGCCTCGGGAGGGTCAAAAAAATGCACCGCGGTGATGATATAGGGTCGGTTGTCTCAATTTTATGACTGACCATGGGGGTTGAGCCGACGCGTTCCGACTTGGGAGAGTTGAACCCGTTGCTTGGGCTTGATTTGCCTCGTCTTGAAGCGGAGATGGAACGTTACCATCTCTGGCTGGATGAGCGCGCTGATGAAGCGTACCGGATTGCTGAGGTCGCCCGTGAACTCGGATTCGACCACAAACCAAGGGTGGAAATTCCGCGTGCTTCGGACCTGGCGGGCCGGACGGAGAAGTTGCTCATCGAACACCTCGACGGCTACCCGGTGGCGGATGAAATTCGCTCGCTTCTCGATGAGCACGACCGAGAAACGACGTCCATCATGATCGCACAATCCGTATCCCGTGGATTTCGCGAAAAGGGTTACGACTTGGAAAAGTCGATCGATGTGGGCCTTCGCGTTGGCTTGGCCGTGTTGACGGAGGCCGTTTTGGTCGCCCCCTTGGAAGGGATCAGCGAGGTTCGGTTGTTGAACAACATCGACGGCTCTCAGTTCGTATCCGTTCATTTTGCCGGCCCCATACGGGCTGCAGGTGGAACTGCGCAAGCTCTTGCCGTGCTCATCGCTGACATGATTCGTCGAGAATTGAACATCGGCCACTACCAACCGACCGACCCGGAAGTTGAACGCGTAAAGGAAGAATTTGGCCTCTACCGCGGCAACCTTCAGTACCGCCCCTCGCCCCCCGAAATCGATGAAATCGTGCGCGCCTGCCCGGTGATGATCAACGGTGAATCGACGGAGCGCATTGAGTGTGCTGGCTACGGCAATGTTCGAAACATCGACGAAGCACGCATTCGGGGCGGTGTGCTCTTGGTCATTGGGGAAGGCATGTGCTTGAAAGCCCCCAAAATCCAGAAACACACCGAGCGGCTGAATCTTCCGGGTTGGGACTTCATCACCAAATTCGCTGCAAGAGGGAAGGAGAAAGACACCAAGGATGCGAAATCCTTCCGAAGCAAGCAAATCCAACCGATTACCAAATTCATGAACGATATCATCGCTGGTCGTCCGGTCTTCGGTGGCCCGCTGCAAGCCGGTGGTTTCCGCCTTCGATACGGGCGAGCTCGTCCCTCTGGCTTGGCCGCTGCCTCCTGCAACACCACCTCAATGCTGGCGCTTGACGATTTCATCACCATTGGAACGCAGATGAAAATTGAACGCCCGGGGAAAGCCTGCGCCATCACGCCATGCGACGAGGCTGAAGGCCCGTGGGTCATCCTCGATGACGGCCGTTTCCTCCGGATCGACGATCCCTCTGCTTACGCCTCCCTGCGCCCTCGTGTCAAGAACATCTGGGACAACGGCGAATTGGTGATCGGTTACGGCGAGTTTCTGGAGAACAACAAGAACCTCGTGCCCGCTGGATACACGATGGATTGGTGGGCAAGCGATGTCTTGGAGGCCTTGTCGTCACCCAAGGACTTGGAGGATTTCTTCACCTTGTTGGGGGATGAACGCAACGCATGGCCAGAAGGCCTGCCGGGACTTCAACCCGGCGAGTCTGACGACCCCAACGCACAATTTTGGGTCCGTTGCCGGTGGCATGCTCGCTTAAGGGCGCAAGCCCTCACGTGGGAGCAAGGGAAAGGCATCGCCGAACGTTTTGCAACCTCGCTCCCCCCGCCTCATAACCCGTGGTTCAAGGACCTCCCCATCGAGTGGTTGCCCGGTGTTCTGAGCCTGCTTGAAACGGCCTCCATTGAACGTTCAAACACCTTCTCCTCGGTCGCTTCCCACGACGTCCACCTCGAAGGTGCACTTCCCCAATGCGGTCAGCGACAACTCCGTTTGAAGGGCGCTGCAAAGGATTGGACACCCCAACGAATGGACGAGCTCGAGCCCGAAGTGTTGCCTGCCCTTGACGGCCTTGACCTCCCCGGCACCGGCCATCTTCCAAGACCACCGGTGCTTCAACCCACGATGCCAGAGGGGTGGGTGCTTCAGCAGCACGGCATGGCAAAAGCGGCGATGATGCTTCTTGGCCTTCCCCACGTGCACGACGGCGACGACATCGTGGTTCTGGCTGGGTGGGAGGCGTTGCTTGAGGGGCTTGGGTTCTCGTACGGTGGTGAATCGCCCGTCCGTGTTCGCAACGCTGTGAGCATGACCGAGGAGCGGTTGACGGCCCTTGAACGAGCCAAATCCGTTCTCGATCAGGAACGTCAGCGGAAAGGGGAATTGGAAGCGGAACGCGCCACGATCCGAATCGCTGCTGAAACCGGCGCTCGTCAACGGGGCTTGGGCATCGCTGAAACCGACAAGGTCGGCCGGGACGCAGCTGCGTCCGTTGTGGACGATGGCCCCGATGACCCTCCGGCGTACTTGCACGCGCAGCAACTCGAAGACGAACATGCGATTCACGGCATCATGACCCTCGTTCGCAAACTCTCCGACCTTCGATGGGAACACAGCGCCCCCGTCCGTGTCGGATGCCGAATGGGCCGGCCGGAAAAAGCCGCTCCGCGAGTGATGAACCCGATGACACACTCGCTGTTTCCCATTGAACTCAACGGAGGGAATCAGCGGTTGTTGCACAACGCCGTGGACAAACGAACCATTCGGGTTCAACTCGGGAAACGAACCTGTTCGGTGTGCAACCGAGCGTCGCCGTACCTTCGTTGTCATCACCGAAAACAGGACGATTTTGGCGAAGGAAAAGCGGGTGAGGTCTGCGGTGGACGGACCGAGGCGGATGCGTCCGATTCGACGCGCCGGCGGCGCGGCGAAATTCAATCCGTTCGTCTGGACGATATGGTTGAGGACGCTCGCCTTCGGCTCGGCCTTGACCGGCTTCCGGGGCAAGTCAAATGCATGAAGAAGTTGAACAGTCGAGACCAAACCCCCGAGGCCATCGAGAAAGGGATTCTTCGGGCGCGTCACAACCTCCCGGTCTTCCGAGACGGAACGGTCCGCTACGACATGAGCGATGTCCCCATCACGCATTTCCGGCCCCGAGAAATAGGTGTTCCTTGGAAGACCCTTGCCGGGTTGGGCTACACCCACGATTACACCGGAGAACCGTTGGCCGACGATGAACAGGTGTTGGAACTCTATCCGCAAGATTTCATCGTGGCAAAAGGCGCCGGTGATTTCCTTCTCCGTACAGCGAACTACATCGATGAACTTCTCGTGCGCTTTTACGGCATGGAGCCGTATTACAACGCCGAATCTGAAAAAGACCTGGTGGGCCATCTCATCTGTGCGCTTGCCCCACACACCAGCGGCGGTGTTCTCTCTCGAATCATCGGGTGGGCCGATTGTTCGGGCGGTTATGCTCACCCGCTTTTCCACGCAGCCAAACGTCGGAACTGTGACGGCGATGAGGACGCCATCATGCTTCTGATGGACGGCTTGTTGAATTTTAGCCGTGATATTCTCCCCGCCAATCGAGGGGGCCAAATGGACGCACCCTTGGTGTTGACCACCCGGCTGAACCCCACCGAGGTCGACAAGGAAGCCCTCAACGTGGATTCTGCTTGGTTTTACGAGCGTGATTTTTACGAAGCCACCCAGGACCAACCCCACCCGAAGGAGGTGCAGAGCCGGATGGATTTCGTCGAGCGACGGTTGGGAACGGTGGCAGCGGTTCGTGGATACGGATTCACGCACGATTGCGCATCGTTGGACCAAGGTCCCGCCTTGTCGGCTTACAAAACGCTCGAAACCATGATCGACAAGATGAACGGACAATTAGCGCTCGGGCATCGGCTTCGCGGCGTCAATGTTCGTCAGGTCGCTTCAAGCGTGGTCCGCTCCCATTTCTTACCCGACTTGCGGGGCAACCTCAACGCCTACGGCAGACAGAAAGTTCGGTGCTTGAAATGCGCCCATTCCTACCGACGCATGCCCCTTTCGGGGAGTTGCATCCAACCGAAAAAAGAGGTCGGCCGGGGCCTTGCGAGCATGGGTGTTTCCGCGCCCGAGGGCGGTTTATGCAACGGCAATCTTGCGCTCACCGTCTCGGAGGGTGCCGTCAGGAAATACATCGAAGTCATGCGGTTCGTGATGGACCGTTACGGTGTGGACTTGTACACCCGCCAAAACGCCGAATGGTTGGCCAGCAGCGCCGATTCGCTGTTCAACAACGACCGAGCGAAGCAACTCTCACTCTCGGATTTCCTGTGAGGGCGTGAGCGGTGGTCGCCACGGCGATGCGTCGTCTTCCGGGACATTGGCGTCGTCCCGTGAGAACGAGGTCCGCTTGAATGGTGCAACTTCCTTCTTTGCCTTCTGCTCAGCCCCCTGTGTTCGGGCGCTGACAAAGGCTCTGACGCCTTGCTCGGCAAAGGCCAAGACGACCAACAAAACGCTCAGGACCGCGTGTCCTTGGAGGCGAATGGAATCGAAGGGCTGCAGCAAGAGCACCTGTTCAACATCAACCCCCTGTTCAACTTCCGTAACCACGGTGTACGTTCCCGGTTCGAGGGTGCCGCTCCACTCAGGCGGCGTATCGGTCAAGAGCCCCGACCACGAATGAATCACCGAGAGGTTGTCTTTTTTGATGGCAAAACTGACGTTGGCCTGTTCAAGGCTGCTGCTCGTGAAGCTTGTCTGAAACGTGGCGGGCATGGCCTCCTCCGAACCAAAGACCGGTGCAACCGTTAGGTCTCGATAGGTTTCAAATCGGTCGATCCCGTTGACTTCGTTTGGCGCATCTTGCCGTGACACGTTGCTCCAAAGGGCGTTGATAAGCACCAGAGCGAGCACCCACAGCACCGGGTTCACCCATGACCGTGCCGCCGCCATGCTGCTTGTTGAGAAGCAGCGTTCTTATGCCTGTGTTTCAAAATCCCGGGTTGAATCGGAACGTTGAGCGTCTTTTTTCACCGTCCGCCATTTCGGACAGGCCAAATCCAAAACGGTCGCCATCCAAACCAACTTTTCCAGTTTACGAACCGGGTCCGTCGTCCCCGACCATGGGCCGACACGGTCGGTGGAAAATCCAACAAAACGCATTTTGTCTTCCTCAACGCCCAACCAACGCATCAAGCAGGCTGCACGGTCACCGTCCGTGAAGCCGCCTGGATTCAGCATGCCCTCAACTGTGTCTCGGCATTGATGGGTCAAGACCAGTTGAGGTGGGTTTGATTCCCACGTCTTGAGCAAACGCGCCCACGTCGACAGGTTGTCTCCGTGGGCGTGAACGAACAACGGAATGCCAGCGGCGACCGCACCATCCAAATGTTCACCGCCGTCGAGGTCGGTGACCACGCAAACGGGCTCGACGAGTTCCAAACAGGCGCCTACGGCTCCATCGGCAGCGACGAACACGGTCCCCTCAGGCCACGAACGGTCCAAATCCCTCCGTTGAGCCGCTGCCCCGACGAGCACGACCGTATCGGCTTTTGTGAGCATCTCCCGCACACGCTCCAGCGTCACGATCCGAGCCGATCTTGACCATCCGTAGTCCTCAGCGTTGGGGTGCATTTCGCAGGCCGCAAGCAACGCCAAGGCGCTCTTTGCATCGTCTTGATGGTCCCAACCAAAGTGTTGACGGACATCGTCTTGGAGATGGATGAGAACGTCGTTCAAGTTCCCATTCATGACGTCCGCAGGCACCCCAAGGTCATCAATTCAACCGAGGTTGAACTTCATAATCCGTGGCGCTCATCGCACCATCATGCCCGTCCCCACCGCCCCCCCAGAGGTTGTGGACGAGGTGACGTTGGCTCGCTATCCCTTTCTGCCGCAAGCGACGGCCTGGATTCGGGAAATGGCCGTCAATCACAACATCGACCTCAACGAACTTCTTGACGGTGCATGGATGGAAAAAGCAAGGCAGCGAGCACGTATTCGCTTGATCGATTCAATTCAATCCAAGGAAGGTGTTCAGGTCATTGGGGGTGACATTCACACCGAAGAGGGGCGGTTGATTGAGGCGTTTTCGTTTTACTATGCTCGTCTGGTGATGTGCGCAAGTGAAGACGAGCGGCTCATCGCTCGGTGGGCGCAGGCGGAGGCGGCGCGGGCTGAACAACTTCTGATTCAAGACAGCGTGAACATCGAAAACATCGCCCGGACGTACCTTTCCGAGATTGAACCGCTTGCCGTCTCCACGATGGGTGGCCGCCAACATCAGCCATCGGGCCTGCGGGAATTGAGGCAACAAGGTTCAACGGTGTGGCGAATCGGTTTGGCGGATTTTATTGAGATCTGCCCGCGTATCACGGGGCAGCGCTGGCGACTGCCCAACGTGGACGTCGAAGCGGGATGGGTCAAGCTGCACGACGAGCGGCAATATGCTTCGTCAGCCAAACTTGCCCGCTTGTTGCGAGAGCGCATCAAATCCGGCATTGAGGCCGAGGCCTTGGACAAAATGACCGAGGTTACCACCGACCTCGCTGTTCGTTTGGCGGAGCCCGTGGGTATGATTCGCAACTTGATGGCCAACAAAGCCAGCGAAGCCATCGCGTTGGTCGGTGCAGAAGAAAGCGACTGGCCCCCATGCATGCAGAAAATCATCGCCGATTTGTCCGGTGGAGTGAACGTGAACCACTTCGGTCGCTTGTTTCTGGCCTCGATGGCGGCCACCCTCGCCCTCCCCCAAGAAGCGTGCGTCAATTTCTTCCGAGGGGCCCCGGACTTCAGCGAGGCGACCACCTCCTATCAGGTCCAGCACGTCTACCAGCACGAATACACGCCAGCAGGTTGTGGAAAACTCAAGGTGAATCACAACTGCCCCGTGCTTCCCGGCGACAATCGAACCTGCGACCAATCGTGGATGGATCATCCGCTGAAATACATCCGGGCGACGCAACGGTGGCGTCGTTTGACCGCACCAGCGGAGACGAAGGCCGAGACCACGGGCGACGGGTCAACCCCGTCGTCAAATCCCTCCTGAAGGGCATGGTGCTAAGAATCAGAACGAAGAGACCTCCTCCATGGTGAGCCCAGCGAACCGCCCGCAATCGGCGAATGCGTTGAGCCTGCCCTACCGATTCTTCCGAGCCTTTTTCCGTTTTCTGACGAGCATTTGGTTTCGAGAAGTCAACGTTGTTGACGACGAGTTCATCGCCGATGAGGCCGGTGTCCTGTTCATTTCCTGGCATCCCAATGGGCTGATCGACCCCATGCTGATGACCGCAAAATTACCTCAACGGGTGACAACACTGGTCAGCCATCGCCTGTTCAAGCTGCCCCTCGTCAGCCTTCCGTTCCAAGCAGCAGGCGTGGTGCCGCTCACCGCTGCGGTCACGCCGTTCAATCGACGCACCTCCTCCGAAACTTTCTCAGAGGTCCTTTCCGCAGCAGCGACAACGCTTGCGAATGGCGGATCCGTGTTGATGTTCCCCGAAGAGAAAACACACGCTGAGGCATCGGTTCAATCCATCCGTTCGGGTGCCGCACGGCTCTTCCTCGAAGCCCTGCGAAGGGCCCGTGAGCAGGGCCTCCCTCCCCCTCGACTTGTCCCCGTGGGTCTGCATTATTCCGATTCCCATCGGTTCCGAGAACGCGCAGCCATCGTGCTCGAGCGAAACATGGTGTACCCGGAACCTCCTCCAGTGGGCGATGACGCCAGCGACAAAGCCTGGGTTAACGACCTTACTGCAGCCATTGGCGTCGAACTCCAACGGGCGAACTTGGCCAAATCAACCTGGCGAGAGCGAACGTTGATTTGGAAAGCGCGCAGCATGGTCCAAGCCGAAAAACAACGTCAATCCGGTGAACAACTCCGACCGCTCTCGTACGCTGAGTCGGTCCTCGGTGCTCGTCGCCTTAGAGCAGGTTGGGAATACTTCGCTGTCCATGACCCAACGGCGGCTGATGAATTGGTGCACGATTGCGAGGCCCATTTCGATGCGTTGGAACGGCGAAACCTCCGTCCCTATGACGTTGACTCCAAACCGGAAAAACTGACTTTTTCCGGATTCTCCCGCCTCGTGGCTTCGTGGCTTTGGTCCGTGGTTTGGATGTTTGGATTGGTCACGTGGGGCGCCATTCTCGGCAACTATGTGCCCTACAAATTCCAAAGTCTTCTCGAAAAAATCACCCGTCGAGCCAAGGTGGACGACTCCCTTCAGGGAAGCATCAAGGTGCTCTCCTCGGTGGTGGTGTTCCCGCTTTGGTGGCTTGGGTTGACCACCGCTTTTGTTTGGCTTCTTCTCGACCCGAACAGTCCGGTGTCCATCGCTATGGCCTCTCACAACGTGCTCCAGTACGTCACGATGTTGCCCGCTGCGGGGGCGTTTGTCTTCTTCATGCTCTTTTGGCCGTTAACCGCCCGGGCTCACATGAAACTCTACGTTCGTTTTGTGCGTTCAACGAGGCGATTGCGGCAATGGCGTTCCTGGCAGGACGTTGACCACCAGTGGGAACACCTGTCCGCAACCCAAGGCCGCCTCGCAGAGCGCCTTGTCGCCCTTGGGGCGGGATTGGTGCTGCCGGGCGATCCGGATTGGGAGGACCCTCCACCTGGAAAAGACGACGCCGCTGTCGTTCGTCCTCGAAGCACAGCCGAGGTTGCGGAACGCTGAAGCGGGCATTCCGCACAAGGGTTTGAATGAAAGAAGGTTTGTGGGGCCAACAAGGGGGAGCAGATGACACGAACGTTGGTGATTACGGTTGACCGTGATAACGACCTTGGCATCAAGACTTCCATTCGCGGCCCCGTGGTCGGCCGACGAAACGTCTTGACCGCAGCCCTCAAACTCGGCATCGCCGATCCTGAGGAAAGCGATACCAACGCCATCCTTGGCGCGCTCGCTCAAAACGACGCCATCGTCGAGACGAAGGGCGAAGAAGATGAAGTTGAGATCACCATTCTCACCGGCGATGAAAAGGTAGGCGTCCGATCTGACCGAGCCATTGCGGCGCAACTGGAAGAGGTCGTCTCGAGTTTCCAACCCGACCAAGCCATTCTCGTGACCGACGGTGCGGAAGACGAAAGCGTTCTGCCCATCATCACCTCGCAAGTTCGCATCGACCACATTGAGCGCGTAACGGTTCGCCAATCCAAGGGCATTGAAGGAACGTACTACTACATCGTGAAAGCGCTCGACGACCCGAAATGGCGATCAAAAATCATGGTCCCCTTCGGCGCCATCATGGCCATTTTGGGCTTGGGCATTATGCTGCCAAACGAAATCGGCGGCGTCGTGATTGGAGCCCTTCCGCTGGTTCTTGGGCTGTACATTTTCAGCAAGGGTGCGGGAATCGAATCCACGGTCAATCGCGTCATCCAAGAAATGCGGGAAAACGCCGACGCAGCGATGTTCTCGTCCCTGCTCTGGACGGCCACCCTCTTCAGCGCCATCTTCGCTGTGGCCGAGGGTTGGCGAGCGTTTGGTTTGCTCGAAGCGACGGCGAACGCTCCCTCGGTGCTCTGGCTCAGCGTCATTCATTCTTCGCTGGCGTGGACCGTCATCGCTTTCCTGACCTCAACGGCCGGCTTCATGCTGCTGCGCTTGAAACGGGGTTCGTTCTCGGGCAGTCTGATCGTCCTCAGCGTTTTCGGCATGGTCGTGTATTCGTTCCTCAACGCTGCCCTCGACATCGCCATTCGGGTCTTGAACGGCACGTCCTACGAGTTCAGCGTCGAGATGATTCTCAACGACTTGACCACGCCTCTGATTTGGGTGGTCGTCCTTTGGATGGTGACGACCGTGGTTCGCACCCTCCAAGCCAAGCAAGCCCAAGCAGACCGCTACTGGGGCATTTGATCACAGGAGGAAGCGAGGGAGCACCCTCGCAACGGTGTTGTGACCCACCACGCCAACAAGGGCTCCCTCATCGTCCACCACCGCCAGTTGGTTCAGGTCGTGCGTGAGCATCAGCGCCCCGGCTTTCAGGAGGGGGGTTCCGGTGCGAACGGTCAACGGAGGGTTGGTCAGCATCTGTTGAGCGGGGACGGAGTGCATCCAGGCAATGTCCCGATTCACCGCTTTCCGGCTGACCGATTTGAGCACGTCGACGGCATGAATTCGTCCAAGCGGGACATCGTCCTCGTCCACGATGAACACGTGGTCCCAGTTGTGGCGTGTTAACATCTCGAGCACCCTGGCCATTGAATCGGTCGCAAACAAGGCGTGAGCAGGTTGCATGACCTCGCCGCACACGATGGCTCGAACGGCTCGGGCGCGCTTGTTGCTGCCTGCACTTTTCCGGAACGTTGGACGGCTTACCATGGTGGTTCAAGCGGCGGCCACGGCCGACCTCATTTGAACCCTTCCATAACCCGTACCCGAACTTCCGGATTATGGAAGAGCCAACGAACCTTCATCTCAAACGGCGACCCTCAACAAAGAAAAGCAAGCCTTTGCCTGCAAAATGCATGAGCCCGGTCCCCCAAGCAGAACTCGTCGCTTTGAAGGCCTTGAGCGGTTACGACCAAATGCTTGAGATGGACCGAATTTGCCGGGTCTACGGAACCGATGAAGCGACGGTGCAAGCGGCCATGGCGGCCCTTTCATCGACATCAGCACCGGCCCCGGATCCTCTTGCCGATGCTTGGGACACGAGTCACAAAGAGGTACCGGGTCTGCAATCTGCAGCCCCTCCCTCCACCCCCAACATGGTGGACAAAAGTCAATTTCGATTCGAATACGACCCAACCCGTGAAGCAGCGGCTCGCCGGGACAGCGTGAACCAAGCCATCCTTTGCTCGGGTTGCGGCGTGGCGTTGGGCATTCCCGATGTACGGCCGATCAAAGTGACCTGTCCGTCTTGCTTGTTTGAGACCACCTACACGCACTGAGGCAACTTGATGAACACACGGCGGTGACCAACCCGCATGGACGGCACCTCCCCGCGCCTTTGGCCCTATGCCGCCAACAACTCGCCGCTCCCGCTTCCCACGCGAGCGGTGCTTTATTCTCCGCAGGCGGTCGTTGACCTCGTCTTTGAAGCCGCCCGTACGCCCGATGTAGAACCGCTTGATGGAGGAGCTGTTTTGGAGTACGCTCGGGGATACGCTGCGAACGGGACTTCGCTGGACGACTTGCTGGTCGCGTGCGGAGCGGAACCGCTTGAAGGGCGCCGCCCGATTTTGCTCCAAGGCGAACTCGCCAATCCCTATCGCCTTCAGGAGATGGGCATGTCTCCGCTCCCTTTGCTCCCGGTACGGCTGGAAGACCTATGCCGAACGTGGGCGGACGGTCTTGACCCTCGGGATGAGTACCCCGGTGTCCATCACGTCACGCTCGCCCGAACACCGGGTTGGTGGGAAGCTTCCGTATTGGGCCTCGCCACCAAAGGGCAACTGAAACGCATCCGAACGTGGTTGGACAACGGCGTTCCCCATGTCTGGCGACCGGTGAAACTGGCCGAGGGCGGCGTTCGACTTGAACACGAGCCGTTGGAGCCGCCTTTGCAGAGCGATGTGGAGTGGGACGGTACGGTTGAGCGAGTCTCGAAAGCACCCCCTGCGGCCACAGGCCCCCTCCTTTCGCTGGACGACCTTTTGGTCGTGGTTCATACTCGTCAGGGTTGCTACAACCATCGTGGCCGACTTGCACGGTGCGTCCACATGCAACAACGGGCCTTTCACGACCAACTGTTTCGAAAGGGGTCCTCGCACCGTTGGAACGATGTGTTGACGGTGCGTTAAGCCGGGCGGGTGAAATGCTCAACTCGCTCATCGCCCCAAACCGTCTCGTCTTCCAAGCTCAACCCTGCGTTCATCAGCACCGTCCGATCGAGGTTGGAGGGCACCGGTTGGGCGTGTTCGACCTTGCTGTGCACCAAGAACACCTCGTCAACGAAACCGTTTTCCAAAAACCGATGCACGGTTGAGGGACCGCCTTCAACCAGCACCCGCTGGATGTTCATGTCGCCCAATTGGTTGAGCAAGGAACGCAGGGTGCTGAACTCGGATTGAACCAGCATCACGTCTTCGCCCTCGCTGAGCATGCTTGCTGCAGGATTGATTCGGCCGTTCGGGTCAAGAACGATTCGCAGAGGTTGTCGCGTTGCAGGCACCCTGCGTACGGTCAATTGCGGGTCGTCTCGGTTCACCGTTTCAACGCCCACAAGGACCGCATCGCAATCCCTTCGCAATTCGTGAACTTTCTCGAGGCATCCTGTCGAGGTGAAGCGTTGTGCCCGTTCAGACCGGTCGTCCACCGACCCGTTGACGTCCACGGCCAGTTTCACCGTTACCATCGGACGCCGGTGCTCGCACCAGTGCAGAAAAGCGCGCATTTGCTCTCGGGCTTCGCCTTCCATGAGACCTGTTCGCGTTGGAATCCCGGCGTTGTTGAGCACACGGCACCCGTTTCCACGCACGGTGGGGTTGGGGTCTTCGTGAGCGACCACCACTTCACTCACTCCGGCCCACATCAGCGCTTCGGTGCAGGGCGGTGTGCGGCCGAAGTGATTGCACGGTTCGAGGGTCACGTACGCTGTGGCACCGTTGGGGGACTTTCCCTTTTCTTCAGCGTCGTGAATCGCCATCTGTTCGGCATGAAGGCCTCCGAGGTGGTCGTGCCATCCTTCGGCGATGACGACGCCGTCTTTGACCAAAACGCAACCCACCAGCGGATTGGGACTCACTTTGCCCCTGCCTCGTTCTGCAACGAGGAGGGCACGCTCCATGAACGCGTGATCGTCTTCACTCCACGCTTCGTCCACGACCGTCGGAGCAAGCCCGGGTTCAAGACCTCTTGCTTGGGAATTTTCTCCTGTGATGCGAGAAAAGAGGGCGCATATGCAAAGTGAATAACGACGTATGCACTTCCCATGAAGGGCTGAAACCAACCAAGAGAAGGCTTCAAGCGCTGAAACGGCGTCAACGGTTCATGGTCCAAGAGGACGAAGGGTTCGCTCCACCGCTCAATTTTGATGCGGACACGGCCACTCGGAAGAAAAAGGGCGTTCATCGGCCGCAATTCGCCCCTGTCTTTACGCACCCGGCCCACCGGCGCAACAAACCTTCCAAAGTTCATCTTCTGGTCAATCCGTACGCAGGGAAACGAAAAGGTGCAGCCATCGGCGAGCGAGTTAAGGCTCGTTTGGAACAGGAAGGCGTTGAAGTAACGCTGTCCCAATCGGCGTACAGCGGTCACTTGGTAACGCTTGCTTCCGCCCTGGTCGTCGGTGAGAACGAACCCATCGTTGCCGTTGGAGGCGACGGGACGTTGTGCGAGGTCATCTCGGGTCGTATGCTGCTCAATCTCGAACAACGGCAAACCTTTGCCATCGTCCCTGCAGGAACCGGAAATTCGCAAGCCAACGATTTGAACCTCGCAACGGTTGATGATGCCGTTGAAGCGATTCTCGGAGGGCACGTTCAGGCCCTTGATCTCGCCCGGGTTGAACTGACCGAAGGTTTGCCGGGGAACGAAGGAGAACGCATGGTGCGTTTCAGCCACAATCTGGTCACGTGGGGGTTGGGGGTCGACTCGAACATTCAGGCTGAGCGCATGCGCTGGCTGGGGCCGGCTCGGTACGATGTTGGCATTTTGATGGCGATTCTCGCCAATCGAAAGCGAAGTGCAACGCTGACGATCAACGGTCGCTCCGTGGCGGATGCCTTCACGCTCTTCCTGGTGCAAAACAGCCAAACCGGTGGCTCGTTGCTGCCGCTTGCTCCCGGAGCTTCGGTTGATGACGGCGAGATGGACATCGGGGTGCTGAAGCGCATGAAGCGCGGTCAAATCCTCAAGGCCTTTGGCATGCTCAAAGCGGAGGGCCGACATGTCTTCCATCCAAAGGTGGACTATCATCGGTTCAAATCGCTGGCCATCACCACCGATGAGCCAACCGCCATCAACGTGGACGGGGAGAATTTGGGTTCAACGCCCCTTGAGATGAACGTGCTCAAGCACGCCGTTGACATCGTCGTCCCGGTTCAGAACGAGAAGTCAGAGAAATCCTCTTCCTCGTGATGTTCGATCGGCGCAGGTGCCTCTTCAACAGGCTCGGCTTTTTTGACCGCTTTTCGACGGCGGACCGGTGGTTGGCTTTTGGGAGCCTCACTTTGTTGAGGGGGCCCACCGGCGTTGTTCTTTGGAGATGGAGGGCTTGAGCGTGACTGTCCCACGCTTGGTGGTGCAGAGGAGGCCCGCGATTCGTTGGATGGAACAACACGCTCTTCAATGGCTTGGGCGCTTTGTGAGACCACCACCGAACTCTTTCGTCCACCGGGGGCTCCAACGCCCGGGCCGGAAGAAGTTGAAGTGGAAGCCAATACGCTGTCAAGGTCAAATCCACCGAGGGCATTGTCGTCCTTGACCGGTGAGGCTCGAGTCTCTTGGCGCTCTTTCTTCGCTTCTTTTTGGGCCTTGGTGTTTTCTTTATCCAGGCGTTGTTGACGTTCGGTTGGCGATTCCATACCGGCTTTCTTGGCTGCCTTTGCATCGGATTTGACGCTCGCCGCTTTTTTCATGCCCTCTGATCCGATAAGGGTCTGCATGGATTGGCTTGCGGAGCGCATCACCATGCTTCGCGACACAACAAACAGGCCTGCTGCACCACCGACGCCGCCAGCGAGGAAAAACAGAACAAAGCCGGTGCGTCCCAACAACGGAACGTTGCCTTGCACCCATTCATCGTCGCTTTCACCGTTGGAGCTGACGCTTGCTCCGTCAAGAACAATACCGCTTACCAGTACGTACAGGTCTTCTCGGTTGTTCCCGGAATTGACGGTGAGCGAGCACTCGTTGTTGGTGGCGTGCCACGATTTGAGGTAACCTGTGGGGTTACTTTCATTGCCACCCTTTGAGACCAAGTAGCCCTGAATGGAGACGGGCTGATGCCATTCGTTGAGGGCTTTCATGCCTTCAAGGACGTTTTCAGAATTGGGGATCAAACCGAGAATGAACCATTTTGTTTCCGCGTCGCTGTCCAACTCATCGAGATCAACGCTCCCCGCACCCGTTTCGGGGTTCAACGGTGAACTCCAATCCTTCACGTCGATTCGAGCACCGTCCCCGTCAACCACACCCGCTGCATCGTTGAAAGGCATGGATTGCACCGCTACAGCGGTGGTCACGCCGAAGTCGAGGCCGCGTGCACCCATGAGCGTGTCGTGAGCGGTGTAGAAATGGCTTGCAGCGAGATAGCCTGTAAAGGCCACCGGCTGGCCAAGCCCTGCTTCGAGAGCGAGACCATCGTCACCGGAAGTGCAACCAACGGGGATCACCGATTCGGTGGTGGCCGAACCGGAAAGCCCGCTTTTCACGTTGGTGCCTTCCATTGAAAATTGGACCTCAACGGCGTCGTTGCCGCTGCCCCAGGCGGCCGAAGCAGGACCGAGACACCCGGCAAGGACCATGCTGGCGAACAAACACAGAGCGAGCAAGCCTCGTCGCATGTGCTGATGAGAGCGGGTTGAGTTTGAGAAGTCTTCCCTGTGTGCTTAAGGAGAGAGAATGGCGCAGTCGGAGAGATTTGAACTCCCGAGTCACGGGGACACCGGATTTCAAATCCGGCGCAATACCAGGCTATGCGACGACTGCTTCGGCTTCACGCATGCGGTTCGGTTTTTTCCCCTTTCGCTTGGGTCGGATTGGGCTTGGTGGTGCGCACACCCGCCAAATAAGCGACCAGAGAGGCTCCGAACACCCCGAAGATCCCCAATCCTGGCGTGACTTCAGGTTCATGACCGCCGAGACGTTCCACTTCGAGGACGGTTTGGATATCGGCCGCGACGTCCTCGGGGCGCCAATCATCGCCTGCCCATGCGACAACGGGCTCCCGTGCTGGATTGAGGATGTAAACGATGGTCGAGTGTCCGACCGTGTAGTCTTCGGTGACATCCGGGATGCAAGAGAGGCGGTCATCACCGTCCCATGCATATCCATCGTCGCACATGCAATGCTTGCCTTCACCCGACCCCATGTGCCGGCCGTGCCCGTTGCAAACGGACGTGTCGGCATTGCTCTTCACCGGTGAAGGAAGCGTGGAAGCGTTGAGCGTGGACGGCGCCCAAGCGATGTGTTCGGGCTCTGATAGTCCATCCATGCCCACATCGGATGTCGACCATTCTCCGGATGTTTGGTTCCAAACAGAGAGGCTCCACCACCACGACCCGTCATCGGGAGCGACGAGGTCATCAAGCGACGACATGTAGTGTCCGAACGACGTTGCTTCAACGGTCCGATTGATGCCCACCTCTCCCAGCGCACCCTCGGTCAAATGGTACCCCGTGAAGCTCTCGCTGGACACGGTCTCAGCGCTTCCGTTGGGCCATATGACGGCCATGCTCATGCCGTTTTCCGGGTCGGGTGTCGAGAGATTGGAACGGTTGGCGTTTGAGGCTACCCAAGCGAAGTGGGGGGTTTGAAGCACGTCAACGGCGTCCATGCCAACGTCGCTCGTCACCCATTCGTTTCCGCTTTCGTTCCAAAGATTGAGTTCCCAATACCACGCGCCATCGTCGGGTGCATCGACACCGTTGATGCCGTGGAGCATGGTTCCGAAACTCGTGAGCGAGGTGTTGAGGGTCCAGTTCCGGTCAACGGCGAGCATCTCGCTTGCGAGTGAAGCGTTGAGGGCGAACATGTATTGGCCGTCGGTGTTGTTGGTTCCTGCGATCGTTACCGACGATTCGGCAGGTTGATACGGCATCACGTGGGCTTCAATCACCGCCGTTTGAACGACGAGACCGAAGGTTGCCCATACGGGTTCGAGTTCTTCAGAAGTCCCGGTGAGGTGAGGCCAATCCACGCCGTGAAGTTCTGCGTATGCAGCCAGGCGTTCAGGAGAATCGTGCTCGGGGTCAACGGTGATGGAAACGAAGGTCACGTCTTGGCGTTCACGCTCGGTGAGTTCTTGTTCAACGCTCTTCAGCGACTGGGTGATAACGGGGCATACATCGGGGCACCGGGTGAAGATAAACGACGCCACGATGACCCCTTCGCTGTCAAAGTCGAAGGAATAGGCATCACCGTTCTGGTCAATGAGTTGGAAGGATTCAATTGGACCGCGCGTCAACTGACTGCCTTTGTAGGCTTCAACCGGTGCGATGAGGAGCAACGCAAGCACAAGGAGAACGAGGGCTTTCCAGTTGCGCATGCATCTCGCTCCTTAGCGGTTCATTGCGTAGCCATCGGAAAACGGTGTGCACCAAGCGGGGAGGTCACCGACCGCACCGGGGTTGGAGAGACCGATTCCCCAGAGCATGAGCAGCACGAACAAGACGGGGAAAAGGGCCGTGCGGGTGTACACCCGTGGGTCTCCCTTCAAGTGCATGAAGTAGGCAGCAATGCCGTAACCTTTGACGACCCCGACACCGATGAGGATGGCCCAAACCAAGGAAAGCGAGATTTCAATGTCCGTTCCAGGAATGACATCAAAGAAGACCGCACCGACTTCAAAGACGGTGAAAATCATCAGGATGACGAAGTTCCAAAAGTAGATGTCAAAATTTCCTGGCAGTTTTTCAACCAACGACTCAAAGATTCCAGATGTTTCGTGTTCTCCCATAATCTCACCTCAATACAGATAGAAGGCTGGGAAGATGACCACCCAAGCCAAGTCAACAAAGTGCCAGTAAAGGCCGAAGTATTCGATGCCTTGCCCGTTCTTCTCGTCGTAGCCAACCGTGTCGGCCTTGAAGATCAAATAGAGCATGACCAACAAGCCGATGAAGACGTGGAGTCCGTGTGCACCGGTGGCGACGTAGAAGATGGAGGCCGCTTGCCCGGTCGTACCGGCTGCGCCGATGGTGAATCCTTCGGCGACCAAGTGGCTCCACTCAACGAGTTTCAGAACGATAAACATCGAACCGAGCAGGAAGGTGGCGATGAGGTAGTTGCGAATGGCGGCTTTCTTGGTGGGCATGATTTTTCCGAGCACACCGGTGGGTGCTTGCCAGTCCTTGCTCTTCGCCGTCTTGAGCGCCAGCACGATGGTGTAGGAAGAGATGATGAGCGCGAAGGTGTTGATGGCGCCCGGCAGCAGGGTCATGAAGTCGCCTTGTCCACCAAGCCCGTCCAGCGTACCACCGTTGGGACGCAGGAAATCCGAGGCGGTCAGGGTGTCAACGGCTGCACAATTTTCGTTTCCATCCCTTACTTGCCATTCGGTACACCATTCGGTTCGCATACGAAGGTAGGAGGAAAAGAAGGTCGCGAAGACCATCACTTCGGACATGATGAAGACCCACAAACCGGCTTTTCGGATGTGCTCGCCAGCAAACCATTCGTCGGTTTCCGTGGCGATTTGCTCGTTGTTGCCGATGAACGGCAGGTCTTCGCGCCACCAGTTGGCTACGCCTGCGGTCACGAACAGAAGTCCGACCATGCTCAATCCAAGGTCACCAAGGTTTGCGTCCACGCCCGAGAGCATGTTGCCGAGGGTGGCTTGGAACGAGGGGAAACCCATCAAGAAGAGCATGATTCCCAAGGAGAAGACGATCGGTGAACCCGAGCCGTGATGTTCATGGTCATCACCGCCGTACCCGTGGTCGCCATGGCCGTGGTCGTCGGGGAAGACCGAGTTGAGGAAACCGCCCAAACCAATGAAGGAGGCGTACGTGAAACACATCAACAGGATGGTGATGCCCGCTGTTCGCCACGTTAAGTAGGACAGGTGGGCTTCGACCTCGTGGTGGTGGGCTTCCTCTTTGGTTGCCTTGAGGGTGGCTATTTCAGCATCGCTGGCGTTGTTGGCCTTGGCGTTCTCGTAGGCATACTTCGCGTCCTCGTATTCGTGGATGGCGTCTTCGTAAGCAACGTGCTTGACATTGGCGATACCGACACCCATCGTTGCAAAAGCGAGCAGACCGATGGCCACAAAGACACCACCGAACAGCACGGCTCGCATCCAGATGCTGTTTTCCACGTGCGCTTCTCCACCGCTCATTCTTCTCCCTCCAGTTGGCCGACGACCATTCCTTTCGGCTCGGCTTTCCACAACTTTTCGCCGAGGCTCGGGGCCTCGTTGTCGTGATGATGGCCGTAGATTTCGTTCATGTCGTGCTGCGTTGGGATCTCGTGGAACGACGGGGTCGGTGGTGGCGAGGTGGTCGACCACTCAAGGGACCAGCCGCCCCACGGGTCGTTCCCCACGGGCTCCCCACGTCGTGCGGAGTAGAGGATGTTCCAAACCAACAGAAGCTGGCTGATACCGAAGATGAAGGCGAAGGTTGAGACCGCCATGTTGTATTCCGCAAATCCGGATTCGATGGTGTACGTGTGCGTCCTTCGAGGCATACCCATGATGCCCAAGGCGTGCATGGGCCAGAAGGCAGCGTTGTAGGAGGCGAAGCCGATGAGGAAATGCCAGAGGCCGAGGGTCTCGTTCAACTTTCGCCCCGTGGCCTTGGGGAACCAGTAGTACACCGCGGAGAAGAGGGCAAAGACCGTTCCGCCGATGAACACGTAGTGGAAGTGAGCGACCACGAAGTACGAATCGTGGAAGTGAATGTCAAGCCCGGCCACGGGGAAGAACATCCCTGAAATGCCACCGAGCGTGAACGTCACCAGGAAGCCCAGCGACCAAAGGGTGTGGGTCTTCATGACCAAGGAACCGCCCCATAGCGTGGCGAGCCAGTTGAAGATTTTCGCTCCGGTGGGGATGGCCACGAGCATGGTCGTGATCATGAACGCCGCTCGCCAGAAGGGGTCCATCCCCGAGGTGAGCATGTGGTGCCCCCAGACGATGAAACCGACGATGCCGATGCCCGCCATGGCAAACACCATCGATTTGTAACCGAAGATGGACCGACGTGCTGACGTCGCCAGCACTTCGGAGACGATACCGAAGGCGGGAACAATGACCACGTACACTTCGGGGTGACCGAAGAACCAGAACAGGTGCTGGAAGAGCAAGGGGTCGCCCCCTGCGACGAAGAATTGCGTTCCGATGGTGTGGTCGAACAGCAGGAACGCCACGCCGATGATGAGCGCAGGCAAGGACATGAAGAGCATGAACACGCTGATGAAGACCGACCACGAGAACAAGGGCATCTTCATCCAGGTCACGCCGGGCGCTCGCATGGTGAACACGGTGGTGATGAAATTGACACCACCGAGCGTGGAGGATGCACCGAGCATCATCATCCCGGAGATGAACGCCGTTGTCCCGGGGTTTGAACCGTAATCAGCCATCGTCGAACCGAGGTTGGCCTCGTTGAGCGAGGAATAGGGCGGGTACATCACCCACGTGATGTCGGCTCCTTCGCCCGACCAGATGCCCGTGAAAATCAGCGGGGCGGAGAACACCAGCAACCACAGGCCCATGGCGTTGATTCGGGGGAAGGCGAGGTCCTTTGCTCCGATTTGGAGCGGGAGAATGTAGTTCATGAACCCAGCGATCATGGGCATGGCGGCCAGGAAAATCATGGTGGTTCCGTGGAGGGTGAAGAAGGAGTTGTATTCGTCGTAGGTCAGGAAGTCGTTCTCGGGCAGGGCGAGCTGGATTCGGAAGAGCAGCGCGAGCAAACCGCCGACGAGGAAGAAGAAGAAACCGAAGAGGAAGTACATGATGCCGACCTCTTTGTGGTCGGTGGTGGTCAACCAGGGCTTCAGGAAGCCCCAGAACCGTTCCATGGTGAACGTTTCCGGAGAGCGACGGTAGAAGACCCACAACACGCCTGCAAAGATGAGTCCAGCAGCAAGGCCGATTGACGTGAGGAAGATGATCAATGCACTGGCGCTCGCAGCAACGGCGCCGGCGTTGACGCCGGGGATGTCCAACTGCACCTCGTTCCAGTAGTCGCCTCCAGAACCCGAGCCTCCGTTCACGGCGTTACCGTAGACCTTCATTTCGACGTTGATATCGTCGGCGGCAGGAGCCGTCCATTCAAACGTCCACGAACGGACAGTGTTGCTTTCCTCAGTGTGCGTGAGTCCACCGTCCATGACCTGGCCTTGGGATTCGGGCACGGCGACGACCTCGCCGTGAGACACGAGGATGCGGTAACCTCCTGCACGACCGTTCCACGGGTCATCGCCCTCGAGCGAACCGCCGTTGTACAGTTCCATCACGTCGTTGACAACGGTCACCGTGAAGGTGTACGTTTCGCTGGCGTTGTAGGATTGTGGGAGACCGTCGACCAAGACCGTCGTGTCGGGGGAGGCTCCGCCGTGACACGTGCACCCTTGGTCACCGGCTGAGCCGATGCCGGCTGGAGCAGCCGTGAATTGGGGGGCGGCCAACAAGGCGATGAGGAGCACGCCAAGCAAGGTTGCAACACGGCCGCGCATCAGTAGTCACCTCCGTCGCTGTTGTCACCGGATTTCTTCACGCCGGTGTCGGTCGAGCAATCCGTGCCTTCAGCGGCCACAATGGAAACTTGGCCGATCATCAACGAGTGTTGATTGCCGCAGTATTCTGCGCAGCGAATCGGGAAGGTGCCGGGGTCGTCGGCCACGATGGTCATGTAGGTGCCACTCTCGAGGCCGGGTACCAAGTCCTCTTTGACGCCCCACTCGGGCAGCCAGAAGGAGTGCTGAACGCCGACGTAGTTGGGGTTGGAATCGTCGTGAGGCTTGGAGTGCATTTCGAAGATGACTTTCTGGTCGCAGGGGAGAATCATGTCTTCGCCGAGCGCCGAGGAGAAGGTGTGTCCCGTCGGGATGTGCATCCACGTGTGAAGCAGGGCTCCGTCGGCGTCCGTGACGTGGACGGTGGAGTAGAGGAAGGGATTGAACGCCTCGTCAAGGTCTTCCGTGCCCGTCAATTGGTCCAAAGCACCGGTTCCGCTGGTTCCGTCGTCTTTGGCCCACGAGATGTTGACGGCTTCTGAATTGGTGCTCGCCACGCTGAGGGTGGTGCCCGACCAGGTCACGTCAATGCCGGTGAGCGAGGGGTCGTCTTCCCAGGTGAGGCTGTCCGTGTATTTGTATTCCCAGAACCACTGTTTTCCGGTGATTTCCATGTTGTGGACGCCTTCATCATCGGCATCGAAGGTCCAGACGGCGACGTTTGAGGAGAGCGCCAGGACCACGAGCCAAGCGACGATCACCGTCGGCAGGACATAGAAGAACACCTCAAGGGTGGTGTGATGCCGGTCAACAGGGAAGGAGCCCACTTCGATGTGGTCCAGATGCGTGGTGTCGGGTTCAACGCCGTCGCGGTAGCGAATCATGGCCAAAAACATCCATCCGAAGGTGAAGATGCCCACGAGAATGGACCAAAACATGAACTTATCATACAGGACAGAGAATACCGTGTCTTCTGCTACCATGCAACCACCCTGTTTAACCGGCCGTGTAGCCCCCCCTTAAGCGTTGCTTGATGGGGGTTAGAACCGTGATTTGTTTTGAAGGCCACATCGCAGGCCTGTCTGCGTTTTTTTCGCGATTTTTTGGTGATGAAATTGAACGATTTCGACGCCATTTCTTGCCTCAACGTTTAACACCGGGCCGTGCTACTTGAACCCCCCGTGGGGAAGGTAATTTGTAGGTGCTGAAACCTTTCATCAGGGCCAACCCGCGGGTTCTTCTTCGCCGGCGAAGGCCCCTCGACTCCAGAGCCCAACCAATGCGGTTGGTGCTTGAAGAAGTTTTCACAGCGGTGCTTCTCAGGCGGTGCACCAAGCCCTGGAGGCGTTTGGGAAACGAACCTTGATGATGGTCACCTCGGAAGAACACCCGTGGGCGAAGTTCGTCCCGTATTGCAGAGTGGTTGCTGTGCCGATTGACGACGCTGGTGCAAACGTCCGAGGGCCCTCCAATGCTGAGCACCGGTGGCACCAAGCGGCACAGGCATTGGCTGAGGTGCGACAGCGAAACAGGGAGCTCGGTGTCGGTATCCTCGTGGAGGGCCGGCGGGACCGACGTGCCCTTGAACGGCTAGGGTTTACCGGGCCCTTGGAATTGCTTCATCGGGGCTGGCCCGTCGATGATGTCGTGCTCAAACTCGTGGAGCGTTACGGGAGGGTGAACACCACCGACAACGGTCCGAGTTTGGTGCTCTTGATGGAT
Organism: Candidatus Poseidonia sp.; assembly: GCA_030828165.1. GTDB lineage: Archaea > Thermoplasmatota > Poseidoniia > Poseidoniales > Poseidoniaceae > Poseidonia. The sequence goes on from JAURDA010000024.1 coordinate 24,962, forward strand.
TGGGACCGGACAGGGGGGCGCCTCCAAACGACGTGCAGACGAAATTTGGAGTCCTTGGATGTCAAATTTGACGAACGTTTGCGCTCGATGCTGATGGTGTGCTTGAAACCCGAAACACGGGTGGTCGAGGGCCTGTCGGGATTGGTGAACGTCCTCTTGCCTCTGGTCGACCTGTACGACCCCCGGAGCCTTATTCCTGAGGTGGAAGGGAAGGAAAAGCATCTTCCTTGACGGTGTTGAGCACAACATGGGTGTACGACCGAGCCACGCCGTCCAACGTGAACACCGTCTTCGTGAGGTTGTCCAAGTCGTTTCGGTCTCGGACCCTGGCCAGCACGATGGAATCCCAATCACCGGTGACATCGTAGACAGCGAACACCCTCGGATCGGCCGCAATGCGCTGTTGGACATCGATCATGCGACCTTTGACGATACGAAGGCCCGCCATGATGGTCATGGACCAACCGAGTTCTTGCGGGTTGAAGACTGGGCGGTACCCCACGACGATGCCTTCGTCCTCCAATCGACGAAGCCGATTGGTCACGGTGCCTTGTGCAAGGCCGAGCGTCCGGGCAAGATGCCGGTGGCTTGCACGGGCATCCTCATTGAGCAAGCGGAGAAGGGCGACGTCGGTCTCGTCCAGGTTCATCGGACGGGGAGAGGCGGGGGATGCTCTTCAAGCCTTCATTCCGCCTCGCTGCTCTCGAGGTCCTCCTCGGGGCGTTGAAACGGGCTGCTGAGCCAAACGTGTTGACGCCAAGCCCCAAAACCCTCGATTTCTATGGACGATTCAAGGTGACATTCAGCGTCGTGACTTGATTTGAAACGAACCAGCACATCGACGTGCTCGCCGGCTTCAAAGGT